>SKTZ01000105.1 GCA_007122335.1 Bacillota bacterium
ACGTAGAAATGTCAGGAGAACTGATCACCCCCATAGCGATGGAAGAGGGAGTTCGGTTCGCAATCCGCGAAGGCGGCCGTACCGTTGGCGCCGGAGTTGTTACCGAAATATTAGAGTAAAGCAGGGGCCCGTCTTTACGGACGGGCCTTGTTTTTTCCGGTATTGACTTTATTTTAGAATTATGATAAATTTATAAACGCAAAGCAAAAGAAAGGTTTCTGCGATTTTTTTTTTGAGGAGGTGGACAGGGTGCGTGAAATAATTACCCTGGCTTGTACAGAATGCAAACGCAGGAATTACAATACGTCCAAAAATAAAAAGAATATTACCGGCAGGCTTGAAATTAAGAAGTACTGTCGTTTCTGTGGTAAACATACCAGCCACAGGGAAACCAAGTAAGAAATACCCTGAATTGGGGGAGTGAGATTATGGCTAAGCAGAATAAACAAACCCAGCCCAACAAGCAAAATAAGAAAAGTAATTCCAAGCCAAGTTTGTTCGCGCGGGCAAAAAGATTTTTGCGGGAAGTTCGCAATGAACTGCGGAAGGTTAACTGGCCCAACCGTAAAGAACTGATGGCGTACACGGCAGTAGTGCTGGTAACGGTGTTTATTGTGGCCACCTTTATCGGCGTTGTGGATCTAATTTTTTCCAGAATAATTTCTGCCATTATTCTTCGGTAGGAGGTGGGAGAACTGGTTGCCCACGAAGTAAATAGCTCGCAAAGAGCCTGGTATGTTGTTCATACCTATTCCGGCCAGGAAAACAAGGTTAAGGTAAACCTGGAAAAAAGGGTTAAGGCTACGGACATGGAAAACAAAATTTTTAATGTCCTGGTTCCTACAGAGGAAAAGATCGAGATAAAAAAGGGGCAGAAAAAGACTGCCCACAAGAAGATCTTTCCCGGTTATGTCCTGGTGGAGATGATTATGGGTGAAGATTCCTGGTACATTGTCCGCAATACACCTGGCGTGACAGGATTTGTTAGCGCTGGAACCAAGCCGGTTCCTTTGCGGGAAGATGAAATCCAGGATATCATGAAAGAAATGGGAATTGGCAAACCCAAAGTTGACATCGGGTTCTCGCCCGGACAGAATGTCCGCGTTATTGGCGGACCTTTTGCTGATATGATTGGGGTTGTTGATAACATCCTTCCTGAAAAGGGGAAGGTTAAAGTTAAAATTTCCATGTTCGGTCGGGAAACTCCGATTGAACTGGAATACAATCAGATTGAAGAAGTATAAGCTGGAGAGGAGGTGGATAAGAGATGGGTAAGAAGGTAATCGGTTTTGTAAAACTCCAGATTCCCGCCGGAAAGGCGACTCCTGCACCCCCCGTTGGGCCCGCCCTGGGTCAGCATGGAGTAAATATCATGGAATTTTGCAAGGCTTTTAACGCCAAAACAGCCGACAATGCGGGGATGATTATTCCCGTGGAAATAACAATCTTCGGCGATAGATCCTTCACTTTTATTACCAAAACTCCTCCGGCAGCAATCCTGTTGAAAAAAGCAGCAGGCATTGATACTGCTTCTGGAGAACCCAAGACCAATAAGGTTGGGACGGTAAGCCGCAAGGATGTAAAAGAAATCGCTGAGATCAAAATGCCCGACCTCAATACCACCGATATTGAATCGGCTATGCGAATGGTAGCCGGGACAGCGAGAAGTATGGGTCTGGTCGTTAAAGATTAGTGGGAGGATTTTAAAATCCGCTAAAACCACAGGGAGGTATTAATATGGGTAAAAATGGTAAAAAGTATAGGGCCGCACTGGCCGAAGTAGACCGGGACAACTTTTATGATCCCAAAGAAGGTTTAGAAAAAGTAAAAGAACTTGCTTCCGCCAGCTTTGATGAAACTGTCGAATTGGCCTGCAAGCTCGGTGTTAATCCCCGGCATGCAGATCAGCAGGTTCGGGGAGCTGTAGTTCTGCCCCATGGAACCGGAAAAGATATCCGAGTCGTTGTATTCGCTGAGGGAGAGAAGGCCAAAGAAGCAGAAGAAGCCGGAGCCGACGAAGTCGGAGCTGATGATCTGGCCGAAAAAATTCAGGGTGGCTGGATGGACTTTGATGTTGCAATTGCTACCCCTGATATGATGAAAGTTGTCGGTAAACTGGGCCGGGTTTTGGGACCCAAAGGTCTTATGCCCAACCCCAAGGTTGGAACTGTAACTTTTGATATCAAGCAGGCCGTCCAGGACGCCAAGGCAGGAAAGGTTGAATACCGGGTAGATAAGACCTCAATAATCCACGTTCCTGTTGGGAAGGTTTCTTTTTCTTATGATCAACTGGCAGATAATTTCCTCGCGGTAATGGAAGCACTGATTAAAGCCCGGCCAGCTGCTGCAAAAGGCCGTTATTTGAGGTCAGTAACCATTTCTTCGACTATGGGACCTGGTATTAAACTTGATCCAGCAAAAGTAACTTCGTTTGTCGAAAAGTAAAAAATTAACAGTTGAATAGTAAGGCTGTAGACAGCGGGTGCCTAGTGGCTTAATCAATAGGCCCGCCGAGGCTGGATTGGATTTCTCAAGGGAAATTCGTGTCCTCCGCTGTCTGCCGGAGGTTTTTTTATTCTCCATTTAAGGAGGTGTTAAGTTGGCCCGAAAGGAAAAGGAACAGAAGGTACAGGAACTTGCTAAAAAAATGGGAAGTGCCCAGAGTTTGATTTTTACCGATTACCGGGGTTTGAATGTTGCTCAAATAAATAAGCTTCGGGATAAACTCCGGGAAGAAGGTATTGAATACCAGGTTGTAAAAAATACTCTGGCCTTACTGGCATCACGTCAGGCTGAAATTGAAAACCTGGAAGAAATCTTAACTGGACCGACTGCAGTTGCTTTTGGTCAGGAGGACCCTGTTGCTCCTGCCAAGGTCTTGAGTGATTTTTCCAAAGACAACAAAGCACTGGAGATTAAAGGTGGTATTCTTTCCGGAAACCTGATAAGCCCGGAAAGAGTTGGGCAGCTGGCTAAGATCCCACCCAGGGAAGAATTGCTGGCCAAGGCATTTGGTAGTATGAAGGCTCCGATTTCTGGATTTGCCTTTGTTCTGGCGGGTATCCCCCGCAAATTCTTATACTGTCTGAATGCGATTAAAGAAGAAAAAGCTGAATAAAATCTGGAGGTGTTTTCATTGAATAAGGAAGAAATTATGAAGGCTATCGAAGAAATGACCGTGTTGGAACTGGCTGAACTGGTAGAAGCTCTGGAAGAGAAATTTGGTGTTAGTGCTGCTGCTCCCGCAGCCGCAGCCGCTCCTGCAGCTGCTGAAGCTGCCGCAGAAGAAGAGCAAACCGAATTTGATGTTGTAATTACTGCTGCTGGCGACAAGAAAATCAACGTTATCAAGGTTGTCCGCGAACTTACCGACCTGGGCCTTAAAGAAGCAAAAGCCCTGGTTGACGAAGCACCCAAGGCTGTTCGTGAAGGCGTTGAAAAGGAAGAAGCTGAAAAAATTAAAGAGAAACTGGAAGAAGCCGGCGCCACTGTTGAGCTCAAGTAAAAAAAGGGGGATTTTCTCCCCCTTTTTTGTTTTCGGGCAGAGAAAATTATTTTTATCCCCAGCAAAAATAGTCGAGTTTATCTTGACACCACCCCTTGGTTATGGTAATATTATTAATTGTCATCAGTAAGGGAGAGCATATTTTCCTTAATCCTGCGGGGGGTGTTTAAGTGACTGCCACAGAACGGGGTCATGTTAGAGAACGCCTTAGTTTCGCTAAAATCACTGAGCAAATGGAAATTCCTTTTTTAATTAAAACTCAGATTGATTCCTATCAGTGGTTTTTAGAAGAAGGCTTAAAGGAGATATTCGATGAAATATCTCCGATCCAAGATTTTTCAGACAACCTTGTTTTAGAATTTACCGATTACAGCCTGGGGGAAACCAAATATTCTGTTGAAGAATGTAAGGACCGTGATGTAACTTACGGAGCGCCCCTTAAGGTTAGAGTGCGCTTGATCAACAAAGAAACTGGCGAGGTTAAAGAACAGGACGTCTTTATGGGTGAGTTCCCGTTAATGACGGAAAAAGGTACCTTTATTATTAACGGCGCGGAGCGAGTGGTTGTAAACCAATTGGTCCGTTCTTCTGGGGTATACTTTAACCAGGAACGAACCAAGGAGGGTAAAGAGCTTTTTACAGCTTCGATTATTCCCAACAGGGGAGCCTGGATCGAGTTTGAGCTGGATAAAAAAGATGTTTTAGCGGTAAGAGTTGACCGAACCAGGAAAACGCCAGCCACAGTTTTGTTCCGAGCCCTCGGGTATAGCACCAACGAAGATTTAGTTGACCTTTTAGGTGACCATGAAGTGGTGCACAATACAATTGAAAAAGATAATACAGAGTCTCAAGAGGAGGCTCTAATTGAGCTGTACAAGAAATTGCGGCCCGGAGAACCTCCTTCTGTAGAAAATGCTCAAACCCTTCTGAATTCACTATTCTTTGACGAGAAAAGATATGACCTGGCACCTGTAGGCCGCTATAAAATGAACAAGAAGTTGAAACTGGATGTTGACGAAAAGACCAGGTGTCTGACCAAAGATGATATAGTTGGAACGGTTATATACCTTATTAATCTGGTTTTGGGTAAAGAAAAGCACCGGATTGATGATATCGACCATCTGGGTAACCGGCGTTTGAAAACTGTCGGCGAGTTATTACAAAATCAATTCAGGATTGGACTTTCTCGAATGGAGAGAGTGGTCAGAGAAAGAATGACCATCCAGGACATTGATGTTATTACTCCTCAGGCCTTGATCAATACCAGGCCAGTTGTTGCATCGATAAAAGAGTTTTTTGGCAGTTCCCAGCTTTCTCAGTTTATGGACCAGACCAACCCAATTGGCGAGTTAACCCATAAGAGGAGATTGTCTGCTCTGGGGCCGGGAGGATTGAGCCGGGAAAGAGCGGGGTTTGAAGTTCGCGACGTTCACCATTCTCACTATGGTCGGATCTGTCCCATTGAAACTCCTGAAGGACCAAATATCGGCCTTATTGGCTATTTTTGCACCTATGCCCAGACCAACAAGTTTGGTTTTATCCAGACTCCTTATAGAAAAGTGGTTGATGGGCAGGTAACTAAGGAGATTGTATTCTTGACTGCGGATGAGGAAGACGAATTTATTGTGGCCCAGGCCAATGAGCCTTTTGATGAGGAAGGGAACCTGCTACATCAGAAAGTTTCCTGCCGTTATCAGGATGAGGTTTTGCAGGTTGCTCCAGAAAAAGTTGAATATATGGACGTCTCACCCAAGCAGATCGTTGGGGTTGCTGCTTCACTGATCCCCTTCTTAGAACACGACGATGGGCCACGTGCATTGATGGGTGCCAACATGCAGCGGCAGGCAGTTCCCCTGCTAAAGGCTGAAGCACCACTCGTTGGAACCGGTGTTGAACACCGCGCCGCAAAAGACTCTGGTGTTTGTATTGTTGCCGAAGCTCCAGGAGTGGTTAAAAAGGTTACTGCTGAAACAATTACTATTGAAGAAAAAAGTGGACAGGAAAGAGTTTATAAACTCAGCAAATTTATGCGCTCCAACCAGGGAAGCTGTTTTAACCACAAGCCAATCGTTAAAAGGGGACAGGAAGTTGACGAAGGGCAGGTTATCGCCGATGGTCCAGCAATGGAGGGAGGCGAACTGGCCCTGGGACGCAATACCCTGATTGCCTTTTTACCTTGGGAAGGCTATAATTACGAGGACGCTGTCCTGATAAGCGAAAGACTGGTAAAAGAAGATGCTTTTACTTCGATTCATATAGAAGAACACGAAGCTGAAGCCAGGGACACCAAACTTGGCCCCGAAGAGATTACCCGGGATATTCCCAACGTGGGTGAAGATGCCCTGAAAGACCTTGATGACCGGGGAATTATCCGGGTTGGAGCCGAAGTGAAGCCGGGAGATATTCTGGTTGGTAAGGTAACCCCGAAAGGGGAAACCGAGTTATCGGCTGAGGAAAGATTACTCCGGGCGATATTTGGAGAAAAAGCTCGGGAGGTCCGCGATACTTCTCTCAAGGTTCCTCATGGAGAATCGGGGATTGTGGTCGAGGTAAAGGTGTTCAGCCGGGAAAACGGAGATGAATTAAAACCCGGAGTTAATGAACTGGTCCGGGTATATATTGCCAAGAAGAGGAAAATTTCTGTTGGTGATAAAATAGCAGGAAGGCACGGGAATAAAGGTGTAATTTCAAGGATTTTGCCCGAGGAAGATATGCCTTTTATGCCTGATGGAACGCCTGTTGAGCTAGTTTTAAATCCCCTGGGAGTTCCTTCCAGGATGAACCTGGGGCAGGTCCTGGAAACACACCTGGGACTTGCAGCAAAAGCCCTGGGAATTCACGTTGAAACTCCCGTATTTAACGGGGCCACAGAAGATGAAATTATGGAGCTTTTAGAAAGAGCCAGTTTTGATAGGGATGGAAAAACTGTTCTATACGATGGAAGGACAGGAAAACCTTTTGATCGCCGGGTAGCTGTAGGACAAATGTATATCCTGAAATTGCATCATCTGGTAGAAGATAAAATCCACGCCCGTTCTACTGGCCCCTACTCCCTGGTAACCCAACAGCCCCTGGGCGGGAAAGCCCAGTTTGGTGGGCAGAGATTTGGGGAAATGGAAGTTTGGGCTCTGGAAGGTTACGGTGCAGCCTATACTCTGCAGGAAATGCTCACGGTAAAAAGTGATGATGTTGTTGGTCGGGTTAAGACCTATGAAGCTATTGTTAAAGGGGAAAATGTTCCCGAACCGGGAATTCCTGAATCCTTCAAGGTTCTGGTCAAGGAAATGCAGAGTATTGGCCTCGATGCCCGTATCTTCAACGAAGAAGAAAAAGAACTGGATATTGAATTGGAAAACGAGGATATGGATGATGCAGCCCACCGTTTAGGTTTGGATGGTGCCGAGGTAGAACAGGAGGAAAAGGATGAGAAAAGTTAAATTTCTCAAGCCGAGATCCATTATAAGGGGGCGGGATCAGTGTTAGATTTTAATAATTTTGATTCAATAAAAATCGCCCTGGCCTCACCGGAACAGATCCGGGCCTGGTCGAGCGGTGAGGTTAAGAAACCGGAGACCATTAACTACCGAACTCTGAAACCTGAAAAAGAAGGGCTTTTCTGCGAGAAGATTTTTGGTCCACAAAAGGACTGGGAATGCCATTGCGGAAAATACAAGAGAGTTCGTTACAAGGGAGTTGTCTGTGATCGGTGTGGAGTTGAAGTAACCAGATCCAAAGTTCGCCGGGAAAGAATGGGCCATATTGAACTTGCCGCGCCCTGTTCCCACATCTGGTTTTTCAAGGGAATTCCCAGCCGTTTGGGATTGCTTTTAGACATGTCTCCCCGTGCTCTGGAAAAAGTTATCTATTTCGTTTCCTATATAGTTATTGATCCCGGGGAAACTCCCCTGGGAGAAAAACAACTCCTCTCCGAAAGAGAATACCGGGAAGCAGAAAATAAGTACGGCAAAGATTTCCGGGCGGGAATGGGAGCGGAAGCCATAAAAGAAATTCTCCGCAATATGGATATTGAGGGAGATATTAAGGAAATGCGCCAGGAAATCCGGGATGCTTCAGGACAGAGGAGAAAAAGGGCAGTTCGTCGCCTGGAAGTCCTGGAAGGCCTTCGAAAATCCGGTAATCGCCCGGAATGGCTGGTTCTGGATGTGATCCCTGTTATTCCTCCTGATTTAAGGCCAATGGTTCAACTTGACGGGGGAAGATTTGCAACTTCCGACCTCAACGATTTATACCGCCGGGTAATTAACCGCAATAACCGGCTTAAAAGATTATTAGATTTACAAGCCCCAGAAATTATTATTCGGAACGAAAAAAGAATGCTGCAGGAGGCTGTTGACGCCCTGATAGATAATGGGCGGCGGGGTCGACCTGTTACAGGTGCAGGCAACAGGCCTTTAAAATCCCTGAGCGACATGCTTAAAGGAAAGCAAGGTCGTTTCCGCCAGAATCTCCTTGGAAAAAGAGTGGATTATTCTGGCCGGAGTGTTATTGTTGTTGGCCCCGACCTGGAACTCCACCAGTGTGGTTTGCCCAAGGAAATGGCCCTGGAGCTTTTCAAGCCGTTTGTGATGAAACGCCTTGTTGATGAGGGTAAGGCCCATAATATTAAGAGTGCTAAAAAAATGGTAGAAAAAGTTGAAAAAGATGTGTGGGGTATCCTGGAAGATGTTATCAAAGAACACCCTGTATTATTGAACAGGGCTCCTACCCTACACCGCCTGGGAATTCAGGCTTTTGAGCCTGTCCTGGTGGAAGGAAAAGCTATTAAAATTCACCCCTTAGTCTGCACCGCTTATAACGCGGACTTTGACGGTGACCAGATGGCCGTTCACGTCCCACTTTCTGCAGAAGCCCAGGCTGAAGCGCGTCTCCTGATGCTGTCAACTTATAACCTTCTTTCGCCTCAGAATGGAAGAGCAATTGTTGTTCCGACCCAGGATATGGTTTTGGGGGCCTATTACCTGACAATGGCCCGCAAGGGAGCAAAAGGAGAAGGCAAGATCTTTACCGGCCCCAATGAAGTCATCAGGGCTTATGAAGCCCAGAGTATTTCCCTGCATGCCCTGATCAAAGTCCGGGTTAAAGGTGAAATTATTGAAACAACGGCTGGACGGGTAATTTTTAACGATGTTTTACCTGAAGAAATGTCTTTTGTTAACAAAACCTTTGATAAAAAAACTCTTAGTAGTTTGGTCGGAGAATGTTTCCGTAAATCCGGGAACGTAAAAACTGCTGATACTCTGGATAAAATTAAAAAACTTGGATATTCCTATGCAACAAGTTCAGGGATTACCATTGGAATTACCGATGTGGAAACCCCGCTGGCAAAAACAGATATACTTCATCACGCGGATGAAGAAGTTGCCCAGACCGAAGAACACTACCGTCGGGGTTCTATCACACGTAATGAGAGATATAAAAAAGTTATCAGTATCTGGAATAAGGCTAAAGTAGATGTTACTAAAGCAATGAACGAAGAAATGAGCGAGTTTAACTCCATTAACCTGATTACTAAGTCAGGGGCAAGGGGTAATGAATCTCAAACAGCTCAGCTTGCAGGTATGCGGGGTTTAATGGCTGACCCTTCCGGACAGATTATTGACCTCCCCATTAAGGCTAATTTCCGGGAAGGTCTTACGGTGTTAGAATACTTTATCTCCACCCACGGTGCGAGAAAGGGCCTTGCAGATACCGCCTTAAGGACCGCTGACTCGGGCTACCTGACCAGACGTTTGGTTGATGTTTCCCAGGATGTAATTGTCCGGGAAGACGATTGTGGAACGGAAGAAGGAATCTGGGCTGAAACAATTGATACCGAAGAAGATGTAATTGAAGATATCGGAGCCCGAGTTCTGGGCAGGGTTATTGCTCGGGACGTACTTGATCCTCAAACCGGCGAAATCCTCGCTTCGGCAGGCCAATTAATTGAAGAAGCAAAAGCGCAGGAAATTAATGATAAGGGTGTTGAACGTGTCTATATCAGATCGGTTCTGACCTGTCGTTCCCGCTTCGGGGTCTGTCGCAAGTGTTATGGCAGAAACCTGGCAACTGGACGTCCCGTGGATGTTGGAGAGTCAATAGGTATTATCGCGGCCCAGTCAATTGGGGAACCCGGTACTCAGCTTACCATGAGAACTTTCCACACTGGAGGAGTTGCCGGAGATGACATTACCCAGGGTCTGCCCCGGGTTGAAGAACTTTTTGAAGCAAGAACACCTAAAGGGCAGGCAATTATCAGTGAGCTGTCTGGCCAGGTCAAGGTACTCAAGAAAAAAACAAGCAATAGAGTAATAGTAACCAGTGATGACGGCCGCAAAAAAACCTATACTATTCCCTACGGGTCCCAGGTTCGGGTGGAAGATAACCAGTATGTTGAAGCAGGAGATAGAATTACCGGTGGGCCAATCGATCCGCAGGATATTTTGAAAATCAAAGGTTTCCGAGCCGTCCAGCGCTACCTACTTGAAGAGGTTCAGCGGGTTTACCTCTCGCAGGGTGTGGAAATTAACGATAAACATGTCGAAGTTGTGGTTCGCCAGATGCTGCGCAAGGTAAAAGTCAAGGAACCTGGAGACACTGATCTCCTGCCTGGTAGTCTGGTTGATATTTTTGAATTCGAAGAAGCAAACAAGGCCGTTCTGGAGGAAGATCTGGAACCGGCAACAGCCGAACCCGAACTCTTAGGAATCACTAAAGCATCTCTTGCTACTGACAGTTTCCTCTCCGCTGCTTCTTTCCAGGAAACCACTCGAGTGCTTACCGAAGCAGCAATGAAGGGTAGAATAGATCCCCTGTTAGGCCTCAAAGAAAACGTTATTATCGGGCAGTTAATTCCTGCTGGAACTGGAATGCGGCGTTACCGGGATATTGACCTCTCGATTCCCGAAGAAGAGCTTGAAGAAAAAATTGAAGAAATTGAGGAAGAAGTAGAAACACCCGCAGGAGATAGTTGACAGGGTAGGGCAATAATGATAAAATACAAAAGGTGTCTTAAAAGGGGGAATTACGATGATGAGCCAGCTAAGAAAGAAACAGGCAAGAGTAGTTGGCTTTAAGGAAACCCTGAAGGCGATAAAAGCCGGTCAGGCCTTGAAAGTTTACCTGGCTGAGGATGCCGACCAGCATATTAAAGAACAAATCCAAGAAGCCTCTGAACATCAGGAAATTCCTCTGGAGATGGTTGAGAGAAAAACGTTTCTTGGAGAGGCGTGCGGAATTGATGTAGGTTCTGCAACCGCTGCTTTAATCGATACAAGTGAATTCTCCAAATAGACTTTGGAGATGGGCTTAAAAACCCCAGGCAAAGGGAAGACCCTTGGTATGACCCCTCTTGCCCTGCAGGGGGGGTCAATTTTTTGCAAAGGAGGTGGAATTTTTGCCCACAATCAACCAATTAATTCGCAAGGGACGGAAAGCAGGAAGAAAAAAGGAAAAGGCACCGGCCTTACAGGGGTCACCTCAGAAAAGAGGGGTTTGTGTTCGGGTTTCCACGGCAACCCCGAAAAAGCCTAACTCGGCTCTGCGCAAGGTGGCTCGGGTTCGTTTGACCAATGGTTATGAAGTAACTGCATATATTCCTGGAGAAGGACACAATCTGCAGGAACACTCGGTAGTACTGGTTCGCGGAGGGCGAGTTAAGGACCTTCCTGGAGTCCGTTACCATATTGTCCGTGGAGCATTAGATACCGCCGGAGTCGAAGATAGACGGCGTGGTCGTTCCAAGTACGGAACGAAGAGACCCAAAAAATAGTAAGGGGGGGAAAGTATGGCCAGAAAAGGAAGAGCTCCCAAAAGAGAGCGCGAAGCCGATCCCCTGTACAACAATGATCTGATTTCCAAAGCAATTAATTATGTAATGTGGGATGGCAAAAAGCAGCTGGGAGAAAAGATTTTCTATGGTGCTTTAAAAATTATAGAAGAGAAAACCCAGGAAGATCCGGTTGAAGTTTTTGAGACTGCTCTCAAGAATGCAATGCCGGTCCTGGAAGTTCGTTCCCGTCGGGTTGGCGGTTCTACCTACCAGGTTCCTGTAGAGGTTACTCCCAACAGGCGATTTGCTCTGGGACTGCGCTGGATTATCCAGGCTGCCCGCAACAGGGGAGAACGAAGAATGGAAGACAGACTTGCTAATGAAATTATTGATGCCTACCGTGGTGAGGGAACCGCTGTTAAAAAGAAAGAAGACGTGCATAGGATGGCTGAAGCAAACAAGCTGTTTGCGCATTACCGTTGGTAGGGATGAATTAAAGGAGGTTTTGGGCATGTCCCCAGGAAAATTTAAAAAGTTGCGCAATATCGGGATCATGGCCCATATTGATGCAGGAAAAACTACAACTACAGAACGCATCCTTTTCTATACCGGAAAGGTCCATAAAATGGGGGAAGTTCACGATGGAGCTGCAGTTATGGACTGGATGGAACAGGAGCAGGAACGGGGCATTACCATTACCTCGGCTGCAACCACCTGTTTATGGAGAGATTATCAGGTTAACATTATAGATACACCCGGACATGTGGACTTTACTGTTGAAGTAGAAAGGTGCCTGCGGGTCCTTGATGGAGCTATTGCACTTTTCTGCAGTGTTGGCGGTGTTGAGCCACAGTCGGAAACCGTTTGGCGCCAGGCCGATCGCTATAAAATTCCCCGGATTGGGTTTGTTAATAAAATGGATCGGGTTGGAGCTGACTTTTTCGGGACCGTAGATATGATGAGGGAACGCCTTGGTGCAAATGCTATACCCATTCAGATTCCCCTTGGTGAAGAAGATAAGTTTCGTGGAATTATAGACCTGGTCCACATGAAGGCCTTAATGTATTATGACGAAATGGGGAGCAAGTTTGGGTGGGAAGAAATACCTGAAGAATATCAGCTGAAAGCCCAGGAATTCCGAGATAAACTGATTGAAGCAGTGGCTGAAACCGATGATAGCATCATGATGAAGTACCTTGATGAAGCAGAAATTACTGAAGACGAGCTAAAAGCTGCATTACGCAAGGCATCTCTCAATGTTCAGGTAATTCCAGTGCTTTGTGGTTCTTCTTTCAAAAACAAGGGAGTTCAGCCCCTTTTGGATGCGGTAATCGAGTATTTACCTTCTCCCGAAGATGTTCCACCGGTTCGAGGTATTGATCCGGATACCGGGGAAGAATTGATCCGGCATGCTGATGAGGATGAACCTTTTTCCGCCCTGGCTTTCAAGGTAATGACCGATCCCTACGTGGGGAACCTGGTATTTTTCCGGGTTTATTCCGGGACCTTTTCTGCTGGTTCATACGTTTATAACGTAAATACCGGCAAAAAAGAAAGGGTTGGAAGAATTTTGCAGATGCATGCCAATCACCGGGAAGAGAGAAAAGTGGTTCTCCCCGGAGATATCTCTGCAGGGGTTGGTTTGAAAAATACGAGCACAGGCGATACACTCTGTGAACAGAATGACCAGATTTTGCTGGAAACAATGGAATTTCCCGACCCAGTTATCTCTGTAGCTATTGAACCAAAAACCAAAGCGGACCAGGACAAGTTATCTCTTGCTCTCGAGAGGCTGGCCAGCGAGGATCCTACCTTCAAGGTTAAAATTGATGAAGAAACAGGCCAGACCATTATTTCTGGTATGGGAGAACTGCACCTGGAGATTATTGTCGACCGGATGCTCAGGGAGTTCAATGTTGGCGCAAATATAGGTCGTCCACAGGTAGCTTACCGGGAAACTATTAAGGAAGAAGTTCGTGGAGTAGAAGGCAAATTTGTCCGCCAGTCCGGCGGGCGCGGCCAGTATGGCCATGTCAAAATTGATATGGAACCCCTGCCCAGTGGCGAAGGTTTTGTCTTTGAAGACAAGATTGTTGGGGGAACAATTCCCAAAGAATTTATCCCTTCAGTTGAAGCGGGGATGAAGGAAGCCCTGGATACTGGAGTTTACGCTGGCTATCCTATGGTTGATCTCAAAGCAATTCTTGTTGACGGATCCTTTCACGAGGTAGACTCTTCAGAAATGGCGTTTAAAATTGCTGGTTCAATGGCTTTTAAAGAAGCAGCGAAAAAAGCAAGCCCGGTTCTTTTAGAACCAATTATGAAGGTGGAAGTAATTACCCCAGAAGAATACATGGGAGATGTTATGGGTGACCTGAACGGCCGCCGGGGGAGAATCGAAGGGATGACTTCCCGGGCTGCGGCTCGAGTTGTAAAGGCCAATGTTCCACTGGCAGAAATGTTTGGGTATGCGACTGATCTCAGGTCGAAAACCCAGGGGCGGGCAACCTACGTTATGCAATTCTCCCATTATGCTGAAGTTCCGCCCAATATTGCTAAAGATATTATTAAAACTTAATCCAATTTAGCAAGGAGGAGTAAATTTATGGCCAAAGCTAAGTTTGAAAGAAAGAAACCGCACGTTAATGTGGGAACCATCGGACACATCGACCACGGAAAAACCACCCTTACTGCAGCAATTACCCGGACCCTTTCCAGCAAAGGA
>SKTZ01000120.1 GCA_007122335.1 Bacillota bacterium
ATTACCTCTACCGTCCCTGCATTTTCCGGTTCAATATTAACAAAAATGCTATGTTCAAGTTTTCCGGTGCTCGAGGTTGAATCACAACCCGAAATTGAAAAAGCTACCACTGAAAGTATTAAAAATAATATTACCGGATAATATTTTTTCAATTATCTTCCTTCTTTCTTTTTTATTTTGTTATCTCTTTAATACTATCAGCTATTTTTCGGGGCATCACCTTCCCTGATAACAATGATCATTCCATTGGTTTTATGCAATACTAAAAGCCATTACCAACCTAATGCATTTTTATCAGCAATATTGTATTTAAATAATTCTCTTTTTAGGAGCATTTTCCTTTAGGCAGGTAAAATGTCAAATGATTTCTGCTGTCCTTCCTTTAATAATAGGTCCCCTATTTCCCATATAGCAACTGCAAAAACCGCCCGGTTAGGGGCGGTAGTTTTAATTTTGCTCTTTTTTTGTGAACCGGTTTGAATTTCTATACCCTATGGTTAAAAACATACCCAATAAATAACTTGTCATGCTTTTCTATTTTCTTTAAATAGTTGAAGTGCAAAACCAAATACTCCCCATCAAGGGAAATAAAAAACATAATTAGAAAATATTTGATCCCTGTTGAAGTCTTCACGGGAAAAGTAAAATCTACCAAAGGCGTCTTTTCCCAATCCAGAAAGACTATTATATTTTCCTTCGGGAAATAGGAATTTAAATTATGAAAATTTCTACAGAGAAAATTCTAGTTAAGTTTCTCTTGACTTTTTCCTCCAAAGCCTCTAAATTAAGCGAGTAGGAGGTCACCTATCATTTAAAAACCCCAGCCCCCTTGAAAAAGGGCTGGGGTCTTTTACTTTCCCATTACCTACTTTGGTTTTTTTAAATCAAACTTACCAGTTCTCCCACTTTAACCAGGGGAAATCATTTGAAGTCCCAAAATCCCAAATCATATAATCCCATTCATAGTACATTAAGTTCTCTTCCTTTTCTTCTTCATCAACAGTTCCAGCGGGTTTAATATATTCTCCAGGAACTCCCACCTGCATCTGGAGTGTTGTTCTGCCCTCTCCACCAGCTGATATTTCCTGTTTAGATTTAACAATATCCCAATAGCTATTTGTTACAATTCCATTTCCCGAACCAACCAAACCCCCTACCTGGTTATTTCCAGTAACCTCTCCAATAGAATAAGAGTTTTTTATTAAACCGGGATCATACCCAGGAAAATGGGGATTATCTCCAACAAGGCCCCCAACCCTTTCATTCCCTTTTACATCGCCTTCGGTAAAACTGTTCCTGATTTCTCCCGAATTTTGCCCCACAAGTCCTCCTACAAAATGCCCACTTATATCCAATGATCCTAAAGAAAAACTACCTGAAATTATCCCTCCCCTTTTATTAATCCCCACCAGCCCTCCAGCTTCACCCGCACCATTGATAGAAACATCCGTATAACAATCTTTAATTTCCCCAAAATTCTCTCCAACCAGACCACCCAGGGGATGCCATCCATAAATTTCCCCAGTAACATAGCTCCCCGTTATTTTCCCATAATTCCTTCCGGCAATTCCTCCTACTACAAGATAACCATTTAAATTTATATCTTCTAGTGCAATATTTTTTATAATTGCGTTCTCTCCTAAATGATAAAATAAACCTCTGTAATAATTGAAATTTTCAGGAATTCCTAAATGCTTAATTTTAAAACCATTTCCATCAAAGCTCCCATCAAATTCTCCACCAATAGGATCCCAAGCTTTTTCTGAAAGGTAATCAGCCAGATCAATATCAGCGATTTGCAAAAAGTTTTCATCAAGATTTTCCCTGATATTGCTAAGTTGCTCCGGGGTTCCAACCCGGAAAGGATTTTCCTCTGTTCCATCTCCTCCTGCAAAACCTGTTTCTTCGTCGTGGCCTATTTCAAACACTGCAGTTATTTCAAAATCTTTTTCAATAACAATTTCTACAGGATTATCTTTGCCCGTAAAATCTCCAAGCCATTCCTTGAAAACCCACCCTGTCCCACCGAAGGCTTCAAAAACTACTTTATCTCCGTCTTTAAAAAAATGAACTCCTTCTTCTGGGGTGACTGTACCGTCTCCCTCTACCATAATTGTGATGGTAAACTCACCCAATCCCAAAAAATCAACACTATTGTCTTCACCAGAAACTTCTTTAATAAGAGGATCAAAAACCCATCCATCTTTTTCCGGGGTTATAGTAACCGTGCCTACTAAATCGGTTTGAACCCATGTTCCATCACTTTCTGTAAAAACGGGGTTCAGGTCCCCGCTAAAGGAAATTTTAACTCCCTCAATGCCTGCTCCGGTTTTGTCCTCAATAGTTCCCGATACTGAATAAGTCACCTCTTGTTCGGTCCCAACAAAATTAACCTTATTACTTTCATTTTCCACGTCTTGACTCACAGGGTCAAAGGTCCAGTCCGCTTTTACGGGGGTAATTGTAACAGTCCCTACTAACCCGCTCTTAGTCCACTTCCCATCTTCATCCGTTGTAACCGTTTCAAAACCATTTTCAAAATGAAGAGACACTCCTTCAATCCCAACGCCTTCGCCTGTTACTATTTCTCCAGAAATATTGTAAGTTTTCAATTCTACTGTCCCGTCACATCCTGTAAAGAAAAACCCCAGACAAAATGTAAGAGCAACCAAAATAACCTGGATATTTTTCCTGCTTAGGCTAATTGTTTTCAATATTTCTCCCCCTTACTCGGATTTTTTGAAAACCTTTTTGTTTTTCTATTCTCCTTCGTGTAAAAAAGACAAGCTTTTAAATGCCTTGCGAAATTTTCCTCTTTTAACTTAGCACAATCTGAAACAAAAAAAATCACCCAAATGGGTAATTTTTTGATTTTTCTCCTGAAACTAATGTTTTATTGAAGGAAAACTATTATCTTTATAAAAAATCCGGTCAAAAATATTCTTTTACCACCTGGCTAATAAAATAATCAAAGTCTGAGGTTTTGTCCTTTAAGATCCTGTATATTTCTTCAGGGTTAAGTTGATCATAAAGATGGACCACTCTGTTACTGAACTTTGCCATGTTTTTAAAATCTTCTTCTTTTTCCCTGGAAATAAGCCCATTTTTTGTAGCAATCTGAATTGTTTCCAGGTATGTTTTGGGAGTTCCCCAGCCTTCTCGGGCAATTATATGAGCACAGATATCAAGAACTGCCTCGACCATAACCTGTATAGCCCTTGTTGCAGCAGCCTCATAAAAATCATTTTCCTTAAATTCTTCAAAAGTTAGCTCTTTTAGTTTCTCTATTTTACTTTTTCTACCCTGATGAGTTAAATTTTCTGGCGGAGTTTTTCTTTTTCTACCATTAAAGAAATTCCTCCCTTAACCCTTCATCATAATCCTTGTAAAAATTCCTTAAATCCGTCTCAAAATCACAATAAACTTTGATAACCATTTCCTTAAAATCTTCCAGCTTATTCTTATCTCTACAATAAAGAAGTTTGCCATCTGAAATAACTTCCATTTGCAAATCATTTGAAGCCTTTCTTAAATTTCCAAGATTTATATCTTCTGACTTCCCAATTTCTTCTAATTTTGCTAAGAGGCTCAGTCCTTTTTCAATCCAAATTTAAAATAAATTTGGCGTTTCCCATGAGAACAGGTTTTTTAAATTACTTCAAAAACACCCATTTTCCCTTCTAATTTTTTAACTCTCAGGCCCATGCAAGGATGGGTAATCCTGGTCCCCTCCAAAATCCCATATTGTAATGTCCCAGTCCATGTACATAAGATTATTCGAATCCTCACCTGTATCTGCCAAACCTTCAGGGGTAATATAAGCCCCTGGAGTACCTTTTTGCAATTGCGGAGTTGTTCTTCCTTCACCTCCATCAGAGTTTTCCATTTCTGATGCTAACTTATCCCAATAGCTGGAAATTATTTCTGCTTCTACCGAATTTGATCCCACCAAACCACCCAAATGGGGTCCATCTCCTGATATTAATTTAACCGTCCCTGTTGAAAAAGAATTTTTTATAGTCCCCAAATTATAACCCACAAGACCTCCCAGAAAATTTTTCCCTAAAACACTCCCTCTGGAATAGGAGTTTTCAATTTCCCCATAATTTCTGCTCACCAATCCCCCCGCATTATTAACAGCTACTTCTACTGTTCCAATTGCATAACTGAGTTTTATTTCTCCTTGGTTCTCCCCAGCTAGCCCTCCAGCAAAATAATAGTTTGATTTTGATTCTACATCAGCCCTGCATAATTTAATTATTCCCTCGTTTAATCCAATAATCCCCCCCGCCCAATACCCATCTGCAACTACCATTCCAGAAACAAGACAATTTTCTATGGTTCCATTTCCTCTTCCAGCAATCGCCCCCACACATGAATGTCCCTTAATATTGACCCCCTCAAGAACAATCCCTATCAGTTTAGAATCTTCTCCCGAATACCCGAATAACCCTATATTACTATTATCAGGAGTCGTGTGGACAGTCCGTTCAATTTTAAGGTTGGTTATGGTAAAACCATTGCCATCGTAAGTTCCTGAAAAAGGGTTATCCCCATCTCCGATTGGCTTCCACCCTAAACCTCCGCTGAAAGCAGTTAAGTCAATATGAGCAATCTGTTTGAAATTTGCAGAGAGATTGTTTCTAACGTTATTTAATTGCTCTTCATTTCCCACGAGGAATGGTTCATTTCCTGATCCATTCCCTCCCGCAAATTCTCCATCTCTATCAAAATCAAATTCTGCTATTATTTCCTTGTCTCTGTCGAGAGTTACAGAAATTGCGGGGCTGGTTCCATCACCATCTCCACTCCAGTTGATAAATTCCCATCCTTCACTTGGTTCCGCCCGCAAAAAAATAACAGAATCCTTTTTATACTCCTCTGTTTTTGGTTCAACAACATCAATAACTTCAACTTCACCTTCTCCGATAATATTTATATTAAAGGAAAAAGTTTTCTTGCCTGAATCAAAACCCCCACAACCGACTAAAAAAAATAACAGGAAAGCTATAATAAAAAAGGAAATTGCTTTAATCCAACTCATTAGGAGCCCTCCTCTTCATTTTTATTTTCTAAATAAAAATTCAACTACCGGCATAGTTTTACCTCTTTAAATTTCATAATTTTCAGTTAATTTTTATTGTCCTTTCCTAATGAAAAATATTCCGGGGTGGTTTAATGTTTGGGGGTTCCTTTTTTTTCTAAAAAACCGGTCGAAAATATACTTAACCCCCTGGTTATGAAATAATCAAAATCTTAGGCTTTGTCTTTTATGGGCCTATATATATCTTCGGGTTTAATCTTTTCATAATTGTCTTCCCTTTTTCCTCCTTATTCGGGAGCTCAAAAGTCCAGTTATGTTTTCAAGGGTTACCTTTAGCCCTTCCTATACTGACCAAATCTTACTCCATTTCCAATCTTCATCCCCTGCAACTTTTTCCAAGTCATTAACAAAATGAAGATATAATTCAGGAAAACCATTGCCTTCATTGCCAAGTAATCTTCCAGAAAAATTTTAAGCTTCCAATTCAACTACCCCTGCGAATCTCGCAAAAAATAACCCAAGATCAGGTGTAGGATATACTAGAGCAACCTATCTTTTTTCTCCTTTAGCTAACTGATTTGAATACTTTCACTTCTCGTAAAAATTTCTTCTTCCCAAAGTAATTATATTACTTTAAAGGAATCCGGGCACAAGTTCTTTAACTTATTAACTTGTAATATGTGTAGTGTTCTAAAACCCCTATTTCAGTTTCCACTTTTCCAATAAGCCTTTAATTTTGGTTTTTTTATCAACAAGGTTAGAAATTTTCCTGTTTTTGAATTAGAGAAAGGGTGGTGCTAATGTCCGACCAAATATATATTCTTTTTAGAAACGGACTGAAATGGTGCAAGGTAATCGGAAAAGAGCAATGGTATATTCAAATAAGAAACTTTAAAACACTGAAATGGGCTCCGGAAAAAATACTTGAGAATAATGATATTCCCCCCGATGAAGTTCCCCTTTTGGGAATACTTGAAAAAACCAGGGAATTAGACAAAATAAGTTGGGAAGGGGATGAGTTAATTACAAGCTGGGGGGCGCACTACAAACCGGAAAATTCTATTGACAGTCAGGAAAAAACTGTTATTTGGGCAGACCGGAGTGACAATCCTTTAGATGTTGTTGTATTAGATGATGTTCCTGTGGCCTATATTTTTACCAATTTCTACGGCTGCAGTATTCTGGTTAAAGACGGTTACCAGGATTATACCCCCCTTAAGCTCTGGAAAGACCCCCAGTTACCTGAGGGCGAAAGGGGAATTGAGCACCTGGGCTCTTTTATGGTCACTCTTCGAGATAAGGTTAAATTAGCAACTGATGTCTGGCTACCCGCCACCAGGAGCGGGCCAGTCCCCATCGTACTTATTCGCACCCCCTACGGCCGCTTAAAACAAAGAAACGCCCACCTTTACCTTGTTGACCGTGGTTACGGCCTTGTCATCCAGGATGCCAGGGGCCGTGATGATTCGGAAGGCCGGTGGAGTCCTTTTATTAACGAAAAAGACGATGGAGAAGATACCCTTAACTGGCTGGCCGAACAGGACTGGTGTGATGGAAATATTGGAATGATAGGGGCTTCTTACAGCGGGGCTGTCCAATGGCTGGCTGCAGCAACTGGCCACCCCAACCTCAAGGCCCTGATCAGCTTGGTAACTGCTGGAACTCCTTTCAACGATATCCCCCAGCGCGGTGGGGCTATGCTGTCGGGAATTCTGGCCTGGGCATTCCAGGTTTCAGGCAGGCAAAATGATTATTCAAAAACCCAGCGAGAAGACTGGGCAGAGTTGCTGAAAATAAGGCCGATCAGGGATATACCCAGAAAAGCTTTAGGCCATGACATCCCTTTCTGGCTGGAGTGGATGGACCATTCCCATAACGATGAATACTGGCAAAAAGCGGACTGGACTAAATATGAAGAAAAAATTAAAGTCCCTGCTCTTTTTGTCTCCGGTTGGTACGATGATGATGGGATAGGTACAAGCCAGGCCTGGGAGCTTTGCCAAAAAAACAATCCGATGCCAACCCGACTTATTCTGGGTCCCTGGAAACACGTTTTTAATACCACCCGGGAAATCCATAATATTAAGTTTGGCAACAATGCGGTCCGTTATGACCTGGAAACCCTCTATGTTAAATGGTTCGAACGCTTTTTGAGAGGACAAAAAAACGGGGTGGAAGAAGCACCCCGAGCAGAATTCTATATGGTTAATGAAAATAAATGGTTGCAAACCAGCGGTTGGCCCCCTCCAAAAGTAAAGCAAAAGAAGTTTTACCTTTCCAGTGAAGGTAATGCGAAAACCAGTGGTGGAAATGGCCGATTGATTACTCAACTCCCGGGTAATGAACCCGCCGATCATTTCACTTTTGATCCTCAAAATCCTGCTCCTCACATTATTGATGTCTCGGAAAATGAGCTGAATGTTCCGGAAAACTACAGGGAAATGGAACTTCGAGACGATGTCCTGGTTTTTACCTCCCCTCCTCTGGACAGAGATATGATCCTGGCAGGTTACCTGGAAGCAGAACTTTATGCCTCAACCAGTGCTCCTGATACCGACTGGGTTGTAAGATTAACTGATGTTGACGAAAAAGGCAACTCCATCCGCCTGGTTGAAGGTTTAATCAGAGCACGCTTCCGGGAATCCTACGAAAATCCCAGGGCTTTAACCCCCGGAAAAGTTTACAAATATAATATCCCCATGGGAAAGATCGCAGTCCGATTCCCCCGGGGCCACAGGATCCGGGTCCAGGTTACCTCAGGAGCTGAGAATCTTGTTTTTCCCAATCATAATACCGGTCGCGATCCCAGTGATGATATTGAAATGGAAAAAGCAAAACAAAAGGTTTACCACGACGCCAAAAGACCAAGTTCAATTTCTCTTCCCATTTTACCCGATTTTTCTAAAAATATTTAAGTCCGAAAAATTCTTTTCCAGCCTCTTCTTTCCTGGGAAAATTGCTCCACCGTCTAATTCCAGGAGACGAAGGGGTTGTTTTTTTAATGAACTTATGTAAAAAAGAAAACCCTGAAAACCCCAAGCAAGGGTAATCCAGGGTAAGGAAAACAGTACCAACAAAATTAATTATCGATATCTCTAAAAAGCAATTTGAACCTTTTTAAACAACTTCCTTTATTTACGAAGTCTGGGGTCAAGGGCATCCCGCAAACCATCCCCCAGCATATTAAAAGCAAGCACAAGGACCATTATTGCCAGCCCAGGGAACATTGTAAGGTGAGGAGATGTGTGGATATGCTGCCTTCCCTGGCTCAACATTGCACCCCAGTCTGGTTGGGGAGGTTGGGCTCCGAGTCCCAGAAAACTCAGGGCTGCAGCGCTGAGCAGTGCTGTTGCCAGGCGAAGTGAACTCAAAACCAATATCGGCGCCATAATATTGGGTAGAATATGGTAAAAAATAATATGGGGGTTACTTCCTCCAAGTGCCCGGGCCGCAGAAACAAAGTCATTCTCTTTAATCGAAAGAACTGTCCCCCTTACCAGCCTGCTGAAAAGGGGTATTGACCAGATCCCCACGGCAATCATAACATTAAAAAGCCCAGGACCCAGGGCAGCTACAAGAGCAATGGCCAAAAGAACTCCTGGAAAGGCCATCATTATATCCATTAACCTCATGATAATATTATCAATTACTCCCCCGAAATACCCCGCAATTATTCCCAGCAAACCCCCACCAAAAAGTCCTATGCTAACGGAAATTATTCCGATTGTAAGAGAAATCCTGGTTCCGTAAATAATCCGGCTCAACTGGTCGCGCCCATGTTCATCAGTACCGAACCAGTGCTCCCTTGAGGGAGTTTGCAAACGGTTTCGCCAGTTTTGTTCAAACGGATCATAGGGAGCAATTACTGGGGCAAAGATAGCGAGGACAATAGTCAAAAAAATCAGGAGTAAACCAATGATTGCTCCTTTATTGAGCAAAAACCGCCGTAAAAAACTTTTAAACATTTCTTTTCTTGGGCTTTCGAAAAACTCTTTCCTTTTTTTCATTTCCGTCACCTCACTCATAGCGAATCCTCGGGTCAATAAAAGCATACATTATATCAACAATGAGGTTGATTAGGACAAAAGTCAGGGCAAAAAGCATAATCCCCCCCTGAACAACGGGGATATCACGAAAATGAATGGCCGTAACTACATAACGGCCAAGCCCGGGCCAGGCAAAAACCGTTTCAACTACTACTGCCCCACCAAGGAGATAACCCAACTGTATACCTGCAAGGGTAACCACTGGAATAAGGGCATTTTTTAGGGCATGACGGAAGAGAACAACCCGCTCACTCAAACCTTTTGATCTTGCGGTTTTAATATAATCCTGGCGTAACACCTCCAGAACACTGGAACGTGTCAGGCGAGCCAGCACAGCAATTGAAGCTATTGAAAGGGTAATTGTCGGTAAAATAAAGCTCTTTAAGCCCTCCCAGGTCCAGAACGGTCCGGCCATACCAGAAGGTGGAAATAACTGAATTCTATAAGCCAGGTAATACATGAGCATTAACCCCAACCAGAATCCAGGGGCTGATAGACCAAATATAGCAAAGAACATGCTCACGCTATCCCAGATAGAATACTGTTTGGTTGCAGCAAAAATCCCCATGGGAATACTGACCATTACGCTAAAAATAATCGCCATTAAAGCAAGACTTGCCGTTGCCATATATCTCTGTTTTATCTCATCCAGTACAGGTTGTCGGGTCCTGAGAGATGTGCCCAGATCACCCACAAAGATTCCTTTCAAAAAATCTAAAAACTGGATATGAAGGGGCTGGTCTAGTCCAAGTCTTGCTCTTAACGCGGCAATATCGGATTCACTTGCCCGCATTCCTGATAGAATTTGCGCAGGATCACCGGGAATAAGGTGCATGATCATGAATGAAAAAAGGGCAACTCCAAGTAGGATTGGAATTAGCAAAATTAATCTTTTTACTAGAAACTGCATCATCGTCTTCTCACCTTCTCTCTTTAAAAAGAAGGTCTGGGGAGATTAACCCCCTCCCCAGACCCAGCAAACCATCTCTCAGGTTATTTATTCACCAAGATATAGCTTGGAATAATCCATGGGGCGGGCCACACCAAAGGTGTAGTTTTTAACTTCGGTGCGGTAGGCCAGAAGATAAAACTCGTTCATTATAGGAATGGTCGGGGCATCCTCCATTATTAAATCCTGGGCGATGGCGTAAATCCTCATTCTTTCATCGGGATCTCCCGTCCTCTTGCCCTGATTCAATAAATCATCGATTTCCGGATTATTGTAATCACCCCAGTTAGCCCATCCTTCGGAGTGATACATGAGATCCAGGTGTGCAGTGGGATCTCCGGTCCGCTGCATTAAGCCGATATAGGCGAGATCGAAATCTCTGGCGCGGAGCTTGTCAATAAGGGTAGCGAATTCTACGATTTCGATATCTACATCAACACCTATCTGGCGGAACTGGAAGTGGATGGCTTCGTTAAGTTCCCTGTCCTTGGTATACCTTCCAAGGGGAGTTGTCAAAGTAAATTTTAATGTTTCCCCGTCTTCATTGCGAAGCATACCATCGGAACCACGGGCCCATCCAGAAAGGGCCAGTGTTGCCAGGGCCTTATCGGGATTGTAGGGATACTCCAATACATCAGGATTGTGGAAAGGAGACATATTCGGTAGTGGGCCGTACGCCCTTTCCGCAACTCCCTCCAGGAATATTTCCACTAACTCTGTAATATCAAGGGCATAGTGCAAGCCCCGCCGGACATTAATATCCTGGAAAACTTCCTGGTTGAAATTAAATACCAAATAGCGAACATTAAAGTCAGGCTCTCCAATTACATTAATATTGGGGTCTGCTTCAATAGCAGCTTTTTGCTCAACAGGCACCACTGTCATAAAATGGATCCGGCCGGTTCTTAACTCAGTTAACTGGGTAGTAGGTTCGGGAATTGGCCGAAATACGATCTGGTCAATATTGGGAGCTCCATCCCAGTACTCTTCATTCCGAGCAAGGACCACTTCTGTATCAGGGGTCCAGGAATGGAATTTAAAGGCCCCGGTACCTACAGGATTCCGGGAGAGATCTTCACCGAGGGTCTCAATTGCAGTAGGACTGGCAAGGAAGGTTGCGTTTTGAATCAGAACATCGTCTATAAAAGCTGCATTGGGTTCTTCAAGGTAAAAGACAATGGTATAGTCATCTTCGATTACTATCTCGTCAATATTATTCCGTAATAACTCGCCAGCATGCGAGGCAACCTCGGGGTCCATTATCCGATCAAAGTTGAATTTTACTGCCTGGGCGTTGAAATCAGAACCATCATGAAATTTAACACCCCTCCTGAGATTGAAAGTGTAAACGTCTGCATTTTCGGAAATTTCCCAACTTTCCGAAAGGCCTGGGGAAATTACTCCGTCATGGCTACGGGCAACTATATGCTCATAAACCGAAAAAGAAACACCACTGGTTGTAGCGTCAACAAGATAAGCCGGGTCAAAGTTCTGCACATCATTCCGGATGGCCACTCTCAAGGTTCCCCCCTGAGGAACATCGGCAGTTACCGATACAACTCCTACTACTAGGACAACCAAAGCCAGGGCCAATCCAAGATTAATAACTTTTATCCTTTTCATGTTAGCCTCCTTTAAATTTATTTTTGAACCCATTTGATTTCCTTTGGAAAAAATCACCTCCAAATTTTTTTATGATAATAACACGTCAAAGTAATAAAGTTTAATTTAATTTATTCTATAAAATTTAAAAAACTCCTTTTTATTATCATTTTGGTAGGAAAAAACTTCGGAGGAAAATAGAGCCTAAATTAACAAATTTATTACTCCAAAACTTAAGGATATCATTAAGCACATATAAAACCGAAATACTTTAATTTAAGAAAGTATGGTCCCCCAAAAAAAATTGCTTCTTTAAAAACAAATTTCAACAAAATTCTTACGGATGAAGTTCGCAAAATGGGCATTTAAAATATAAAAACCCCCCGCCAAATTTCCGGGGGATGAAATGTTTAATTATTATAGGTTCTCCCTGCATCCTATTCTTTATTCCTTAAAGCCCTGATAACTGCAAAAAATTCAATCAAAATCCTCATATTTATCAAGCTTTTTGAATCTTTTCTTGTGGGTGTTCAGATTTCCTCTCTCCTTCTTGGCTTTGAAATTTTTCTCTTCGAGTTCCTCTTCAAAAGATTCATCGTAATCAGCTAAATCTTTGATATTCCGCAGCCTGCTCCTGGTTAAGTCCTTTGTTTTTTTATTTAGTTTTGCATAATTCTGTTTTTCCTTTTTTATTTTTCCTTCTTCTGCTTCAGATGGATTGGAATAATTGTGAACCCTTTTGTAACTATTAAACTCCTTTTCGCTCAATTTTTACCCTCCAAAAACAAAGTTTTCTAAAAGTTACCTGCTGCACCGTTAATTGGCTGGCACAGTTTGCCCTTTTTAAAAAATATTTTCTGATAAACATATTCGGAAGGTTCATTCCAATTCCTTTTTCTTTGCTTTAAATTTCTCTATTTCTATCCCCATCAATATGCTTTCAAGCAAAAATATGCAAGTTTACTCTTTTGACTTCTTAATTACCAAAAAGACCTTCAAAAATTATTTGGTTGGAGCAAGCTTTCGAGGATTTTTATGGCCTCAGGCGTCAGGGTTCGAGAAAGCCCAGCCTTAATTTCTGCCTGGTGAAAACTCCAGAAAAACGCAAGTGGATCACTGACCTCAGACCGAATTTTTTCTATTCCAAATTCAATTCTTATAAGCTCAGCCATGTGATAACCCACGGGATGGCCGCTCTGGGGAAGTTTTTCTCTGAGGATTTTTTCTTCTGCCAAAACCTTTTCTTTATCCTTTCCCATTTCCAGAAGCCTGTCATTCAAAAACTTTAAATATTCAGGTGCGTCTTCTACCAACTGCTTGTATGTCCCGATCTGAGGGTCTCCCTCTTTAATTCTGGGCCCTTTATCAAGCAAATCCGCCGTCCCTTCAGCATGAATCTGATCTATTACCCAGAGGAGATGCTCCGGCCCTGCAAGCTGTTTTCGGGTTTTGTTCCTGTAATAGTGGTGGAATTCATGGGCCAGAAACGGAATCAGAACCTCCTGCATCTTTAGAGCAGCCAGCAAATCAATTACCACGGGATTATAACCCCGGGCATCGAACTGGAAAACAACCAGAGAAACCGGGGGATAACCGGGGTAACTCCCTGAAGGAAGGTATTTTAAAGCCAGCTCTTTTGCCCTGCTGAGAAGTCCTTCTTCTTTTAACACTCTCTCCTGGTAGGCTTTGAGCTCCTCCTTGTTTTCCAGGACAGCAAAATAGTGTTTTAAGAAGGGGTCTCCTTTATCCAGGGCTTTTTTGCGTTCTTCTCTCCGATTGGGCTGAAAAGCCAACCGCCACTTCTCCATAAAAAACTCCGGGGAAAATTCGGATTTGGTGAGGACAGAATAGCCAGGGGTTGCAAAAAGAGAACCCCAGCATTCCTGGTCCGGTTCCTGATCTTTGCAAAGAAGATCAAAAACCTTCCAAAAATAATTCATTCCGGAAACATCAATCATCTTTTTGCCACCCTCTCCTCCTTGCACCTTATGAGTTTTCCTGTATTTTTCGGTCAGGACCGTTTAAATGATACTTCGGACTACTATCTCTTTTGCGCCTATTAAAGGGGTTTTTGCTCTGGAGTAATTAAAAACAGGTCTTCCTGGGGGGATATTAAATATTTCCCACCCTCCTCGGTAACTACAGCAATTTCCTCAACAGAAATTTGCTTTTCCCCTCTCCCATAGGGTCTTTCTTCTTCCCAGGCAAAAAATCCATCGAAAGCAAATGTCTGCCCGGGGCGTAAAGTTTTTTGGGCATCGGGGGGAAGGGATTCCCTCTGTCCACCCGTAAGAGCAGGGCCAATATCGTGGGCCCAGTAACCCACGGGATGGCCTGTCCCCCATTTAAC
>SKTZ01000029.1 GCA_007122335.1 Bacillota bacterium
CCAGGAATTTAAGGGAAATGAGCGGGTTAAAAGTTCCCATAGTAGTAGTTGTAACAGGGGAAGGAGGGAGCGGAGGTGCACTGGCTCTTGCAGTAGGGGACTGGGTTTGTATGTTTGAAAATGCGGTATATTCGGTAATATCCCCCGAAGGTTGTGCATCCATTCTCTGGAAAGACCCAGGAAAGGCTGAGCAAGCCGCAGGATCCCTTAAATTAACCGCAGAAGACCTGAAAAAAGCAGGAGTTATCGACGCAATTATCGAAGAACCTGAAGGAGGCTGTCATTTAGACTCCAAGGAAATGGGCAAACGACTTGCTGAACACCTGGAGGAAATTGTTCCGTATTTTCAAAAAATGAAACCTTCTGTCCTCTTAGAACGACGGTGGGAAAGATTCAGCAAATTAGGGGTCTGGACTGAAGAAACCCAGGCCCAGAAAAAAGTCAGCCAGTAAGGCTGATTTTTTTTTGAACTTTTTCCGTCTTTTTTGAACTTTTTCCGTATTTTTTCGACTAATTATTATAGAAGGTTAATGGGGGTTGGTGGGAAATTAAGGGGGAGTAATTCCGTGGCGAACCCAAACCTTAAACCAGGACTGATTATTGCCATTGGCCGGGGAGAGAAAAGGGCCCTGGAAAAACTATACAGGGAGTGGAAGGACAAAATTTTCCACTACATTTATTTTAAAACCGGAGACCCTGAAGGAGCAAAGGAGATATTGCAGGAAGTATTCCTGGCAATCTGGAAAAGTGCCCCTTCCTATAGAAATGAAGCTGCGCCCCTGACCTGGATTTTTTCTTTGGTAAAAAGAAAAGTTGCTGATTTTTTTCGAGAAAAGGAAAAGGAACAGAAGATAATAAATTCCAGCAGGGATTACTTCCTGGTCGGTGTGGGAGAAAAAAACCAGCAAAATTATTCAGATCTGTTTTCTGGTTTGAAAAAACTTGAACCCCAGGCAAGGGAAGCCTTATTTTTGGTATATTACATGGGATTTACTTACCAAGAGGCTGCAAAACAGATGGAAATACCCGTTGGGACCCTAAAAAGCAAACTTTTTTATGGAAAAAAGAAGCTCAAAGAAGATCTGGACTAAGGAGTGATTAAGGATGGATTGCAGGTTAACCCGAGAAGGAATTCCTCTTTTTATGAATAACCGATTGTCCAGAGAAAAGTATTATCAGGTCTTAATTCACATTGCTCAATGCAGGGGTTGTAGGGATGAATTGATTTGGGCCGAGCAAATAAAAAAGGGGATTGAAAAAGGTTTTGCGCAAATAGAACAGCCTCCTGGAATAAAAATTCCGGTTCAGGGCTCTCCCCATTACTGGAGAAAAGAAGTCGAGGATCTGGTGGAAGGGTTGATTTATCAAATGTTTGCCTTTAGTAAATTAAGGTAGGGGGTGATTGAAGATGAAAGGTAATGAAGCACAAGAAGTTGAAGCTATGCTGGATGTTGTTACCAAGAAAATCCCCGAGATATTTACTACACTTCGGGACGTTATTTATTCCAAAGAAGCAGCAAGGGGTTTGGGTCAATCTGCAGCTTCCTTCTTCAAAGAATTAAAAGAAGGTGGGATGAATGAGGAGCAGGCTTTTGAGTTAACAAGAGATTATCTCGCTGCTCTAAAAAACATTGGAAATATGGGGAATATGAATTTCCAAAAAGAAAAAAAGAAAGATTCTGGAGAGGATTACTAAATGGTTGGGACCTATATTCGAATCGGGATAAGGTTAATAATGCTTTTTTTCAGGCTGGGTGTCCGGGTAGTGGTGCTGCTTTTTGAAAGAAAAAAGGCGGTAAGAGTTTTCCGAAAAGCCGCTATGGAAAATGGCCTTTCTTCAGAACAGGCCTTAAAATTATCAGATGCTATTCCAAAATTGAGGATTTTAAAACCTCGCTAATGGGCGGGGTTTTTTCTTAGCAGAACTTGATGAAGGAAGAAGGAAGGCTGAAATATAATGTCCTGGAAAAAAAAGAATAAATTGAGTAAACAGATTTTGAATTTATTTGATATTATCCCTTAACTTTCCCTTTCCTGTAACATTAAAGGGAAAATCTTTGGTTACGGAGAACAGAAAATACAGGGACTTTTGAAAATCCGGTTTGAATAAAATAATAGAGGAGGGAAAAAATGGAGAGGGATCCTGGGGGAAAAGACCATCAACATAAAAACCATGAGGGAACAGGGAAAAAAGAAGAGCATCATGATCACCATACCCACATGTTAGAGGATTTTAGAAAGAGGTTTTGGATATCTCTTGTCATTACAATTCCCATTCTGGTCTTATCTCCAATGATCCAGGAGTTTTTGGGTATCCGAGAATTTTTGAGATTTCCAGGGGATCAATTTGTCCTTTTTGGACTTTCCACATTCATTTATTTTTTTGGAGGTTTTCCTTTTCTAAAAGGGCTATGGGAGGAAATAAAAAAGCGCTTGCCTGGAATGATGACACTGGTGGGAGTTGCAATTACTGCCGCCTATGTTTACAGTTCTGCTACAGTTTTTGGTCTTGAAGGGGAGCCATTTTTCTGGGAACTTGCCACCCTTGTAACAATTATGCTTTTAGGGCACTGGATTGAGATGAAATCAGTAATGAGTGCCTCTGAGGCTTTAAAGGAACTGGCAAAACTGATGCCCTCCACTGCCCATAAACTCATGGAAGATGGAAGTATTAAAGAGGTTCCGGTAGAAAAAATTAAGGGTGGAGATAAATTAATAATTAAGCCGGGGGAAAAAATCCCCTCTGATGGCAGGATTGTTGATGGTTCAACAACAATTGATGAATCAATGCTGACAGGAGAATCTGTTCCGGTAAATAAAGGCACTGGCCAGGAGGTAATCGGTGGTGGTATTAATGGTGAGGGTTCAATAACCATCGAGGTAACCAAGACTGGAAAGGATACTTACCTTTCCCAGGTTATGGAGCTGGTGCAAAAGGCTCAGGCCAGCAAATCCAGGACCCAGGCTTTGGCTGATAGAGCAGCTTTTTGGCTGACTGTGATAGCCCTGGGGGGAGGGGTTTTAACCTTCTTTACCTGGTTTGCTATTGTGGGATTTGAACTTTCTTTTGCCATGGAAAGAATGGTTACCGTAATGGTTATGGCCTGTCCCCATGCTCTGGGACTGGCGGTTCCGCTGGTAGCAGCTGTTTCCACAGCAATATCTGCGAAAAAAGGTCTCCTGATCCGCAATCGCACCTCCTTCGAACAGGCCAGGAAAATTCAGGCTGTAATATTTGATAAAACCGGGACCTTAACCCAGGGCAAATTTGGAGTTACTGATACTGTTTTATTTTCAGATTCTTACACCCAAGAGGAAATTCTTAATTTTGCGGCTTCCGTGGAATCTCGCTCTGAACATCCCATTGCCCGGGGAATAACCGGTGCGGTAAAAAAAGTGGGTAGTGTTGAGGAATTCCAGGCCATCAAGGGCAAAGGGGTCCGGGGAATTGTAAACGGGAAAGAAATTATAGTTGCCAGTCCCGGTTATCTAAAAGAATTAGAATTTCCCGAAGAGGATGGAAAGATAGATGAACTATCTTCTCAGGGGAAAACCGTTGTTTATGTAATTATTGATAACGAACTGGCTGGAGCTCTTGCTCTGGCTGATATTATCCGGGAAGAATCAAAACAAACAATAAAGAAGTTAAAGGAGATGGGCATTAAAGCCATCATGCTGACCGGGGATAACCAGAAAGTCGCAGATTATGTTTCAAAGGAACTGGGCCTTGACGATTATTTTGCTGAGGTTTTACCTCATGAAAAGGCAGAGAAGGTTAAAGAAATCCAATCTGGGGGGTTAACAACCGCTATGGTAGGAGATGGAGTTAATGATGCCCCTGCTCTGGCCCAGGCTGATGTCGGCATCGCTATTGGCGCGGGAACCGACGTTGCGGTTGCTGCTGCAGATATTGTCCTGGTTCATAATAATCCCCTCGATGTAACAGCAATTTTGGGCCTGGCCCGGGCTACATTCAGGAAAATGGTTCAGAACCTGGCCTGGGCTACGGGGTATAACTTGGTGGCAATTCCCCTTGCGGCAGGAGTATTATATGGCTTTGGAGTTGTCCTTATCCCTGCAGTTGGGGCCATGTTGATGTCTTTGAGCACGGTAATTGTTGCTGTAAACTCAAGGTTTCTGCGGTTCAATTAGTTTATTTTGATTGTTGCTTCCCCAAGCAAAAACCCTGGATGGTTGAGAGCCATTCCAGGGTTTTTTAGTTTTTAATAGCTTGCCAGAAAAATAAAATTCACGCTAAAAAGTGGGCTTAATTTAAATCTCAAAGAGCCGGGAAAAAGCTTTATCATTTTTCAAACTGGAGAGAAGTTTGGGGTTCGCAGAAAGCAGGGAGTGATTATCGGAAACCTGCTGGTGAATATAATCCCCCCCGGCTTCTTTAATAATTAACATTCCTCCCAAAATGTCCCAGGGGTTCATTTTGAGCGCAAGAGAAGCATCAAGATTTCCCCGGGCAAGCTGGCATAGATCGAAAACAACACAACCGAAAGTCCTGATTCCCCGCATCCGAGAGTGGAAAGGGGCAAGGTAATCATCAGAAATTTTCCCGGCAATTTTGGCATAGGGGATGGAAATTCCCAGCAGGGCTTTTTGAGGATTCTTTTCTGAGGAAACCTGGATGTCCTCCCCATTGCACTGGGCCCCTTCTCCTTTTACGGCCAGGTAGGTTTCAGCCAGCCGGGGAAAGTGGATACCTCCCAGAATTGTTTCTCCCCTGGATTGCAGGGCCAGAGAAATTCCGAAAATAGGTAAACCGTGAGTATAATTCATGGTACCGTCAAGAGGATCCATAATCCAGACGTAATGGGAATTCCCTTTAATAAAACCACCTTCCTCTCCCCAGATGCTGTGGGAGGGAAAAGAGGAATGAATTTTTTCAATCAGCCAGTTTTCGGAATCTTTATCGATCTGGGTAACCAGGTCTGAAGGGTTTTCCTTTGTAGAGATTTTTAAATCAGTGTATTGCTTTTTGGCCTGGAAAGCTCCTAACTCTTCGAGCCAGTTTTTTAACATTGCTTTTGTTGAAAGCAGGTCCATTGGTATTCTTCCTCCTTGATTACATACTCACAGGGTTTTCAATTTTTTATGAATTCGTTTTTTCCTTTCTTCCAGGAATTCTTCAATTGTTTCCCGCGAGCGGTTTAATATCAATTCTTCAGGATAACCGGTTTCTTCAAGCAGTTTAATTGCTTTTTCCATTTTTCCGACGGAAAAGGAAATATGGGCATCGCTCCCTATGGCTACCTGTAGACCTTCTTTTTTTCCAATTTCCAGGAACGCCCGGCAGTTGTCCATTCCGTTTTTTCGACCCGGGTGAGCTGTGTTCATGGAATTGTTATTTACCTCAAGCAGGATTCCCTCGGCGATGGCTTTTCTGACAATTGTTTTATAATCCAGTGGATAGCCTGGGTTATCGGGATGGGCCAGAATATCAAGATAGGGATTTTCCATTGCGGCGCAAAGAGCCTGGGTGTGTTCTTCCTTTGATTTACCATCGTAAGGGGTTCCCGGGTGAATTGCTGCAAGGACAATATCCAGACGGCTCATTCTATCCCTGTCCAGATCAAGTTCCCCGGAAGTGTTAATAATATTCAGTTCGGCTCCCCTGAGTATCCATAAATTTTCAACTTCCGGGGGGATCTGTAACATTGCTCCCATTAAATAATGGTGGGGACCCCCGGGAATGGAAGGACCATGTTCGGTAATTCCCAGGACCGAGAGGCCTGCTTTTTGGGCTGCGAAAACATTTTCCTGCACCGTACTGAAACCATGCCCGCAGGCAACAGTATGGGTATGCAAATCAGCAATCAATTTCAATTTTCCCACCTACTCATTATTTATTATTAAGAAACTTCGCGGAGAAAGAATTTGCTCCTGCTTGAAAAAAGCTAGGGCAGGGTCTGGGGAAGGAAAATTGATTTTTTTAGAGAAGAAGAACTTAATTAAAGTGGTAAAGGGGGTAATTTATTTGAATTTGGAAGAGAAACTTGCACCAGAATTTTCTTTGCCTGGAACGGATGGTAAGGACCACAGCCTGGAAGATTACAGGGGTAAGAAGATTGTTCTTTACTTTTACCCCAAAGATAATACCGGGGGCTGAACCAAAGAAGCCATCTCTTTTAGGGATCGGCATCAGGCTCTGGAAGAGCTTAATACCGTAGTACTGGGAGTTAGCAAGGATGGAATGGCTTCTCACCACAGGTTTAGGGATAAATATGACCTACCATTTGTTTTGCTTTCTGATACCGAAAAAGAGGTCCTCCAACGGTACGGGGTTTTAAATGAAAAAGGAGGGACTGTGCGCAGCACTTTTGTAATTGATGAAGAGGGTCTGGTAATTAAAGAATACAGGAAGGTTAAGGTCGAAGGGCATGCCGAAGAAGTTTTAAATTTAATTCGAGATCAGAAGAAGTTTTAAAAGGATAATTTATTTAATCAGAAAAATATGGGAGTTGATTTTTTGGGAAGAAAGGCAATTTTTTGCACCGGGGATAAGCTGGGAAGAGGAGAGGAAGAACTGGGGAAAACACTGCTTCGCAATTTCTTTTATTCAATTGGGGAGGGAGATAACCATCCCGATGCCGTTATTTTTATGAACAAAGGTGTTTACCTGGCCCAGGAAACATCAGAAATTGCCCTTTCACTGAAAAAGCTAGCCCAAAAGGGGGTTAAAATCCTGGCATGCGGGACCTGCCTGGATTATTATGGGTTGAAGGATAAACCTCTAATTGGTGAGGTTTCCAATATGCATAGTATTACTGATATCCTGGGAGAATCGGAACAGGTGGTGACAATCTGATGATCTGGATTATTGTTCTTGTAATTATCGTAATCCTTGCCCTGGTGTTTTTTTCTCCAGCTCAGAAGGAAAAAAGGAAACACGGTCAAATAAAAAAGCAGATCCAGAGAAAAATGAGAGTAAGTGAAGAGCGAGCAGATGAATACATTCGGGATATGAAGGGGAGGCTTAAGAAAAAATACCCCGGAAAAAGTGATCAGTGGTATCTTGAAAAAATTTTGTCTGACCTGGAAAGAGGAAGATAACCCACCTGCGGGTGGGTTTTTTTATGAAATAAGAAGGGAAAATTTTCCATAAATAGAAATTAATTTAGAGGTGGTTCAATGGACAAGAACCTGATTTTTACAATCCTGCAGAGCACTCCATCCCGGTATTTCCGGGCTGACTGGCAGAAAAATTTTCAACTCCTGTTTTTAAGGGTTTTAAAAGAAAAAAACCTTGTTCTGGATAAACTAAATGGGCTGTTGCTAGAGGGGAGTAAAGATTTATTGGAACTCGAGGCTGTCCTGGGAAAGCTATCGGGGAAAAACCCAAAGGAAAGAACAATTCTTTCAGGACAAGGTAGCGGGGCAGGAAATAAAAGGCATAAAGAAACTGTGATCATTGGTGCTCCCCGGCCCGAGGCAGATTTTTTTGAATTAAAGCCCGAACTCCTGGTTTTTTCACATGTTCCAATTGCTCAGAAGAGGTTGATGCTGGAAAAAGGGTACGGGGAAATTTTCCAGGCAGGCACCAAAAATCTTCAAGTCCGTTTCTTTTTACGTAAGGATTTTTGGGGGAAGGTTTTCCTCCCCGAATTTGGGGGGATAACAACTTTCTTTCCGAAAAAAGCATTGTTAGAAGAACTTGCAAAGAGAATTTGGGGTTTCCCTGATTTGAAGCCAGAGCAGTACCGCTTAATCAAACAGATTTTCCAAAAAAGAAAGGCTCTGGGTATTTTGCCAACCGGAGCGGGCAAATCAATCTGTTTTCAACTTCCAGCCCTTTTATTCTCCGGCACATCTATTGTTGTGGCTCCTCTTAAGTCTTTAATCCAGGACCAGGTTACTAACTTACAAAAGGAAGGAAGGGGCTTTTGGGCCGATTTTTTAGATAGTTCGCAAAACCCGGCAGAAAAAAAGCGAGTTTTACATAGGTGGATGAATGGAGAATTAAAAATTCTTTACCTTGCCCCGGAAAGGCTTCAGCAGAAAAAATTCCAGGAATTATTAAAAAGAAGGGGGAGAAAAAGGCAGGGTTTTTTTGTCATTGACGAAATCCACTGTGTTTCTGAGTGGGGACATGACTTTCGTCCCGCTTATCTCCAGCTGGCTAATAGCCCTTTGCAAAAAAATAACCGCGGTTTGATTGGGTTAACTGCCACTGCTCCAGGTCGCGTCCGACAGGAACTGAAAAATTTTTTTTGTTTTAATAATTGTGATGTAATTGAAACAGATGAAATGGACCGGCCTGAAATCGGTTTGCAGGTTAAGTTGATAAAAGAGGGCCAGGAAAGGTTTCAGGTTTTAAAGGATATCCTGGAAAATAATCTGCCAGAATTTTTTGGAATTGATCGGGAAAAGTTTTCCAGGAAAAATGCGGGTGTTATCTTTGTACCTTATGCCCAGGCAGAAGGAAAAACCACCCGGCAGGCGAGTACAAAAACTCTTAAAACCCGCCTTGAAGACGAAGGTCATGAAGTATTGTCCTACCACGGGAAACTGGGTGAAATGGAGAAAAAAGTAGTTCAGGCAAACTTTTTAAAAAATAAGGTTTCCCTCCTTGTTGCTACAAGAGCTTTTGGTATGGGAATTGATAAGCCCGATATTAATTACACCATCCACTATTATGCTCCTGGGTCTTTGGAAGCATATTTTCAGGAACTGGGGCGGGCAGGAAGGGGTGGACAGAAATCCCTCTCTGTTCTCCTGTATAAACCAAGGCAAAAAAAATGCAGGGCGGAACAGAGGAGAAAGGGGGAATTGGAACCTTCTTGTTTGGGAAAATGGAAATGTAATTATAAAGAGGGGGAGCTTTGTGATTATGGAATTCAGTCCCGTTTCATTGAAAAACAGCATCCCTTACCCGGGGGCCAAAAGGGGCTATTTGATCAACTTTTGAGAGAAATTTATAAAAAAAGGGGAAAAAAGATTGAGCTTTCTATAGATATTTCGGACCAGGTTTTTATCCAGAAATACCTTTTCTTTCTTCAGGAAACAAAAATAATTGGTGATTATAATATTGTCTACTTTGAAGATGAAAGGTTAAACTTTCAGGTTGAAAAAAAGTTTACATCCTCCCCCGGGGAAAATGAATCCTTGTTTGCTGAGTATATTAAACAGGACCTAATCATAAAAAAACGCAGATATGCAGCCCTGGGTATACTGGAAAAATATGTTTTGGAAAAAGAAAACTGCCGCAGGTCAATTCTTTTGGATTACATGGGCCAGGCCATTCAACCCGGCGCGAGGTGCGGTTTTTGCGATTTGGAAACCTTGAATACCAAGCGGGCCAGGTCGATTAAGGCCAGGGAATCAGGAGAGAGATTAGAAGCTGGGTTGGGTGTTTTTCTTGAAAAGGAGGACCTTCCTGTGGAAAGGATAGTTGAGGTTATTAAAAAGATCGAAGAATATGGGCAGCAAAAAAAGATTCGACCAATTGCAGAAAAAAAATTAAATGAAGATCCGTTTAATATCCCGGCTCTATTTATAGCGGGTTTGCTTGATTTTAAAAAGGAGGGGGAAATTGAGCTTTTACTTGAATGTATATCAGGTTTACAAAAAAGAGGGGATAATTTAGCAGTAATCAGTGTACTAAGCCATTTATTCGCCCACGATGAAGCTCTGGCGATCAGGGTGGTTGAAAAAACGAAAAACCGAAACTGGCTAGCTGTCTGCGGTTTTTTTATTAGCGATAAAAAAAACCGGAAAAAGTTTTCCCTGCTGTGTTTGAATAACTGGGGGAGGGAATTATTATTTTCCCTGGAGGGAAAGAAACTTGGATGAATTAAAGAATTTACAGGAAGAATTTAGAGAAGTACTTGAAGAAATAAGGGAGAAAATCAAAAAATGGGATGGGAATTTCATTGAACTGGAAGAGTTGAAAATAAACCTTCAAAAGGATTTGGAGCAGGTGTCAAAGGAAAAAAAGGGAAGTAATAAAGAAACAATAGAAGGGTTTTATTTGCTAAAAAAGAGGCTGGAAAAACAGGAAAAAATTGTGCATGGATTGCAAAAAAGATGGGAGGTCATTCTTTTTTTTCAGCTTGTTCTTTTAATTGCCCTTATCTTTTTACTTTAAAATTTTCAGGAAGGATCGATTGTTAATGTTGAGGAAAAGCCTGCTTTTGAAAATTTTTGATGGAGCTTACATGCAGAGGTGGAATGATAAGCTTCGACCGATGGAGTTAATTGAACTCGATAAACAGGCCCATAAAATGGTCGTTGCCTATTTCCTCGGGCAATTTTCTGAAGATAATCATGATTTCGACTGGATGGAATTAATTGAAGGAGGAATTTTTGATCTTTGCCAGCGCCTTGTTATTACTGATATAAAACCACCTGTTTTTTATAAAATCCGAGAAGATCGAGAAAAATACCGCAGGCTAAATGAATTCGTTATCCGGGAGATGGAAACCTACCTTACTCCTCTTGGAGACGACTTTTTTGACCGGTTTAAAAATTACCTTTTTAGAAAGGAAAATAATTCTACTCATAGAGTTTTAGAGGCTGCTCACAATTATGCATCTCGCTGGGAATTTTCCTTAATTGAAAACCTCAATCCTCAGGGCTTTGAAATAGAGGAAATTAAGAAGAATTTCCGAGAGAGGTTAGAGAAATTTGCGGATTTACCGGGGATGATTGCCCTGGAAGAAAATGCGTCTTTTCGATCTTTTATTGACCTCTGTGGCCATCTGAGATTTCAGGCTCGCTGGTCTCATTTGCACCGGGTTCCCAAAACCTCCGTTCTCGGTCATTCTCTTTTTGTTGCAATTTTAGCCTACCTTTTGACCATGGAAATTGGAGGTTGTGTACAGCGCCGCTACAACAATTTTTTTACCGGGCTTTTTCATGACCTGCCTGAGGTCTTAACAAGGGACATTATTTCGCCGATAAAAAAATCGATTGAGGGCCTTGATGATTTGATAAAAGAAATTGAGGTTGAGCAAATGGAAAAGGATGTGTACCCATTATTACCAGAAGAATTGGTTCCCGAGCTTAAAATGTTTACCCAGGATGAATTTTCCAACCTTGTGACAGTTGAGGGCAAGCCAAAAAAGGTAAACACGGCCCAGGAAATCAGCCAATTTTTTAATGAGGCTTCCTTTAACCCCAGGGATGGAGAATTACTTCGGGCTATTGATCGACTTGCTGCCTTTATTGAAGCCCGGGTTGCCCTGGAAAATGGAGGGGTTAGCGCCGAATTTCAGGAAGCAGCTATTTCCATTAAAAAAAGTTATTCAAACCAAAAAATCGCCGGAATTAATTTTGGCGAGATCTTCGCGGATTTTTAAAATGAAAATTTTATTGGTCTATCGGGAGCAAAAACTGGGAGAAGAATTCAATAATAAGTTTTCCTGCGAGACCGGGGTTAAAATCTTAAAAGGGGATATTTGCAGTTTGGTTTGCGATGCAATTGCGAGTCCTGGCAATTCTAAGGGAGATATGGGGGGAGGGCTTGATCTGGCTGTTCGGAAAAGATTGGGGCCGGGAATTGAAGATAAACTAAAGGCAAAAATAAACTCGAGGTTTGCGGGGAGAATTCCAGTGGGAGAAGCTGTTGTTCTACCTACGGGAGATCCCCTTATTCCCTGGTTTATTTCCGCTCCGACAATGGTTGAGCCCGGGGATATTCGGGGAACCAGAAATGCTGAAAAAGCAATGCTGGCGATTTTGGGGGAAGCTAAAAAGAATGGGGAAATAAAAAAAATAGCCATCCCCGGACTGGGAACCGGTGTTGGAGGTTTGTCGGCAAAAGGGGCTGTTAGCCAGATGTGGTCCGGTTATAAAAAATTTAAAAGTTTTGGGGGAGAAAAAAATGCGAATCAGATCTAAAGCAGCCCGGGTTTTAATGGTCCTGTTCTTTTTTGTTATGATTTTCTGCGTATTATCTGAAAACCAGGTCCTGGCCCAGAAGGCGGGAGTTTTGAGTTTTGAGGGAAGACTTCATTCCCGTTATCTTGATCTGGCCGGGAATAAACTGGTTGTGATCCTGCTTGACCTGGGGCGTTTGGACCTGGTTAAACCCCGGGAAATGGATAGAATTTTGCAGGATTTTGGGATCCGGTATTACCGGGATCTTCAGGCTGAAGAAGTAAAAATGATTGGTGAAAGAGCAGGCATCGACCTTTTATTCGCCGGTTTTATTGAAAACCTTGAGGTTTACTGGGACTCAAATCAGAGGCGTTATAAAGCGGAAGTAGAAATAACTGTTAGAATATACAATACTATTTCCGGTGGAGTCATCAGGATTATTAACCAGAGAGGGTCGGCTTCTCACGGGAATCGTGAAGATGCCCAATTTCAGGCGCTGGAGAATTGTTTTTCCTCGAATTTTATTCGCCAACTTAGGGAAGAATTTTTACTAACCAGCACAATAAAAGAAATTGAAAACGATGAGATTTACTTTTTTGGGGGTAGAGATTTAGGAGTTAAAATCGGTTCCCGGTATCAAATCCTGCAAAAGGTGGCAGGGACAACCCAGTACAAACAAATTGGTCTCCTGGAAGTAATTAGTGTTGAAAATGATTTTTCCAGGGGCAAAGTTTTATATGCGAGGGAACCTCTGCAGCATGATTACTTACTGGAAGAAATGGTTTCCAAATCCAGGTTTAAGTTAAATCTTGGTTACAGTAACATGCCTTTTAAGATGGATGGTAGTTCGGGCCGGTTAAATATCCCGGGAATTAGAGTTGGTAACGAGGTTCCTTTCTCCCATTCCAGCAAGGTGCTATTGGAATTTGCCGGAGGAGGAGGGGCATTTATTTTTGATATTGGCGGAGTTCATGTCCGGGAATTTCCCATAACTCCCGGTAGTTTTTATGGTACGCTTGGAGGTAGTGCAGGTTTTTCCATGGGTATGGTGGAAGGCTGTGGGGAGGTTCTTGGTTCAGCAGGGATTTTTGGAGAATTACTTGCCGGAGTTAAATACTATCCCCGCCAGGAGCACGGAATGACCTTTTCCCTCGAAGGAGTTGGTCGTCTGGCTACACCCCTAACGCGCTGGCAGGATATAAATGAGGGGAATGTCTCACCTTGTGGTCCCAACTTGAGAACTTCAGGTTTGGGAATCCGAATTTCAGTGGGTTTAGGGTTCTGAAATAGAGGGATTTTAGGAATTGAGTAGAAAAAATTAAGATAGAGAAAGTTTTACTTAAAGGAGGAAATGTTTTGTCCAAACTGCTCGGTCCTCTTACAATAAAAGGTCTTGAACTGCCCAATAAGGTGGTCATGGCTCCGATGTGCATGTACTGTGCTGGAGAAGAAGGACTTGTAACTGACTGGCATCTTGCCCACTACGCTGCGCGAGCCATAGGTGGGGTGGGACTAATCATCCAGGAAGCTACTGCAGTTGAAAAAAGGGGAAGGCTGAGTCCCAACGACCTGGGAATATGGGATGATGACCAGATAAAAGGATTGAAAAAACTGGTTGACCTCGTCCATGAATTTGGGAGCAAAGCTGGAATTCAACTGGGGCACGGAGGGAGAAAAGCCCGCCCTGGTAAAGGAGAAATAATTGGGCCAAGTAGCATTGCTTTTTCCGAGGACCATCAGGTTCCCAGGGAGATGGAAGAAAAAGAAATTAAAGAAGTTGTAAATGCTTTCAAAAAAGCCGCAGAAAGGGCCTGTGCTGCAGGCTATGATATTATCGAGTTGCACGGAGCCCACGGCTATCTTATTCACCAGTTTCTTTCCCCTTATTCTAACCAGCGGCAGGATGATTATGGAGGAAGTTTGGATAATCTGCTGCGCTTTCCACTGGAAATAATTCAGGAAGTAAAAAAAATTTTGCCTTCCGATAAACTTTTAATGTTAAGGATTTCAGCAGTTGAGTATATCCAACAGGGCTATTCCTTTAATGATATGGTAAAAGCCGCTAAAATTTTCGCTGAGGTGGGAATAGATATCCTCGATGTGAGCACAGGTGGAGCAGGTCCTTCAGCACCCCGGACCTGGCCTGGGTTTCAGGTTCCCTATGCCCAAAAAATCAGAGAGGAACTGAATGTTCCGGTTATAGCCTGTGGTCTTATAACCGATCCGGGAATGGCTGAAGAATTGGTTAGTAACAACCGGACCGACCTTGTGGCCTTAGGCAGGGCACTTTTGCGTGATCCCAACTGGGTTCTAAATGCAGCTCGGGAACTTGGTATTCCTGGAAAAATTCCTTGGTCCTATGCTCGTGCCTATCCCGAGGATGTTAGATAAAACATAAAAAAGGAGGGGGAGTATGGAATTCAGAAAAATTTTGATGATTATTCTTGGGGTCATTTTTTTAATTGTCCTTGTCCAGAATTTCCAAGCAATTACCGTTGAATTTCTTTTTTGGGAAATAGAGATTCCCCAGATAATTGTGCTGTTTCTTTCAGCTCTGCTGGGCTTTATTATCTGCTACATATGGCTGCATATAAGGGGACGAAGGCGAAGGATTTAAATTATCTTATTCTTTAGTTTTTTATGTCTTTGATTATAAGTACGTCCGGAAGGAGGTTTGGGATGGGCAAGATAGATATTGGGGCAAAAATTTTGCAGTACCGCAGGCAAAGGGGCTTTACCATAAAAGAACTGGCTAAAAAAACAAAACTAACTTCATCAATGTTAAGCCAGATTGAGAGAGGCAATGCCAATCCATCAATTAATTCACTGCGGATTATCGCCAAAGCGCTGGATATTCCCCTAGTTAATTTTTTTGAGGATGAAGACAATGTTGAAAACCTTGTAGTAAGAGCAAAACAAAGAAAAAAATTAATGATGCCCTGTAATCAGGGATTTGTATATGAATCCCTTTCCCCCAATTTAAGCGGAAAAATTCAAATGGTTCTTTTAAGATTAAATCCCGGAGAAGAGACTACAGAAACAATGATGAGTCATGAAGGGGAAGAAGCCGCGATAGTCCTTGATGGGAAAATTAAAATTTACCTTGAAGACGGTGTTTTTGAACTTGATAGAGGCGATAGCATCAGGATACCTCCCGGAAAACCCCATAAATGGGAGAATATTGATACTGCGGTTGTAACAGTAATTTTTGCTATTTCTCCACCGTCATTTTAATTTTGTCAACGGCCCTTGTTCAAGGACAGGGGCTTTCTTTTTTTGCCACAGGAAAAAAAGAGGGGTTTTGGATTAATTGTTTAATAAATTAAATCAAATTAATTATTTTGGACTTAGCGGGAAAATAAATTTCTGGCAAGGAGGGTTTATGTGAAAATTAAAGAAGTTCGGGTTGGATACCTTAATTTGGAATTAAAAGAACCCTTTACAATCTCTCTGGGTACTGTAACTGAGGCCAAAAATGTGGTGGTTGAAATTGAGACAGATCAAGGGCACCTGGGTTGGGGAGAAGCCGCCCCCATGCCGATTGTAACTGGTGATTTCCAGGAATCGGTTGTGCGGGGAATTTTACAATTTCTCCGCCCCCTAATTATAGGGGAGGATCCCAGGGGAATTTCCCGGATTTCGGAGATGCTGGATAAGGTTCTTTTCGGGAATCCCGGGGCCAAAATTGCTGTTGAGATGGCTCTTTTTGACCTGCTGGGAAAAATTTATGGTCTGCCCCTTTATATCCTCTGGGGTGGCCATGACAATTCTTTTGAAAGCGATTATACCATTGGGATTGATGAGCCGGAAGTAATGGCCGCAAAAGTTGACCCTCTTCTGGAGAGAGGATACCGGGCGCTAAAGGTTAAGGTTGGAAAAAACGGAAAAGAAGATGTGAAAAGGATTGCTGCAGTTGCGGCTGCTGTCGCAGGGAGAGCTTTGATCCGCCTGGATGCCAACCAGGGTTGGGGAGTTAAGGAAGCTGTGAACACTATCCGGGAGATGGAAAAATTTAATGTTGAACTGGTTGAAGAACCAATTCCCCGGGGCAATATAGAGGGGCTGGCTTTTATCCGAAACCGGGTAAATGTCCCGATAATGGCAGATGAAACTGTTTTTTCTCCCCAGGATGCTTTAAAGGTTATCAAAGCCGAAGCAGTTGATTTAATCAACATCAAGCTGATGAAAGCCGGAGGCTTGATTGCGGCGAGAAAGATTGATGCCCTGGCTTCAACTGCAGGTGTTGAATGTATGGTTGGTTGTATGATTGAAAGCAGACTTGCAATGACTGCTGCTGCAAACCTTGTAGCAAGTTCGTCCAATATTACCCGGGCTGATCTTGATGCTCCCGGGTTTTTACGCTCAGATCCTATCATCGGTGGCGCGGAGGTTAAAGGTGGTTTGTGCACCCTGCCTGATAAGCCTGGCCTGGGTCTGGAACTTAAGAGACAGGAGGTTAAATTTGTTGATAATGCCTAAAAATAACTGGAAAAATGAATTTGCAGAATTTGTCCATGAAATAATGGAGGAATTTGAAATTCCGGGTATGTCAGTTGGCCTGTCCCAGAACGGAGAAGTTATTTATTCAGAGGGTTTTGGTTATGCTGACCTGGAGAACGAAAAGAAAGTCAATCCCGAAACGGTTTTTGGGATTGCTTCAATTACCAAGTCTTTTACTGCTCTCGCAATAATGATCCTGGAGAGGGAGGGTAAATTAACAACCGGGGATCCTGTGCTAAAATACTTACCAGATTTTGATGCTGGAGAGAAAATTACTCCAGCAATCAATATTCACCATTTCCTGACCCATACGGCTGGTTTACCGCCAACTCCTGCTTTAATGTATGCAATGGTTAGGAGTATTGAGGGAGATCCAACAGCTGAAAAGCTGAAAGAAGACGGAAAGTGGGAAAAGTGGACGGAAGAACCTCCGATTGAAAGTTATAAAGATCTGCTTGATTTTTGGGCCCGCAACAAACCTGAGCCCTTGGGTTATCCCGGTGGGCAATTCAGTTACTCCAATGACGCTTATTCCCTTTTGGGGACCATAGTGGAGAGAATAAGCGGAATAAGTCTTGGCGAATTCATGGAGGAAAAGATATTCAAACCCTGCAACCTGGAAAAAATTACTTTTTCACCGGATGAGCTCAAGAAGTGGCCAAATGTGACCCAACTTTATGCGAAAATTGATGAAGAGATTGTTCCTGCCCCCAAGTGGAATCATTCAGAAGCAATGCTTGGAGCGGGGTTTTTAAAAACCCACGCCCTTGATCTTTTAAGGTATGGCCAATCATTTCTGGGTTCTGCATATTTGAAAAGAATGGGTTCCCCCTATTTTCCTCTTCCAGATGGCAAGTTTTATGGATACGGGTTTATGGTGCAACCAGATTACCATGGAAATACTATTATTGAACATGGAGGCAGTCTAAAGGGGATTTCGAGTCATCTGGGAATGGTGCCCGAGGAAAACCTTGTAGCAACAGTTTTGATTAACCTCGTGGAAATGCCTGTTACCCGGGTTTGGGATGCTCTTGTAAACCTGGCACTGGGTTATTCGATTGAGGAGGAAAGGTTTTCTTTTTCGGCTCTTGCTTCGTTGCCTGAGAGTTCCAGGGATTGGCCGGGTAAATATGTATCTCCTGAAGGTGCCGAAATTGAAGTAACCTCGGAAGAAGAGAAGCTATTTGTGGAATTTAATAATAAAAAGCAGGAACTAACACCGGTGGCCGTGGATAGGGCCAGTTTAATTCGCAGAGGAGAGAAAAGCATAATCCAATTTTTGCGAGATGGAGAGGGCAAGGTTTCCGGGATACACATGGGCTTGCGAATTATTAAAAAAGTGAATTAGATTAAAGCCCCGCTGATCGCGGGGCTTTTTTTGTGAGAAAAAATTTTCGGGAAAATCTTTTTAGTTGCAGGAAATTAAAATATGAAGTAGAATAACTTAAATGAGGATGATTTTCATTTTCAAAGGAGGAAAACCTATGGGTTCACTTCCCAGAGCTGTTCAGTTACTGGAAAAAACCTGGACAAGCAGTCCATTAATGCAAAAAATATATTCGTCACCCTACCACGTTATTGTCAAAAGAGAGACAGGCCTGGCAGGGATAAGGGCAGGAGATCGGATTTTAAGTCTTGGCTGTGGAGCAATTCCTTTTACAGCAATTATCCTTAATCAGATTACCGGATGCCCTGTTTCAGCCCTGGATATTGATTTCGCGGCTTTAAATAAAGCCAGGGAGCTCCTGGAGAAAGCTGGTCTTAAGCAGATCAGGTTAATTGCCGGGAATGGTTGTTCTATTGACCTTTCTGGTTATTCAGTAATAATTACTGCACTTCAGGTTGAACCAAAAGGGGACATAATTGACAACTTTCTGAGTAGTGCCAAACCAGGAGCCCGGCTGGTGATGAGGGTGCCCAGGAAAACTTTTGCAAACAGTTATGATCCGATTCCCTCCCAGTACAAACCCGAAAAAGAAGTCAGCCAACCAATGATTACTTTTGGCAAATCGGTTTTATTCAGGAAAGCAGGTTAATATGGCTAAAAAAACTGCTCTCGGTACTGCAGGGATAATTCTTCTCCTGATTTTTATCTTCAGGGGGGGCTGGACTGATATCGTATCTGCCTGGGGCCAGGTCCCTTACTTCTGGCTTATAATTATGCTGGGACTCCAGGTTTTCACCCTTCTCTTGGGAGCTTACCAGTGGTACCACCTTTTAAAAAATAGAGAAAAAAGCCTCAGCCTGTTGGAAGTTTTTTCAATAAATCTTGTGGGAAGTTTTGTTGAAAGTGTAACACCTTCGGTAAAATTGGGGGGAGAAGGGGCAAAAATATTCCTTCTAAAACAAAAAACCGGGCGACCTTATGCAGATCTCACAGGAGTTTTACTGGTTCACAAGTTTATTTCCCTGGTTCCTTTTCTGTTAATTCTCGGCCTGGTGTTATTCGCAGGATTATTAAATTATTCAATTCCCGGCTTTATATACTGGAGTTTTGGGTCCTTGGTTGTTTTGCTTTTGGTTTTCTCCTGGGTAATTTTCCCGAAATGGGACCAGGAGGTTTCAGAGATGAGTTTGGGGTTTTTGCGAAAAATCAGAGGTTTCATTTTGCGAATGCTTGGGTCTGTCCGGGAAAGGAGAGAAAAGATATCATTTCTGCAAATGTTTGCGATATCTATTTTGATCTGGTCTCTTTACCCGGTTAAGGTATTTATTTTAAGCCGACTTATTGGTATGGAAATTGATTTTCTCCTGGTCAGTGTAGCTACTTTTATAGCTTATTTGATCAGCATGCTTCCACTTTCCCCTGGAGGAATTGGCACTTATGAAGGAACACTTGCTGTAATTTTAAATTTGAATGGTATTCCTTTAGCTGAAGGTCTGGGATTGGTTCTGCTTTCAAGAATAATTACTTTCTGGATCCCGCTTGTCTGGGCTGGTTTAGCAACAGTTATAACTATGAAGAATTACGAAGAAAAAGGTTTTTTAAAGGGAGGTAAGCAAAATGGCAGAAAAAAATCAGAGCAAATTACTGTATTACAAACTGCTGATAACCATCCAGGGATTTGAATTTTTGGGAGCAAGTTTTCCAGCATTCGGAAAAGTGTATCATCGGATTTTTTATCAAAAACTGGTGGAAAAAGAGATGAAAATAGCGGGTATTGAACCCGGAATGCGGGTGATGCAGGTAGGGTGTGGGCCTTACCCTTTTTCTGCAATTATGCTTGCTGAAAAGGGCTGCAGGGTGGAAGCCATTGATAATGATCCGATTGCCATTGAAAAGGCCGGGGAGGTCCTTGAGAAATTAGGCTTAAAAGAGAAGATTGATCTGAAGTTAATTGATGGTTATGAAGTAGAATACGGTGAATTCGACCGGGTTTTTGTCGCCATGCATGTTGAACCAAAAGACAGGGTGCTGCAAAAGGCAATCAGTGAGATGGGGGGAAAAGGGAAGGTTGTTTTCCGGAACCCCAGAGGTCTACTCAAGTTATTTTATAGTGGTGTGCAACTCAAGAAACTACCTTCGCCCATTTTTTCCCGGATAAAAGAAAAACTGGGGAAAGAATCTCTTTGTATTTCAAGTTGTAGGGTTAAAAACCTGACTGAAGCCGGATTTGGCGAAGAGTTGATTATAAAAAACGTTCCTGCCCACCCTTTATTGCCCGCCCTGGGAATTCGGCCGGGGAAGAAAGTATGCCTGAAAGGTCGACAGTATTTTAATGGCCCCTTTCTGGCTTTAGTAGATGGTCGGAAAGTAGCCCTGGGTTTTGATCTTGCACAATTGATTGAGGTTCAGGGCGGTGAGTAAATTTGAGTGGCAATAAGAACCGCAATAGAAAACGACACCACTGTGGTCAAAAACCGGAAAAGTTCAAACCAGGTGAAAAATCAATTCTTTTAATCGGTCCGCCAAACGTGGGTAAAAGCGTTTTCTTCAATTATTTTACGGGTCTTGAAGCCAGTGTGGGAAATTATGCGGGGACAACCGTTGAATTTTCCCGGGGCCGGATGGCCATCAGAGGGTTTCAATATGACCTGATTGATGTGCCTGGGACCTACACCCTTGATGCCACCAATCCTGCAGAAAAAGTAGCCGTGGATATGTTAAAGCAGCGGCCTGCAGGAATTGTCTGTGTCCTGGATGCCAATAGCCTTGAAAGCGGTCTGTACCTGTTGTATCAGGTTCTGGAATTTAAACTCCCTACAGTGGTTGCTATCAACCGGTCTGACCTGGCCCGCGAAAGGGGATATTTAACAGATTTTAATACCCTGGAAAGCGAACTGGGAATACCCGTAATCGAAACGGTTGCTTTAACCAGTCAGGGGCTGGAAGCTGTCCGAGAAAAAATTTTTTCGGCCCCGGTTTCAAGCGAGCCTCTGCCGGAAGTTAGTTCTCAACGCTGGGAACGGGCAGAAAAGATAGCGGGAAAAGCCCAAAAAATTAAAACTAGCAGGTCCGGGGAAACCAAAAGGCAAAAACTGGACCCCTGGTTAACAAATCCCTGGCCGGGTTTACCCCTTGCAGTTTTAATTTTATCCTTTATTTTTGCCATTATTATTGGTCTGGGAATGGGTCTCCGGCAATATATTCTCTTGCCTTTTTTCCGGGGGCTGGTTTTTCCTCCCCTTATTCAAGGGGTGGAGGGGATAATTCCTCCCGGAATTATTCGGGATATTTTAATTGGAGAGTATGGATTCTTGATTAAAGGGCTGGAATGGCCTCTGGCTCTCGTTTTTCCCTATGTTCTCTCTTTTTATTTTGCCTTAAGTGTTTTGGAGGATAGTGGATATCTTCCTCGGTTTGGAATTTTGTTGGATGGAATAATGGCAAAAATTGGTCTACGTGGTTCAAACATTATCCCGCTTCTCCTTGGTTATGGTTGTGCAATACCGGGAATACTGGGAACAAGGGCCCTGGAATCAAAAAAGGAACGGATCATGATTTCCACAATGATTTCTCTCGCCGTTCCCTGTATTTCTCAATCCGGGGCATTTTTTGCCCTTTTAGCCGAAGTTTCTATCCTTGTTGTGCTGGCTCTTTTTGCTTTCTCCATTCTGGCAATGTTTGTTGCTGGCCTGGTCATGGACCGCCTGCTCCCGGGGAAAAGAATGGATACAGTCCTGGAAATTCCAGAATTATTATTTCCCCGGCCCCGCTTCCTCGGGAGAAAAGTTTTGATGAGGATCAAGGGTTACATTTTTAATGGGGCTGTTCCAATGGTAATGGCGGTGGGAATTGCTTCCCTCTTTTATGAAACTGGAATCCTTGTTTTCGTTGGGAGAATTCTCAGTCCCCTGATCGAACAATGGCTACGCCTGCCTCAGGAGGCCGCAGTTCCCCTGGTTTTAGGGATTGTTCGCAGGGAACTTGCCGTTTTGCCCCTGGTTGAAATGGGTTTATCGCAGACCCAGTTGTTGGTTGGGGCAATTGTAGCCCTGTTTTATGTGCCCTGTATTGCAGTCCTTGCAACCCTTGCCCGGGAATTCAACCTTAAAATAGCTGCCCTGATCCTACTCGTAACAGTAGCAACTGCTTTTTTAACCGGAGGCCTTTTGGCCAGAATTTTGGAATTGATATTTTAAAAAGCCCCTCGGGGGCTTTTTTTTATGCAGAATTACATTTTCTCTGCTGGTTCATCAGATCAACGAAGGCTTCCAAACGCGTTTCAACCCCTGCCTGGCCAGTTTGTTCGTCAATAAAAAAGGTCAGGACAGGGATCCCATTCACCTTGCTCAAATGGGGCATTATGCTTTTGGCGACAATTTCAGGAATGCAGGTAAAGGGGGCCAGCTGGACTACACCGTTAAAACCTTTTTCGGCGAAATGGACAACATCACCAACACTGTTCTGCCCGTGTCCGCCAATGACTAAAGGAAGGTAGGGCTGGGCTCTTTCCTTGGCTTCCCTTTCCCCGTGGGCCACAACATCGTGCCGGGTAAAACTGGTTAGAAAAATGGTCCGCCGGGGAATTACCCCCATGTGGCCCAGGGTTTCTTCAAGGAAAAAATTCGCTGCTGGTTCAAGCTGGACATATATTTCCCCGATAATTCCTACTTTTAAAGGCTCAAAATCCAGGTTCTGGGGAACTTTCTCCAGTTCTTTTAATCCTTCCCGGTGGGCTTCTTCAATCTCTTTGGTACTTCGAGCTGCTTCGAGGTAGCCAATACCTTTTCGAAAAGCCCTGCTGGTATCCCCCCGTTTTAATTCTCTTGCCCTGATTTCGTGGCTTTTTATTTCAATATCGTCCACCGATTTTAATTTGGCAAAGCCCCTACGAATTGAACGGTAAAAACCTCCCCAGGAACCCCCTTTTTTTAATTTAACTATCTTTTTGAAAAAATCAACAGGTTTTTTTAAAGGGGGAAAAAAGAAAATGAACTGGGGGTTGTAACCCATTTCCCTCAGGATGCGCCGGTGTAATTCACCGTAAAAGCCAGCCCTGCAGGGTCCATAACCCCCGGCGCTAACAATTATTTCTACCCCTTTGGGCAGGGTTTCCAGGTAAGTTCCCAAAACCAGCTTGAAAGGAATACAGGCAAATTCAGGAGCATACTGAACTCCCAGGGAAAGAGTTTTAGGTGTTGGCCGGGGAGGAGCAATAACTTCATGGCCAATTTCCTCCAGCATTGATTGAAATACAATTGTAGATGTTCCCATGTGGGCGTATGTTACGCGCATTTTTTCTCACCCCGTTCTTTTTTCTTCCAGTTGATCCCACTTGCTGCAGCGACTACCCCAGCGGGCTAACAGTTCTCCTTCGGCCATTATATTAACAATTTCGCAGTTGTTAGGACAATCTTTACACTCAAAACTACTTGCTTCATACTGAAATTCGCTTAATTCAAAACCCAAAAACCTGGTTGGTTTGTCATTTTGAGCCGTGAGGCGTTTGGCGATTAAAGCGGCTCCAATTGCTCCCATCACATTGAAGTGCTGGGGGATTGTTATTTCTTCCCCCAGTGCTTTTTCAAAAGAAGCCTTAATTCCGGGGTTGGCTGCAACTCCTCCCTGGAAAACTATCGGGGCTAGGATATCCTTTCCCTTAGCTACATTATTCAGGTAGTTCCGAACAAGGGCTTCGCTTAGCCCGGCAATAATATCAGGAAAGCTGTGTCCGGTTTGTTGTTTGTGGATCATGTCGGATTCAGCAAAAACAGAGCAGCGTCCGGCTATGCGGACTGGATGGTTGCTTTTTAAGGCGAGTTCCCCAAATTCCTCTATTGGTATATTCAAACGGGCGGCTTGATGCTCAAGGAAGGAACCTGTTCCAGCAGCACAGACTGTATTCATGGCAAAATCAACAACAACACCATTGCGGATAATTATGATCTTGGAGTCCTGCCCCCCAATTTCTAAAACGGTTTGCACATCGGGAACAACGTGGGTTGCTGCAACAGCGTGGGCCGTAATTTCGTTTTTTACTGTATCTGCACCAGCAATTACTCCCGCCAGGCGCCGGGCACTTCCTGTGGTGGCAACCCCTGCAATTTCAACATTTTCCGGGATATCTTTGCCTGTTTTCTGAATACCCTGCTGGACAGCAGTGATAGGTTGCCCTCGTGTCCTGAGGTAATGAGAAGTCAGGAGATTATCATTTTCATCAATTATTACCAGGTTGGTACTTACAGAACCAACGTCAATTCCCAGGTATCCCTTCACTTAACTTTTCTCCCTTCGTCTCTTTTTTATGAATAAGCATATCTACAAAGGCTTCAAGACGGGTCAAAATTCCAGCTTCCCCGGAATGTTCATCAATACTAACTGTAAGGAAAGGGAGTTGATTGTGGTTTTTGGCCTCAAGTTCAAGTAATTTATTGAGCATGGCGTCAGGTCCACAACCAAAAGCAGTTACATGGATTATACCGTCTATGTTTTTTGCTTTTTCAATCAAGTGGAGAGCACTCCATGCAGCCCGGTTGCTGTAATACCAGAAGAAATTCTGAGGTAAGCGCCGGGACATTTTTCGCAAGCTATTGTTGGCAATGTTTTCGGGGGTGATAATCCCGATACCTATTTTCCGGAGGTTTTGCAGAAGATTTCCACTTATATAGGGGTCAAATATTGAATAGGGGTAACCAACTACAGCAAGGGTTATTTTTTCCTTTCCAGGCCGGGGAAATTCAATATCCTTTAAAGGGGTATGTAGTTTTTCCAGAGCTTCGGAGGGAAAAAACCCCTTGCTTAAAAGATAATGGTATTTTTTGTGGATTTGCCCGGCTTTTAAATAACCCCGGATAATAGTTGTTTTTTTTGCAGAAAATTTAGTCCCAATTTTATATAGAAAGCCAAAAAGAGAGGCCCGAAACCTTCTGACCCGGAAAGTGGTATTAATAATCGGGGGGAGATCTTCCCGGGAAAACTTAACCATGTCAGGGAGCCCTAAAAACTTCGGGCAAAAAGTGCTTTTCCCATCCGCGCTCACCAAGCGGGGGATGAAGAGGAAGTCGACCTTGTTTTTCAGGGCCATGACGTGTCCGTGGTACAATTTTATCGGGACACAGGCGTCATTAACTGTTTCCTGGACACCCAGGTCCAGTATTTTTTTATTTGTAGGAGGGGATAAAACCACTTCTAAACCGAGTTCTTCTAAGAAGGTTTTCCAGAGAGGGTAAAAAGTATAATAAGCAAGAGTTCTTGGAATTCCTATTTTTACCATGATTTTCACCCCGAGTCCAGAAATTAGAATTCAATGACCTTTTAAAAGTTCTTTTTCAGGAAAGCTTTCTCCTTCTCCGGCCGGCAATCTTTAAACTATAATAAAGGAAATATTGAAGAGAAAGAAGGTGGTAAAAGAAAAAAGCCGAAAGATATGTTACAAAAAAAACCAGGAGGAGGGTTAAGGTGAAAGAAAAGCCAGTATACTCAGAAAACCTTAAATTGCCATATGCCATAATAATGAAGCCAATATTTGGGTTATTATGCATGGGTTTTTTCGGGCTTTTCTGGTACCAAAGGTATGCGGACCCTCTTCTTCCAGAAGCAATCCCCAACTGGATAAACTTAATATTATCAATTCTTCTGCTCCGATTTTTCTTGCTTGCCTTGAACTTCTCTACTCTTCATCTGGAAATTACAAGCCGTGGAATTTTAATCAGCTTTGGCCTGATCAAAAGAAACATTGAGTGGAAATTCATTGAGGACTGCAGGATTTTACAGGGCCGGTTCCGGGCGATCTGGTGGAGGCTGCCTCTGGACCGGTCGGGAGGGAAGTGGCGCAATGTTTTCCAGATCCCTGGGTATCCCCAGATTTCCCTGAGGGTTAAAAAGCAGAGGTTTATCGAAGTGATTTTTTCCACCCGGGAACCGGAGAAAGTAAAAAGAATAATTGAATATTTCTTTACAGAATTAACTTCGAACGGGGGAAGTAATGTCCCGGGGAGTGAAGTAGTTGGTCCCCCAAACTCCGATAATTATTAAAATAGCTCCAAGAAAGTGAAACCAGTAAAGACTTTCCCCCAGTATTACCACTCCAGAAGTTACTGCAATTAGTGTAGTCAGGCTGGGGAAAGCGCTGACCTGGGAAGCGGGTAAACGGGAAAGGGTAAAATTAATTAGAAAAAATGCTACCACTGAGGAGAAAATCGCCAGGTAAAGAATGGCGGAAATAACGATTGGTTCTCCTAAAGGGAGCAGAAACTGATCAAGCCTTCCCCTGAAGAAGTGCATAATCAGACTCAAACCCAAAAAGAAAACCGCCCCAACATTCATCATAATATAGGTTAACTCAATGGGCTTGAAACTTCGGGAAAAATAGCGGGACAGATTGCTGAAGGCGCCTCCAGAAAGGGGGGCGCCAAGGAGGATTAAAAGGCCAATAAAATTTCTTCCAATTTCCTGGGTAGCCTGCATATAACCGATCAGAAGTACCCCTGAAACTGAGAGTATTATGGAAATTACCTGGGGTATAGCAGGCCTTTCCTTGAGGAAAATAGCAGCTATGCTCACGGTGAAAATTGGAATTAAAGCAACCATCATTCCTCCTTCTGAAGCACTTGTCATCTGGATACCAATAGTTTCGCAAACGAAATAAAGAACTGGCTGGAAAAAAGCTAAGAGCATAATTTCGCGCCAGCGCCGCAAGGGAATATTAATTTTTATTACTCCAACCCAGCGCAGGATGTTTACAACGAGAGCCGCCAGGAAAAAGCGGAATCCAAGAAAATGAATTGGTTCAATGTGTTCCAAGGCACTGCGGGTAAAAATGAAAGAGAAACCGAAGAAAAAAGCCATTCCAATTGCCGCGGCGATTGCCGGGTAGTCTCTGTTTGACATTAGCTGGCACCTCACATATACTGGTTAATAATTTGTTTTCAATAATTATGGCAACTTTCCTTTTTTTGGATTGGTTTTAGTTGGTTTTGCCTGATTTTTTTGTGTTGAAGGGAGCGATTTTTTTGTGGCAAAAGGTAGTAAAGGACCCGAAATTAATTCTTTTGGTCATGGTTATTTTTTTTACGATAATATTCCTGTGGGACAGAGGATTTGATCCCGAAGGAATTTTTATTCCGCCTGATTTAGAGCCAGGAATGGAATTCACCGACTACCGGGACAGTGAGAAATTTAACCTGGATCTGGAAGTGCTGGTTATTGAAGAGGGAGAAAATCTATACAGTTTCAACTGGATTCTGGAAGTTGAACCCCTGATTGAAACACCTGGACTGGAAATTTACGGGATGTTGCCCCTAGAACTTGAAGACTACCACGCCGGGGAAGAAATTTTTCCCACCTGGCTTCGCCAGGAAGAAAATCAAGAACCTTTTTTAGATGAACACCGACTACTATTAATTGAGGATGCAAGTAAAGAGAGAATCGCTGAACTTGCAGGGTGGGTAAAAATCCTGATTTTCTGGGAAGATGGAGACGAGTTTTTGGAAATCGAACTACCTAGTGAAGAAATAGACTGGTAGAGAAAATTTTTTATCGGGGTTAAAACAAAACCTCGATTTGATTTTATTAGTCTTTTGTAAGGAAAAAAGAAGCAGAGATTAAATTAAAAGAGTTAAATTTTTCTAATCAGAAAATATGAAAAACAAAGGTCAAAAAAGGTCAAAAAACAGATTTGACCTACTTTGACTTTCTTGCTATGATTAAATTGAAAAATAACTGGGGAGGTGAAAAATATGCGTGGAATGTTACCTTTCCGTGGAAGGATAGGGCCCCGTCGCAGACGAGAAGATCTCGTGGATGTTTTTGACGAATTTTTTGCTCCAGATTTTGGGAATAGAGGAATGTCTACGGATATTCAGGAAACTGATGAAGCCTACCTGATGGAAATTGAACTCCCGGGTTATGACAAGGATAATATTGAAATTGAACTTAAAGATAATCTGCTTACCATCACTGCAAAAAAAGATGAAGAATTTGAGGAAGAAAAGCAAAACTATATTCACAAGGAAAGAAAAAGGGGAACTTTCCAGAGGTGTTTTAGCATTGACCAAAACGTTGATCCGGAAATAATCGAAGCTGAGTTTAAAAACGGGATCTTGAACCTAAAATTACCCAAAAAACAAAAGGGAAATGGTGATAGGAGAACAATTGATATTAAATAAAGGCCTGCAGTCCGCAGGCCTTTATTTATGAAGCAGGATTTTCCTTTTTGTAAACAGAAACTATACTTTAAAAGCAAAATTGAAAGGAGGTTTAAGGTGTTTAAAAATGCGATTCAAATAGGGAAGCTGTGGGGAATTCCCCTCAGGCTTCATTATAGTTTTTTGATAATATTGCCTTTTTTGGCCTGGGCTTTTGGGAACAATATCAGGGCACTGGCTGAACTCGCGGGGATTCCTTTAACAAGCCTAGGGGCCAACCCCTATTTTTTAGGGTTCCTGATGGCAATTGCTTTATTTACCAGTGTTGCCCTGCATGAGCTTTCCCATTCTTTAGTTGCTCGGAAAAAAGGAGTCCATATTCATTCTATTAATTTAATGCTTTTCGGGGGAGTAGCTCAGATGGATGAAATTCCCGAAGACCCAAAAGATGAGGCCATGATAGCATTTGCTGGTCCTATTTTAAGCCTTGTCCTGGGCGGAATTTTAATTGGCGGTGCTACCCTTTTTAGGGGAGTTATTGTGGCGGATATGCAGCTAATGTTCCTTTACCTGGGGTGGATGAACCTATTCCTTGCAGTTTTCAATTTAATACCAGCCTTTCCTACCGATGGAGGCCGGGTTTTAAGGGCTATCCTGGCCGGGAGAATGCCTTTTTTACAGGCAACCAAAATTGCCGCTACTATTGGTAAAGGATTCGCTTTTGCTTTCGGGATCCTGGGGCTTTTAACTGCTAACTTTATCCTGGTCTTTATTGCATTTTTTATCTATATTGGGGCCAGTCAGGAGTACCAGACCCTTTTTATTAAAAATACCCTGGAAGGTTTCCGGGTTTCGGATTTAATGACTGAGGATGTGAAAGTTGTTGATGAAGAGACCGTGGTATCTGAATTGGTGGACCGAATGTTTGTTGAGAGGCATTCCGGGTACCCGGTTACAAGAAACGGAGAAGTAATCGGTCTTGTGACCATGGGAGATGTTAGAAGGGTTGAACCAGAGATGCAGTCCCAGACCAGGGTTCGGGAAATCATGTCCTCGAATATAATCAAGGCTGATCCAAATGAGGATATTTACCTGGCTCTCCGCAGAATGTCCCAGGAAGATGTGGGGCGCTTGATGGTTATGAAGGGGGGCCAACTGGTGGGGATAATAACCCGTTCGGACATAATGAAAGGATTCCGACTGAGGGAAATGCAAAGCGGGACTTAAAATTATCTCCAGTAAATATTGAGGGTTGCAAAACGAATCGATAAATGTTAATATGGCGATAAAGGAATATGATGGGGAGTGAGAGTATGGATCAGAAAAAGAAATTGCTCCTTTTTGTTGGTGCCTTTATCGTCATTTATTTTCTTCCAGTGGAAAGTATGCGCTTTCAGGAGGCAACCATAGAGGCTTTTGCCCTGCTCCGTTATTATGCCCGGGAACACGTGCTTTTTTGCCTGATTCCGGCCTTTTTTATAGCCGGGGCGATTGCAAACTTCATTTCCCAGGGAGCAATAATTAAATATTTTGGCCAGAAGGCCAAGAAGTGGGTTTCTTATTCTATTGCTTCAGTTTCAGGAATGGTTCTGGCTGTTTGTTCCTGCACGGTATTACCCTTATTTGCAGGGATTTATCAGCGAGGAGCTGGGATAGGACCCGCAGTTGCTTTTCTCTATTCTGGGCCGGCCATTAATGTGCTGGCGATTATTCTGACGGCCCGGGTCCTGGGCTGGCAGCTCGGTCTGGCCAGAGCCGTGGGAGCTATAGTTTTTGCAATTGTAATCGGTTTATTGATGGCCTTTTTCTTCCGCAGGGAAGACAAAGAGCGTTTGGAAGGTGATTTTGACCTGGAAACTGAAGATGGAAAACCACTGGGGCAAAGAGTTGCTTTCCTTTTCAACCTGGTCTTAATTCTTATTTTTGCCGCCTGGGGCAGGCCCGAAGAGGCCACGGGTTTCTGGTTGTTAATAGCTGAATACAAATGGGTTTTCGCTGGAATTTTGCTTGTAATTTTAGGTGCGATGTTGTATAAGTGGTTTGAAAAAGACGAGATGAAATTATGGGTCAGCTCTACCTGGGATTTTGCCCAGCAGATTCTTCCGCTCCTTTTTGCCGGAGTCTTTATCGCGGGATTTTTGATGGGAAGGCCCGAAAGTGAGGCTGGCTTAATTCCTGCCCATTATATTGAGAATTTAGTTGGGGGCAATTCCCTTACCGCAAATATGATTGCCTCAGTAATTGGTGCCTTTATGTATTTTGCGACACTGACAGAGGTTCCTATTCTCCAGGGACTTATTGGTTCAGGAATGGGAAATGGGCCGGCGTTAGCTCTTCTCCTCGCGGGGCCAGCTCTCAGCCTGCCCAATATGCTGGTTATTCACAGTGTTATTGGCACGAAAAAGACCCTGACCTTTGTGGTCCTGGTGGTTACTATGGCCACAATTGCAGGGATGATTTATGGTAATATAGTAATCTAAAGGAGGCTGATACCAGTGAAAATTGAAGTAATGGGTCCCGGCTGTCCCCGTTGCCGCCAGACCAAAGAAGCAGTAGAAAAAGCTTTGAAAAACAAAAATATTTCTGCGCAGGTTGAGCACATCTCGGAGATGAAAGCTTTTTCTCAGAGAGGGGTAATGATGACTCCTGCGGTATTTATTGATGGAGAGAAAAAAATAGAGGGTCGGGTGCCCACAGTTAAAGAAATTGAAGACTGGCTTGATTAAAGGGGCGTAAGCCCCTGTTTTTTATTTAAAGGTCTTTAATATTGTCAAGGACTTCCACCGCCTTTTTATAACCAAGTTCGATCAATTCCCGGGTTTTATTTAAATCCCACATCCCTACTTCCTGGAGATCAGGCACTATTAGATATTTTGCCAGGCTGGCGTCCTCAGTTTCCCGATAGCGGTTGACCATGTACAGACTCTGGTAGATAACCTCAAAAATATTCCGGGGGGATCTTTCCGGACTGCGGTGGGCATTTACATCAACCGCCAGAACGGTTTCCACCCTGCGTTCAAAAAGGGGAATGGTGGGGATGTTATGCAGGACTCCGCCATCAACGAGTGTTTTATTATTTCGCTGCACGGGAAAAAAGATTCCAGGAATGGCACAACTCCCCCTGATGGCACTCATCAAATCGCCTTCTTCAATAAAGAGAGGGCAGTGATTTTCCAGGTCAACAGCAATAACAATAAGGGGAATTTTAAGATCCGCAAAGATTTTTCCGCTCAGATAATCACCCAGCATTCGGTCCAAAAACTCGATATCAATTAATCCCAGGCGGGGGAATCTTATCCGGGAATAACGGAAAATTTTCCGCCAGTTCATATTCAGGGCAATTTCCTCCATTTCGCCGGGAGAATAACCTGCACAGTAAAGCCCTCCAACTATGCTTCCGGCACTTGTTCCGGCGATAATGTCCGGTTTAATTTTTCTTTTTTCCAGGTACTTAAGTACGCCAATGTGGGCAATTCCCCGGGCTGCCCCCCCACTTAAAGCCAGACCCAGTTGCATGGTCTTTACCTCCTTTCTTGATACTATTTTGTTTTATCTTAAGAAAATCCTTTTCCAGGTTAGCAAAAACCCCGGGCTTTCCTTTGCAGGGTTATTTCTTCAAGACCAAAATATGTTATAATATACTGGAAAAAATGTGAATTAGTAAAAGGAGGTTTCTCTTTTTGCAGCAAGAACTTTATCAGGAAAGTAAAAGATATGCCTTAAAGAGATTACAGGAAGAGGCAGATTATATTAAAAGCCGGGGCCTTTCGACGGTGTTTCATTACCGGAAAGAACACACCCTTACCGTTGTAGGTTTGGCCAGAAAAATTGCGGAAAAGACGGGGGCGGATATGTTAACCTGCGAAGTGGGAGCATGGTTTCATGACCTGGGAAAATGTTACGACTCCCGGCTTTCCCCTGAAGATAATCGGAAGCGACAAAAGAATCACGGCTTATATGGAGCCGAAGAAGCCAGGGAATTCCTCTCCCAAAAAAAAGCCGATCCTGATTTTATTGAAGAAGTTTATATTGCAATAAAGGAACATGTTGGTCTGACCAGAAAAGAAAATAAACCCATGACTCCCCTTTCAGCCGCAGTAATCTGGGATGCTGATAAATTGAGCAAAATTGGCTGGAGTGCGTGGCTTCATTTTCTTGCCTATACCTGCAATAGAGAGAGAGAAGAGCAGAGTCTCCTGGAGCTGTTACATCGGGATGGGTTGGAAACCATGGAAATGATTTTTAGAAATTTAAATACGGAAATCGCCAAAAAGATGGCAGAAAAAAGGCTTGAAAATTATCAAAAAAACCTTTTGCATATGGAAGGCGTTTTACGTGGGGAAATATAAAGAAGAAGAAGGAGGTCTGAAATGTTTTTGAATATAACCTCTCTTGAACTTTTTATGATGCTGGCAATTATTCTGGCTGGCGGACTGCTTTTGGTATTTGTTTATCAGGCTTACAAGGGCCGGGGTCGGGGTGAAGAATTACTGCCTATTGGTATAGTTTTGCTATCGGCTGTAGTTATTATTGATAAGCTTTTTTTCTCCCAACGGGATTTTTTGGACTGGATGACGATAATTGTTTTTGTTATAGGAGCTATTGCTGGAATAAAGATGATTTTAAAACCAAAAGAAAGGAGGAATTGAAATGCCAGCTAACCTTACTCCCCAGTATTATGAAGCAGAAAAGGCATATAAGCAGGCCAAAACCGTAGAAGAGAAAATTTCCGCTCTGCAGGAAATGTTAGCCGTTATTCCCAAACACAAGGGGACCGAAAAGCTGCAGGGGCAGTTAAAAAAGAAATTGTCTAAACTGCGGGAGGAAGGAGAGAAGAAGAGTAAATCCACTTCCACATATAACCCCTATCGAATAGATAAAGAAGGGGCAGGACAGATAATCCTTATTGGATTGCCCAATGTGGGAAAATCATCTGTCCTTGGAGCTCTAAGCAATGCCAGGGTAAATATCGCCGAATTTCCTTTTTCCACTGGCATCCCTCTTGCAGGGATGGTTCCCTATGAAGACGTAAAAATCCAGGTAATTGATACCCCCCCTCTTGTTGTTGAAGATGTTCCAGGAGAAATGGTCGGGGCTGTCCAGAGAGCGGAAGCAGTGGTTATTGTAATCAATGCCGGGTCAGGAGAAGCCCTGGACCAGCTGAGTTCAACGGTTGATTTTCTTGAGGAAAAAAGATTGGTCCGAGAAGAAATCCCCGAAGGGGTAAAAGCATTTCGCCGGGAGGACCTGCTGGTTATCGCCAATAAAATTGATCTGCCAGGGGCCCAGGAAAACCTGGGAATAATAGACGAGCTTTATCCCGATTTAAGGATTTTGCCCATTTCTGTTAAAACAGGGAAAGGTTTAGAAGAAGTTCCCCGTGTTTTTTTTGAAATGCTTGATGTAATCAGGATCTACAGCAAGGTACCCGGAAAAGACCCTGATATGGAGGCGCCTTTCGTCCTCCGGCGGGGTGGCACTGTTTTGGAATTTGCTCAGGAAGTGCACAAGGATCTCGCCGATGGACTGGAAAAAGCCCGAATTTGGGGTTCCGCCAAATTTGATGGTCAACCGGTTCCCCGGGACCATGTCCTTGCTGATAAGGATATAGTTGAACTGCATACTTAACCATTGTGGAGATTAAAGAGGGGGAGTTTTTATGTTAAGAACATTAAAAAAAATTGTTCATGGCCAGGATGAACACCTGGAAATCAGATATCATAAAAGATTTTCTACAGTTATCCAGTTCAAAAATGGAATATTAAAAAAAGGCGAGAGAAAAACCCTTGCAGGTGTGGGTATCAGGGCCCTCGTTGATGGCTGCTGGGGTTTTGTCTCCACCTCTGATACTGATGAAGATAGTTTGCGGAAGGCTGCAGAGGAAGCTGTAAAAGCGGCCCGGGAAGCAGCAAATTTAAAAAAAGAAAAAATTAAGGGGCTTGGCGAAGGAGATGCCGGGCAGGGGAAGTTTTACCTTTATCAAAAAGACGAACAGGAACCGGAATTTGGGGAGAAAGTTGTTTCCCTGCAAAAAGCTGACGGTAAGATCCGGGATGCAGGAGAAGATATAATTGGGTCGATGGTTAATTATCACGTTTTCCAGGATACCAAGGTAATTGTGACTTCCAGTGGTGCAGAAGCAGAGATTTTTGATCAAAAAAGTGAAATAGGTATTGTTGCTTTTGGTGCTCAGGACGGAAAACAGGAAATGGCGGTAGTTTCTCACGGGGTTACAGGAGGCTGGAAAGATCTTTTTGCGAGGGAAGCCCTGGATAAAATGACGGAGCGAGTAGTTGAAATTGTAAGGACAAAACTAAAAGCAGGTTATGCCCGGGGTGGTGATTATACCGTTATCCTGGATCCTCGTCTTGTAGGGGTCCTGGCTCATGAAGCCATTGGGCACACGGTTGAGGCGGATTTTGTGCTATCCGGTTCAGTTGTTGCAGATAAAATCGGGGAAAAAGTTGCCAGCGACCTGATTACCCTCATTGATGACGGGACTGAAAAAGGAGTCGGCAAGGTCATTGTTGACGATGAGGGGACTGTTTCCAGGCCAACAGTGATAATCGAAAATGGTGTATTGAAAAATTATCTGCACAGTCGAGAAACAGCTCATATGTTTGCCACAGAACCCAGGGGAAATGCCCGGGCTTATACCTATCGGGATGAGCCTTTGATCCGGATGACCAATACTTTTATTAAACCAGGAAAAGATAAACTGGAGGATATGATTAAGGGAATTGATGATGGTTTTTTACTGGTTGGAATGGATCAGGGGGGCCAGGCGGATGCAACTGGAGAATTTATGTTTGGAGTGCAGGAAGGATACAGGATAAAAAATGGAGAGATAAAAGAACCAGTTAAAGGGATCAATATTTCCGGTCAGGCTTTCGAAGTTCTGAAAAGTGCAGACGCCCTGAGCAGTGAATTTAAACTGGATCTGGGGGCGGGTTACTGCGGGAAAATGCAGCCTGCCAAAGCCGATGCCGGAGGACCATATCTTCGCTGCCGGGTAAAAATTGGGGGGCAGAAGGGAGAGGAGGAACAAGATGAGTAATCGGGACATTTACCTTGAAGCCCTGGAATTTGGGAAAAAAACCGGTGCAGATCATGTAGAGGTGTTTTTTAACAAGAGCAAAACCCTGGAAGTAGTAATTGAAAAAAACGATTTACAGGTTCCCAAAGGGGATAAATACCAGGGGATAGGTGTCAGGATATTTAAAAATGGGAAAATCGGGTTTGCCTCTACCAACCTCTTAACCACGGAGTCAATCCAGGAAACAGTTCGATCTGCCCTTGATCTTGCGGAAAATTCTCCTGCCGACCCCGATCAGGGACTCCCTGAACCCATGCCCTTAAAAGAGGTCGAGGGAATATTTGACCCGAGGGGAGAAAGTGTTGTCCTGGCTGATCTGATAAATAAAGGGAATGAATTCATGGAACAAACCAGGGGGACAGATAGCAGGGTAACAATTGATACAGCTTCTTTTAAAGCGGAAATTATTGAAAGAGCGATTGTAAATACCCGGGGGATACAGGCCGAAGAAAAGAAAACCAAATTTGAAAGTGTGGCCATGGGTTTTGCCCGGGACGGAGAAGATGTTTCCTCTTTCGATTTAGAATATTTGGTTACTCCCGAGTGGGAAAAATTAAAAACCGGAGAAATTGGAGAACGATTGAGGAAAAAAGTTGTGGGGAACCTTGGTGCGGAAACCATTCCTGGATTTAAGGGTAGTGTAATATTGTCCCCATTTGCAGCGGTTATGCTTCTTTTTTCTCCCATTGTTTTTGGGGTTAATGCAGATAATGTGCAGAATGGAATTTCTCCCTGGAGGGAGAAGATGGGCCAAAAAGTTTCTTCCGAATTTCTCTCCATTGAAGATGATGGATCCCTGCCGGGGGAAATTGGATCGAAGATGTTTGACCGGGAGGGGATCTCTCCTCAGCGCTTGGAGGTAATAAGCAATGGGAAATTGAACGCCTGGCTTCACAACTACTATACTGCTTCCAAAGCGGGAGAAAAACCAACAGGACATGCTTCCGGCGGAGACCAGTCTCTTCCTGGTATTGGTCCCAATAATTTTATAATCAAACCCGGCCAGGAAAGTTTGGATGAAATAATTAACTCAATTGACCGGGGTTTAATTGTTACAAGGTATTCCGGCGGTTCTGATCCGGTGAGTGGCGATTTTTCAGGGGTGGTAAAAGGTGGTTATTTAATCGAAAAAGGAAAAGACCTTAAACCGGTTAAAGAAGTAATGATTGCAGGAAACGTTTATAAGCTTCTTCATCAGCTGCTGGCTTTATCCAATGAAACTCAGAGGGTTATGAACTTCAATTCTCCTTATGTTGCGATTGAAGGAGTATCGGTAACCGGGAAATAAGCTGAAATAGGCCCTTTAAACAGGGCCTGTTTTTTTGCAACACATGTTGCAGAGTTTATTAGTGAAAGGAAAAGAAAATGGTTATTAATAAGGTGTAATCTTAATAAATAGGGGAAAGAGTGCTATGTGTCTGCTAAATTTGAATAAACAGCTAAAATTTGCAATCGAAAAATAATGTTGCTATACTAAAGAAGTCTAAAAATAAAAAGGAAATGAATAGAAAAAGGAGGTAAACCTCTTGGAGTTTTTGCGAGAAATTTTGTGGCAGGTTGCCCCAATTCGCTATTTTTTTGAAAATATCTCTAGAATTATTACTTACACACAAAACCATCTTGAATTAACAATGGTTGGGGTTATCCTGGCAATTATTCTCTGGGTAAGTGTGGGAATAATTATTTACCGGTATCCTAAATTGAGCCATGGGGTTTTAGGAATTGCCAGTATTGTTATGTGTATTCCCAGTATTGCCCTTTACGGAATTCTCCTTACCCTTCCGGGTTTTGGCCTGGGCCGAACCAGTGCTTTAACCGCCCTGGTTCTCTATGCAATGCTACCTATTGTCCGGAATGTTTTTGTCGCCCTGCGCAGTGTAGATCCATCTATACTGGATGCGGCAAAAGGAATGGGGATGTCCAAACAGGAGGTTCTCTGGGAAGTGCAGATTCCCAATGCTCTCCCAACTATTTTCGCCGGGGTGCGGGTAGCACTTGTTATGATGGTTGGTATTGCTACTCTGGCCACATATATTGGGGAGCAAAATTTAGGCCGTTTAATTCAACACGGGATTACCAGAACCCATCCAACAATGATCATTGTAGGAGCGGTTGTAGTTTCAATAATTGCTATTGGGATTGACCTTTTAATGGGGCTTTTAGGAAAACATTTAATTTCCAAAGGACTCCAACTTGAAGAGAGTAAATAGAGGGGGGACCAGACAAATATGATCCGGTTAGAGGGAATTGGAAAAGAATTCGGAGATTTTACAGCGGTAAAGGAGCTTTCCCTGGAAATTCCGGAAGGAAAAACCTGTGTAATGGTTGGCCCTTCGGGATGCGGGAAAACCACAACTATGCGTATGGTTAACCGCTTGATTGAGCCCACTCGCGGGACAGTGTATATTGATGAACAGGACTATAAAAAGAAAAAGGTGGAAATTCTACGCCGGGATATCGGTTATGTAATCCAGGAAGTGGGTCTCTTCCCCCACAGAACTATTGCAGAAAATATTTCCACAACACCAAAACTTGCGGGCTGGGATGATAAAAAAATCAAAAAACGGGTAGATGAACTACTGGAGATAGTGGAGCTGAACCCGGAGGAAAATCGGAATAAGTTTCCCCGACAACTCAGTGGTGGACAGCGTCAGCGCGTGGGCCTGGCCCGGGCAATGGCTGCTGACCCTCCGGTAATGCTTATGGATGAGCCCTTTGCCGCAGTTGATCCGATTACTAGGGAAAATCTGCAGAATATGTTCCTTCGTTTACAGCGGAAAATGAAAAAAACAATAATTTTTGTAACTCACGACATCAACGAAGCAATAAAAATGGGAGATCAGATAGCGATTTTAAAAGAAGGCGAACTTGTCCAGGCCGATACTCCAGAAGAGCTGCTTGCTAATCCCAAAAATCAGTTTGTTACTGATTTTATCGGTGTGGATAGGGCGATTAAGATTCTGGACCTGTTTTCAACTGATGAGGTAATGTGGACTGAAGCTCCGGTTATTTCCAAAAAAAATATGCAAGAAGAAGCCCAGAAACTTATTGAAAAGGGAGAAAAAGGCATTCCGGTAATAGTTGAGGACGAGCAGGGAAACAAATTCTGGTTTGATCTTGATGAACTGGAAAGCGGACAGTCCCTGGAAGAAATTATACGTCCCCTTGAAATAACTCTTGAACCTACAAATTCAATTAAGCTTGCCATGGCCAGAATGCTGGAGCACAACAATGATGCAGTTTTAATCATTGGAGATGATGATGAAGAACCCGGAATTTTAACCCTAAAAGGGATCCGCAACTATGTTTACAGAATTTGTGCTTCTGACCCCGGTGAAAAGGTGGAGATTTAAACCATGAGTATTACAATTGCTAACTTTTTTAGTAATTTTGCTGAGATCTATGGTCCGATTTTTTCGGAACGAATTCCTCCCCTTTTAATTCAGCATATTCAACTGGTTTTTCTGGCCACGGGAATTGCAATTTTAATTGGGGTTCCTCTGGGTATTTTCCTAACCCGACCTGCGCTGCGCAAACACAGCCAGAAGGTTCTTAATTTTGTTAACATAGGGCAGGCAGTCCCGGGTTTGGCCCTGATCGCGATATTCCTGCCTATTCTGGGGATAGGTTATATTCCTGCTGTTGTTGCACTGGTTATTTACGGACTCCTGCCAATTGTTCGTAATACAATAGCCGGGCTTGAAGCAGTAGATGATAAAGTTAAAGAAGCCGCCCGGGGAATGGGGATGTATAATAACCAGGTTTTATGGCAAATTGAATTTCCCCTTGCTTTCCCTGTTATTATGGCTGGAATAAAAACTTCTGCGGTAATAACCGTTGGAACTGCAACCCTGGCTGCCCTGATCGGGGGAGGCGGATTGGGAAGATTGATTTTTACTGGGATCTCCCTTTTCCGCCCTGAATTTATTCTTGCCGGTTCAGGTACTGCTGCTGTTTTGGCCATAATAATGGAAAAAGGCTTGAGTTTTTTTGAAAGGGTGGTGGTAAAAGAGCGAATGCCGCTGGACTTCTAAAAGAAGTGCTAACCAGGCAATTAGTTCCAAAAAAATGAGGAGGTTTGATTCTTGAATAAAAAAGTTTTAATTGGAGTAGTTGCAATTCTGGTGTTACTTGGTTTATTTATGGTTTTTTCTCCAGAGGACGATCCTGCAATCACCGTAGCTTCTAAGATGTGGACTGAACAGTTTATTCTAGGAGAGATCTTATACCAGTACCTTGAAGCTGAAGGATATCCCGTTGAAGACCAGATTGGTTTGGGTGAGACAGATATTTTGCGCCCTGCCATTGAGACGGGTGAAATAGATGTTTACTGGGAGTATACAGGAACCGTCCTGGTAACAGTTATGGGTGAAGAAGAAATTAGTGAGTCAGAAAAAGCATATCAAATGGTAAGGGACTGGGATATTGAAGAGAATAATCTGGTCTGGCTGGATTATGCTCCGGCCAATAATACCTATACACTCATGGTCAGGGAAGAATGGGCAGATGAAAGAGGAATTGCAACTATTTCCGAACTGGGGGATTACATGGAAGAGAATCCGGATGAACGAATTCGCCTGGCCTTAAACGAAGATTTCTGGGAGCGCCCCGATGGAATTCCAGGGCTACAGGAACTTTATGGCTTTGAATTTGATGGTGCCCAGGCAAGGTTTATGGCGATTGGTTTGACTTACGGGGCTTTGAATGAGGAAGAAGCAGAAGTAGCGATGGGATTTGCAACAGATGGCCGGATCCCTGCCTTTAATTTCCTCCTGCTTGAAGATGACAAGAGCTTTTTCCCGGCATACAATGTAACCCCGGTAATTCGGGCTGAGATTCTGGAAACCTATGATGGCCTGGAAGAAGCGATTAATCGTATCTCTCCCAGGCTTGATATGGAAACTTTAATGCGACTGAATATGCTGGTAGATGTAGAAGGGCAGGAGCCGGAAGATGTTGCAAGAGACTGGTTGCAGGAAGAGGGATTAATTGATTAAAGAATAAGGGTAGCCTGAAAGGCCGGAAGAAATTTCTTCCGGCCTTGTTTACTTTTCGAAGAGTAAGATGTTAAATCTATTTTGAAGAAAAAACTGAAAATTTCGAATAAAAATTTCGGAAGGAAAATTATTGACAGGGGGTCAGGGGTGTGGCATAATTATATTGTGAAAAAAAGAACGAAGTAAAGAAAATATTTTTTTACTAAGTTTCGTGAAAAAAAACACAAGAGAATGGGGGGGTATTCATGGCAGTAATGGGCAACTTTGTTTTGATGGCTTTGGTTTTGGGGGGATTATTGTTCTTCTCTTTATTAACCGCCTTTGTGAATAATTTCATTTACTTTCCCTTACTTTTTTTTGCTGTTCTTGGGTTCTTGTTTCGTTATGCAAAAGAACTAAAAGAAAAAATCATTCCCAAAATTTCCCGGGAAGATTTATTGCTGATCCTTTGTGTCCTGGGAGGAACTGTGATTACTTTCCTTCTAAATAATCACCTGGAACTGGGAAGTATAATACCTGCAGCGCTGGTGGGATTGGTTGCCGCGCTTTTTGCGGGGAAAAAAGCTGGTCCTATTTACTGTGGTGCCTTTGTGGGGATGGCCTGCCAGGAGGTGAGCGGAACTTTTTATTCCATTCTTCTGGCGGGACTTTTGGCCGGGGGATTATTTGTTTTAAATAAAAATCATTTTAATGGTTTTGGGGGAAAACTTGGGATATTGGCTTTCACAGGGTGTCTCGTAGTATTTTTCCTTCGGGGGGAAGAATTTTCAAGTCTGATTATTGAAGGTTCCCGGTTAAAATGGATGATAGTTTTTTATTCTGTCCTGGGAGCTGTCCTGACCTATTTTGGAAGTTTCAGGTTAAACCAGGGGCCTGTCTTATCTTCTGCCCTTACAGGGTTGGTAGGGGGGATAATTTTACCCTCGATTTTTCCGGAGGTAGGCCTTTTGCTTGCCGGGGCTATGTTCTGCGGAGCTTTTGTGGGGATGTCTTCTCCAGAACGTTTACCCAATGAAGGTTTTATTGTAATAGCGGCCATTTTTGCTGGAATTTTCTTTGTTTACAGTTCCTCTTATCTTGGGGGAACAGGTGGAAAATTAGGGGCAATTGCCTTCATAAGCACTATCGGGGTAAGAGGATTGGCGGATCTATACCTCCAGTTCTGGGTCCCTTACCGGACCAAAGTTGTTTCCCTTCTTTTAAAAAACCTGTAAAAGGATTTCGGGGGTTTTTAGGGAACTAATTGTATAATTGTACACCGTAGGAAAAGATAATTAAAAAGAGGCTTTTTTCTTCCCCCCTTTTTGGAATAGTTTTTCGGGAGGCGGGAGGAACTCTTTTCCCTGTAACCCTGTTTTCTTTTCGAAATTTATTCTTTGCAGGGAGAAAAGATTTTTTGTTGAATGAAAAAAAGAGAGTTCTCCAACAGAAGAAGGAGGTGAAAAGCGCGAAATAGGGCGCTGATTTATGGCAAAAACTATTGAGCAGGAAAACTACCGCGAAAAAGTGGAAGAAATTGTGGCTTTTTTCCCTGAAAAAAAAGGAGCATTAATACCAGCCCTACAGGCGATCCAAAAGGAATTTGGTTACCTGCCACGTCCCGCTCTGGAGGTTCTTTCAGGATCCTTGCGAATGCCTCTGAGCACAATTTTTGGAGTGGCTACTTTTTATGCCCAGTTTCATTTGCAGCCCAGAGGTAAACATATTGTCCGGGTTTGTATGGGCACTGCCTGCCACGTTCGAGGAGGCCAAAAACTTCTGGCGACCCTGGAAAATGAACTTGGAGTTGAGGCAGGGGGAACCACTGAAGATCTGAATTTCACCCTGGAGGAAGTAGCCTGTATTGGAGCGTGTGGTCTTGCTCCAGCAGTTATGGTAGACGATGAAACATACGGCAGATTGACCTCTGACAAATTAACCGAAGTCCTTGACCAGTACCGGAAGGGAAAGGAGGGATAAAGGGAAATGAAAACTCGAGTTTTAGTAGGAATGGGGACCTGTGGAATTGCTGCAGGGGCAAGAAAAGTTATGGAAGCTCTTGAAAAAGGCCTGCAAGGGGTAGAAGGAGTCGAACTTTTGCCTACTGGCTGTGTGGGCTTATGTGAAAAAGAGGTAGTTGCTGAAATACAAAAAAATGGGGAAAAAACCATTTATGGTGACCTTACCCCGGAAAAAGTGGAGAGATTGATAGAGGAAGTAGTTTTAAAGGGTAATATAATTGAGGACTGGATTGCTGCCCGCCCCGAAGAACCCATCCTGGCCAAACAGGAGCGCATTGTTCTGGAGAATTGTGGGCATATTAACCCGGAAAATATAGATGAATACCTGGAAAAAGGTGGTTATAAAGGGCTGGAAAAAGCTCTAAAGGATATGACCCCGGACCAGGTTGTGGAGGAAGTAAAAACTTCGGGGTTAAGAGGGCGTGGTGGAGGAGGTTTTCCCGCCGGCCTGAAATGGCAGTTTGCCAGCCAGGCCCCTGGAGATAAAAAATATGTTGTTTGTAATGCTGACGAAGGAGATCCAGGAGCATTTATGGACAGGAGCATAAAAGAGGGAGATCCTCATGCTCTCCTGGAGGGAATGCTTATTTGTGGTTATGCCATAGGCAGTGACGAAGGATATATTTATGTCCGGGCGGAATATCCCCTGGCCATTAAACGAATAAAGGTTGCAATGAAACAGGCCGAAGAACGAGGTTATTTAGGAGAAAATATCCTGGAAACAGATTATAACTTCCGGATAAAAATAAAAGAAGGCGCTGGAGCGTTTGTCTGCGGGGAAGAAACCGCCCTGCTTGCATCAATTGAAGGGAGAATGGGACGTCCCCGCCCCAGACCGCCTTATCCGGCCACAAAAGGCCTTTGGAATAAACCGACCAATATTAATAATGTGGAGACCTATGCAAATATTCCTCGAATTATCAGGCGAGGTGGCGAAAAGTTCGCTCAAATAGGAACAGAGAAAAGTACGGGCACCAAGGTTTTTGCCCTAACGGGCAAAATTAATAATACAGGTTTGATTGAAGTTCCCATGGGGATTTCAATTAGAGAGATTATTTACGACATTGGGGGAGGCATTCCCGAGGGAAGAAAGTTTAAAGCTGTACAAATAGGAGGACCATCAGGAGGCTGTATTCCTGCCCACCTGTTGGATCTGCCCATTGATTACGATTCTCTGGTAGAATCAGGGGCAATTATGGGCTCAGGTGGTCTTGTAACAATGGATGAGGAGACCTGCATGGTTGATGTAGCCTGGTTTTTCCTTAATTTCACCCAGAAGGAATCATGTGGAAAATGCACTCCCTGCAGGGAAGGTACCAAACGAATGCTGGAAATCCTGGAGAGGATAAAAGCTGGGAAGGGGAAGAATGAGGACATTGAAAGGTTAAAATTTCTTGGCCGCAACATTGTGGATACTTCTCTTTGCGGACTTGGACAAACTGCTCCCAACCCGGTTTTGAGTACTCTACGCTTCTTTGAAGACGAATATCGGGCCCATATTGAAGAACAACGTTGTCCCGCCGGAGTTTGTGCTGATTTACTGCGGTATGTAATTGTTCAGGAAGATTGCAAGCGCTGTTCAATATGTGTAAAAGTTTGCCCGGTGAATGCAATTAGCGGTAAACCAAAAGAAAAGCACCTTATTGACCAAGAAATTTGCACCAAGTGCAATGCGTGCCTGGAAAAATGTCCTTTTGACGCCATAGTTAAAAAGTAGAGAGGGGGGAGATAAATGGCGGAAATCAGCGTTAAGATCAATGGGCAGGAAGTACAAATTGAAAAAGGAAAAACATTGCTTCAGGCTTGTGAAGAACTTGGTATAGATGTTCCAACACTGTGTTATCATCCGCGGGTTGCAATTGAAGGAGCCTGCAGACTTTGCATGGTTGAGGACAAGAAATCAGGACAATTGATTGCTTCCTGTACTCTGGAAGCAGATGATGGGATGGAAATAGAGACGGAATCCCCCCGGGTTGTTGAAGCCCGAAAACTGGTTTTGGATTTGCTCCTAGCCTCTCATGATGTTGATTGTTTTGCCTGTGAGAGAAATGGAGATTGCCGGCTTCAGGATTACTCCTACCGTTATGGAATTGAAAGAACGGCTTTTCCGGGAGAGCGGAGGGAGTTCCCTATTGATAACCAGAACCCTTTCTTTGAAAGGGATTATAACCGTTGTATCCAGTGCGGATTGTGTGTAAGGGCCTGTCACGAGATTCCCCAGGCCGGGGCCATTGATTTTGCCAACCGGGGTTTTTCCTCTGAGATAGCAACACCTTTCAATGTTCCCCTGGAGGATTCGACCTGTGTTTTTTGCGGGATGTGTGTGGAATTATGCCCGGTTGGTGCCCTGGTGCCCCGTTTGGACCGTTTCACCGGTAGGCCCTGGGAGATAGAAAAAGTAAGAACCACCTGTGCTTACTGTGGCGTGGGTTGTCAGATTGAATTGAATGTTAACGAGGACCGGGTTGTAGGGATCAGTGGCTATGGGGAAAGCGAACCCAATTATGGGGATTTATGTGTTAAAGGTAAATTCGGCTGGGACTATATTCACCACCCCGAAAGACTAACCGCTCCCTTGGTCCGGAAGGAAGGCAAGCTTGTTCCAACCAGCTGGGAGGAAGCCCTCGATTATACCGCCCGAAAATTTAAGGAAATTAAGGAGGAACACGGTGGAGATGCTCTGGGAGGATTGACTTCAGCCAAGTGTACCAACGAAGAAAACTATCTTTTCCAGAAATTTGTTCGCGCTGCACTGGCAACCCATAATGTTGACCACTGTGCTCGCCTATGACACTCTGCTACAGTAGCCGGTCTGGCTACAGCATTTGGTAGTGGAGCAATGACTAACTCTGTTGCGGAAATTGAAAAGGCTCCAGTTATCTTCATCATTGGATCCAACACTACAGAAGCCCATCCTGTAATTAGTTACCGGGTTAAAAAGGCCGCCCGGGAAGGCAGCAAGATTATTGTCGCCGATCCAAGACGGATTGAACTGGCTGAATATGCTGATATCTGGATGCAGCACCGACCCGGGACCGACGTAGCCCTGCTGAACGGGCTGATCCACATTATTTTGAAGGAAAACCTTTGGGATCGAAAATTTGTAGAGGAACGAACCGAGGGTTTTTCGGAATTAGAAAAAGCCGTTTCTAAATTTACTCCGGAATTAGTAAGCCAAATTACTGGTGTTCCAACAGAGCAATTAACAGAAGCTGCCCGCATTTATTCCACCGCTGACGCAGCTTCAATTCTCTACGCCATGGGGATCACCCAGCACGTTTCTGGGACCGATAATGTTCTGACTCTGGCCAATCTGGCCATGCTGACCGGAAATTTGGGTAAACCGAATGCAGGTGTAAACCCGCTTCGAGGACAGAACAATGTCCAGGGAGCCTGTGATATGGGTGGATTACCCAATGTGTATCCGGGTTATCAAAAAGTTGATGACCCCGCAGTCGCAGCAAAATTTGCCGAAAGCTGGGGAAATGTACCCGGAAATGAACCGGGCCTTACAATGATGGAAATGATGGAAGCGGCTGAAAAGGGAGATATTAAAGCACTGTATATTATGGGTGAAAACCCGGTGCTGAGCGAGCCGGATAGTACCCACAGTAAGGAAAATCTTTCTGCTCTTGATTTCCTTGTTGTGCAAGATATTTTCCTCAGCGAAACTGCGGAACTGGCTGATGTGGTTTTACCGGGTGTTTCGTTCGCCGAGAAGGAAGGAACTTTTACCAATACCGAACGAAGGGTTCAAAGGGTAAGGCAGGGAATCCGGCCTCTGGAAGGAGCCATGGGTGACTGGAAAATTACCCTGGAACTGGCCAAACGAATGGGGTATGACTGGAAGTACAATTCCCCTGAAGAAATATTTAATGAGATGGCAGCTTTAACACCTTCATATGCTGGTATTGATTATGACCGGATTGAAAAACAAGGCCTGCAGTGGCCCTGTCCCGACAAAAATCACCCGGGAACAAGGTACCTGCATCAAGGGAAATTCCCCAGGGGGAAAGGAAAGTTCCACGGGATAGACTTTATTCCGCCCGCGGAACTTCCTGACGAAGAATATCCCTTCCTGCTCACCACCGGCCGCAAACTAACCCACTACCACACGGGAACCTTGAGTCGGAGAAGTTCAGGTCTTTCCACCATAGATCCCGAAGAAATGGTGGAGATCAATCCCAAAGATGCAGAAGCACTCGGACTGGAGGAGGGGGATAAAATGTTAATTGCCTCCCGCCGGGGAGAGGTGACAGCTCGGGCCAAACCAACCGAAAGAGTTCCGGAAAAAATGATCTTTATGACCTTCCATTTCAGTGAATCTGCTGCAAATGTTCTTACCAACCCTGTATTGGATCCTGTAGCTAAAATACCGGAGTTTAAGGTTTGTGGTGTAAAAATAAAAAAAGATGAATAAAAAAAGGAGGGGATTTATCCCCTCCTTTTTTGCAGGTTAAAAACTTTTAGAGTAGAAAAAGAATAGAGAGAAAAAGGTAAATCCAAGAGCATTGTTTTCTTTAAGTCGTTAAAGGTCTCTTTAGATGAATTGGAATTTAGTTTCGTTGTTTTTCTGGCAAAATACTCGGATTAAGGAGAAATTTAAACGAATTAAATAACGGGTATAAGTTTCTTGTTGCAGTATTGATTTATTTGCAATAAAATAGTAAGAGGACTGTTGTGGCTAACGGAGGTTTTACTTATGTTTTTTTCCAAGGATGTCCTGGGAATGACAATAATTTTATATATTTTCTGGCTCCTTATTTCCTGGAGTTTACACTGGGTTAACCTTTTGCTGGGCTTTACCTTTGCTTTTTTTGTGGCCATCTTTATGGCCCCGGAAATCATAAAAAAAGAGGAAAGGCCGCCGTTTATTGCCCGAGGATTTTTTTTCCTGCGGTTTGTGTTTATTTTAATAAGGGAGATAATCAAAGCCAACATCCAGGTTGTGCAGATTGTCCTCAGTCCCAAACTCAATATAACCCCCCAGTTTGTTGAAGTTAAGCAGGTCATGAGGTACCCGGTAACCCAGGTTTTGTGGGGCAACTCCATCACGCTAACACCGGGGACTTTAACCATAGATGTTGACGATAAAAAAATCCTGATTCATTTTTTAACCGGGGACCTTGTTTCTCACTTCCCCGATAACCCCGTTGGTAAAGCACTGGTCGAATTCGAGGGGAGATCAAAATGATTGAAACTGCCTTTTTGGTGGCTGCTATTCTCCTGATGGTGAATGTTATATTTTGCCTTTATCGGGCAGCAGTTGGTCCTACTCCGGGAGACCGGGTTGTCGCTATTAATATGATTACAAGTAAGACCATTGCGGTTATGGCCCTGGTTTCTTTTATGTACCATGAAGAACTGTTTCTTGATGTTGCAATTACTTATACCCTGATCGGTTATACAGCGACCATTTGTGTGGCTAAATACCTGGAATTGAAGAGGTTATAGGAGGAGCAAGAAATGCGGGAAATAATTGTAATGCTGTTTTTATTCACCGGTGTCTTCTTTTTTACAGTGGGAACAATCGGGGTTTTGCGCCTTCCCGATGTTTTTTGCCGCCTCCATGCCAATACAAAAAGTGATACCCTTGGTGTTGGTTTGGTCCTTTCTTCTTTAGTGCTTTATGAAGGACTTTCTTCAGCGGGAGTTAAAATAGTATTTATGATAATTTTTATCTTGATAACCAACCCCACTGCAGGCCATATTATTGCCCGAGCTTCTTATGATACAATTGTGGATTGGACCGGGCAGCTGGCCCGGCAAAAGGGTGGTGAGGAATAGTGGCGATCTTAGATCTCCTTTTATTGAGTATTCTTGTTCTCTGTGCTTTGGCCGCGGTTCGAACCCGGGATCTTCTTGGGGCAGTAATAATATATGCCGCTTATAGTCTTTTGATGGCAATTATCTGGCTACAACTGGGCTCACCTGATGTTGCGATTACGGAGGCTGCACTGGGAGCTGGAGTTACTACCATACTTATGATTGCCACCATTAGTAAGACGGGGAGGTATGAATGATGCGTCAAATTATCCCTTTTTTCTTAACCCTGGTCCTGGGAGCTGCTCTGCTACTGGTGGTCGCCGAAATGCCTCCGTTTGGGGATATAAATAACCCCGCTCATAATGTAGTTAGCGAACGCTACCTGAATCAGGGAGTTCGGGAAACCGGAGCACAGAATATTGTCACTGCTATAATCACGGACTACCGTGCCTATGATACTCTGGGAGAGGTCACGGTTTTGTTTGCTGCTATTGCTGCAGTGCTTACTGTTTTAAACAGGTTGCGCTTGGGAGTAATCTGTCCTGAAGACAGGGAAAGGGGACTGACAGATGAGGATGCAGGAGATCCTGATACTGAAGATAGTTGTTAGATTTGTTATTCCCTTTATCCAGGTCTATGGATTTTATGTAATTACTGCTGGACATCTTAGTCCTGGTGGTGGTTTTGCCGGGGGAACAATTGTTGCTGCCAGCATGGTTTTATATGCCCTGACTTTTGATGCTTCCCAGGGTCTTGAAAAACTCTCCCATGAAAGAGCATCCCTGTTTGAGAGTCTGGGAGCTATCTGGTATGTTGCCCTTGGTTTTTTGGGAATCCTTGTCGGAGGTAATTTCCTTACAAATGGGCAGATTGGAATTCCTCTTGGCACACCGGGCTACCTGATAAGTGGGGGTTTGATTCCCCTTCTTTCTTTTGGGATTGGAATAAAAGTCGCAGTTACCGTTGTCAGCCTTTATTATTCGCTGGTTGAGGAGGATTAGTTATGGCCGAAGCCCTTGCAGCCCTGGGCCAGAATTATTTCTTTTATTATGCTCTTATTCTTTTTATGGTTGGATTTTATACCACACTGAGCCATTCAAATATTTTAAAAAAAATCATTGGGATCAATATAATGGAAACCTCAATATTCCTATTTTTTGTTGCCCTTGGTTATGTTGAGGGTGGGCAGGCTCCAATAATGGGTAGAGGAGCCGAAGGAGGGCCTTATATGAATCCCCTGCCCTCGGCCTTGATTCTTACTGGAATTGTTGTATCGGTAAGTATTACGGCTTTTGCCCTGGCTTTGATGGTTAAACTTTATCATTTTTATGGAACCCTTGACGCTGATGAAATTGTTATGCTGCGAGGAGAAAGACAATGATATATCAGCTACCTGTTCTAATTGTGGTCCAACTTCTTTTGGGTTCTTTTCTTATGCCCATTGTGGGGAGGATTCGCAATCAGCTAATCCCCCATATTTCGCTGTTTTTAATGGGTCTCGCCAATGTTTTCTCTATAATTTTACTTTTCCGGGTTGTCCGGGAAGGAAACATTCACTACCACCTTGGAAACTGGGCACCTCCCTGGGGCATTGAAATTGTTGCAGACCTTTTAGGTGCCTACATGGCAGTTATTATTACGGGAATAAGCTTTTTGGTCCTGGTTTTTGCCTGGCGGGATATTCAGAGAGAAATAAATTACGCCCTCAGGGGCTGGTTTTATACCCTGGTCCTACTGATTTCCGGGGCAATGGTAGGAATGGTTTTAACCAATGATTTGTTCAATCTTTATGTTATGGTTGAAATCGTATCCCTTTGTGGTCCCGCCCTTGTGGCTATCCGGAACAACCGGCTTGCTGTGGAAGCAGGCTTTAAATATCTGGTAATGATTGCTCTTGGTTCGGGCCCGATTCTTTTCGGGATTGCTCTAATTTATATGATTACCGGCCATTTGAACATGACTTTCGCCGGCCAGGAAGTATTAAATGTAATTCATGAATATCCCAGAGTTGCTCTTTTAGCCCAGGCCTTTTTCATCGTAGGTTTTGGGGTTAAGGCGGCCCTTTTTCCCCTGCATGTCTGGCTCCCAGATGCTTATACTTCCGCACCTTCCCCCTCAAGTGCTCTTCTGGCCGGACTTGCGGCAAAAGTATATATAGTTGGTTTGACCCGGGTCCTTTTCAATCTTTATGGAATTGACGTACTTGCTACCACACCGCTTTTTACCATTCTCAAAGTAATGGCGGTGGCAGGGATTATCATGGGTTCAATAATGGCTCTAAACCAGAAAGATATAAAAAGGTTGGTGGCCTATTCAAGTGTTGCTCAAATTGGGTACATATTCCTGGGGCTTAGCCTGGCTACAGGGTTTAGTGTAACCGGGGCTATTCTCCACATTTTGAATCATGCCTTAATAAAGTCAATGATGTTTCTCTGCTGTGGAGTAATTATTTACCAGAAAAAAACCAGCAATGTGGATGAACTGGGGGGAGTGGGGAAGGAATTTCCCATAACCATGATTTGCTTTGGTATTGGTGCTTTTGCCATGGTTGGTATTCCCATGCTCAATGGTTTCATTAGCAAATGGTATATCAGCCTGGGAGCCCTGGAATATGGGGGTCTGGCTGGTTTAATGTATTTGCTTGTGATTATTATCAGCAGCCTTTTAAATGGTCTTTATTATCTACCGGTATTAATTAAAGCCTTTTTGGGTGGGGATTCCCAAAAAGAAACTGTTTTTGATAAAGCACCAATTACTTTGATATTGCCAATTGTAATTTTGGCTGCAGGTATAATTATTCTGGGGTTATTACCCTTTGTTCCGCTGCAAATTGCTGCAGACGCGGCCCAGCACTTGTTGGGCCAGTAAAAAACACTATGAATTAACAGGAGGAGGCAACCGGGATGGTACAGGGAGTAGAAACGCATTCGCATTTACCGGGATTGGTCGTATTAATTCCAATAATTTTTACTGCATTGGTAGGGATTTTCCAGAAAAGGTCATTTTTGCTCCGCAACTGGCTTTTTATTAGCGGCGCGGCAATTACCTTTGCTGGAATGGCTTTGATGGGCTATTATGTCCTGCAGGGAAGAATACTGGTTATCAACTATCTTGTGGCCATGTTTCCGTTTACCATTACATTCAGAGTGGATACCCTAAGTTTTCTTATTGGGGTTGTTGCTGCAGGAGTATGGCTATTGGCTTCAATATATTGCTTGCAGTACATGAAAGATGACCATGCTCCCAACCGTTATTTCCCGGTTCATATTTTTACCCTGGCTGGTTCGCTAGGGGTATTTCTTGCGGGGAACCTCTATACTTTTTTCCTCTTTTATGAGGTAATGGCTTTTTCCGGTTACTTATTTGTTATCCATGCTGAAACTCCAGAAGCTTTTAAAGCTGGATCCAGGTACCTGATGGTAACCATCCTGAGTGGTATCCTGGTTTTCACTGGGGTTATTATTACCTATCAGCTGGCAGGAACTCTTGACCTGGGTTCTTTAGGAATCATTCCCGAGGCCAATGTTGTCTCCCTGATCGCCTTTGTGGCTTTTATAATTGGTTTTGGTTTTAAGGCGGGTCTTTTTCCGCTGCATACCTGGTTGCCTGCTGCTCACCCGGTTGCGCCGTCTCCAGCGAGTGCTTTGCTTTCTGGGATTTTGATCAAAACTGGAGCTTACGGAATAATCCGGGTAACCTATAACGTTTACGGGATCGAGATGATGCGGGATACTGGCTGGCCCACTATTCTGCTGATTTTCGCTGCGATTACCACTCTTTACGGATCCATGGCTGCTCTGGTTCAGGATAATCTTAAAAGACGTCTCGCTTATTCAAGTATCAGTCAGATCGGATATATACTTATGGGGGGAGCCCTTCTTACCGAGCGTGGCCTGGCTGGTGATGTTTTTCACATTGTCAGTCATGCGACAATCAAAAGCACCTTGTTTTTAACTGCAGGGGCAATTATTACCAAGACGGGGATTAAATATGTAAGCCAGATGGCAGGAGTGGGGCGAAAAATGCCCTATACCATGGGGGCTTTTACCCTTGCTGCACTGGCTATGATCGGGATTCCACCTTTAAATGGTTTTGTTAGTAAATGGGCCCTGGCCCTGGGTGCTTTAGATGCTGGCCAGCCAGGCTATGCGGTTGTTCTTTTAATCAGTAGTATGTTGAACGCCCTGTACTATTTACCAATTGTAATTCTTGCTTATTTCCGCAAACCGGAAGAAGGGACAGTTCTTTATGGAGATATGTTGCGTTACGATGAAGCCAGGGCGAGTATGCTTGTGCCAATTTTAATTCTGGCTCTGAGTTTGGTCATATTCAATATCCTACCTGTTAACCTGCCACTGGTTCTGGCCGAATTCTCCGCACGGGCCCTTTTCCAGCACTAGGAAGGATGTAGATATAATGGTTAATGCAATCGGGCCGAGCATGCAAAACGCGTTGCTTGTAACCGCGATATTTGCTCCCCTTCTGGCCGCTGGAGCCCTGTTTAAAGTAAGGGTTTTTAAAACGGCACACAAAATTGCTCTTGTGGCAATTGGGCTTGCTGTTGGGGCGTTAGTTGCTGTTGTTGGGGAGCCGATAGAATTTATCTGGGAAGGTTTCCTCGGGGTAAGATTTGTCCTTGCTCCTGATTACATGGGGATTTTCCTTGCCATTATGGCCCTTGTTTTATGGTTTCTTTATACTCTTTTTAGCCTTGATTTTATGCAGAGAAGCCATAATTCAATTCGTTTTCTTTTCTTTTCCCTGCTTTCCCTGACTGGAACCCTTGGTGTTTTTCTTGCAGGGGATCTTTTTACAATGTTTGTCTTCTTTGAATTTATGGCCTTTGCCTCTTTTCCCCTGGTTATCCATGAGGAGACTGAAGAGGCTCACCGGGCGGGCAAACAGTACCTTTATATTGGAGTGCTGGGAGGCCTGACTATTTTGCTGGGCCTTTTTCTGCTGTACCATCGCCTGGGAACTCTTGTATACAGTGAACTGGGAGGAGCACTGGCTGGTGGGTCCCCGGTGGATATAATAATTATCGCTGGTCTGCTGCTCGGGTTTGCCATAAAGGCGGGCCTGGTTCCAGTCCACTTCTGGGTACCCCAGGGTTATGTTGCCGCCCCGGCACCTGGTAGCGCAATCCTTTCTGCCGTTCTTAAAAAATGTGGAGTTTTTGGGATTATCCGTTTGCTCTTTTTAATGGCTCCGATGTTAACTTTCGGGCAGGTAATACTTGGTTTTGGTTTATTAACAATGGTTTTGGGATCGCTACTGGCCTTTTTTGAGCATAACGGGAAAAGAATACTTGCTTACAGCAGTGTAAGCCAGGCGGGTTATATTATGGTAGGGTTCGGCGGAGGCGCGATAATGGCTGAAACTGGAGTAATGGGAGGTCTTGGTTCTTTTTTCCACGTTCTCAACCATGCTCTCTTCAAAGGAAGCCTATTTTTAGCTTTGGGTTATACTTTTCTGCGAACCCGGGAATTCAATATTTATCGCCTGGGTAACCTCTGGAAGAAGATGCCCTTTACAACCATTTTAGCAGTTGTTTCTGCAGCCGGGCTAATGGGATTACCTCTTTTTAACGGTTATCCCAGCAAAACAATGATTCACCACGCCATTACTTTCGCCGAAAGTGAAACTCAAATGGCGATATACGGATATGCTGAAACCCTTTTTAATATTGGTGCCGCAGGGACCACTGCTTATTGCATCAAGCTGATTTATAATGTTTTCTTCGCTCCCCGGGAGCCTGAGTTTACAGGGGAAAAAGAAAAACCCCTGGTTCAGGGGATATTTATGGTTTTAATTGTAGCCATGCTTTTTATCGGGCTGTTTCCAACTCTGACCATGGAAACCATTATTTTCCCCGCTGCAGGTGCTTTTTTCCTGGACCCTGATTTTGTTGATTATAAATTAGGTGGGTACAATTTTTTCAATGCTTATGATCTGCGGGGGGCTTTTAAAATTCTTTTAATTGGTCTGGGGTTAACCGCTATCAACCTTGTTTTGGTCAAAAAACGAATAGACCTTCCCCGCTGGTTATCAATTGAAAGGCTTGTTTTGAATCCTTTAATTAAGGCTTTAGGGGCAATTCTTGGTGCTTCATATTATTTTATTAATAATCGGCTAATGGGTTTTGGGACTGGTCTCGTAGAAGGCTATAAAAAAGGACTTCCCTTTATTAACCACCTGGATGGCTATGTTGATGAAATAGGAAAGAGAACAGATGATCTTTTTGCCGGATTTGTTTTCAAGACCTCGGGTAGCCATGACCAGAGAAAGCTGATCAATCTGATTTTAGATTATGGAAAGGAAGAAAAAGAAGAAGCTGAGCTGCATGGGTTCTGGAATTGGTTAACGGGTGAAGGAATTTTACAACCAGTTGATAAAGAGAATGTTGATTCCCCCGATTTTATTGGAAGTGTTGAAGATTTCAGCAAAAGAATTCAGGAAATGATGGAAAAAGAAGAGTTGACGGAAAAAGAGAAAAATCGCGTAGAAAGACTTTTTGCCCGGCTTATGGCTTTAGAAGAAAAGGGCATTTCCCCAAAAAGTATGGAGGAGAAAAGTTATCCTCATTTGCGGATTATCCAGCGAATGGAAGAGATATTCCAGTACCTTACGGGGAATATACAAACTGTTGACGGGTTGGAAAAAGACCAGGAAAAAGCCCGGGTAGACAAGAAAAAAATCGAAAAAAAGAAGGAAGCTCTGGATTCCGGCTGGGGCAAGTGGAGCGTGTTGAACCTTAATTTTGACATGATTATCCTTGCTGTTACTCTGGTAATTGCGGTTATATTGCTGGTATTTTTTGCCCAGATTTAAAAACCGGGGAGGCGAAATGAATATTAAACATTTTATTGTGAATGTTGAAGCAGTAATTTCCCGTGGGGACAAGTGGTTGATAATTAAACGGAGTGAAAAGGAAGACCACGCACCTGGAGCCCTTGCTCTGGTGGGGGGGAAGGTAGAGGTTGACAAAGGAAATGTTATCGAAGATGTTTTAGAAAAAACTCTACACCGGGAGATTGAAGAAGAAGTCGGTATTGAGATAGAAAAAGATCTAGAGTATGTGGAAAGTAAATTTTTTGTCGCCGATGACAATCAGCCTGTTGTTGACCTTGTTTTTTTATGTCAATATAAAAGCGGTGAGGCAACTCCCGCAGACCCAGAGGAAGTTGCTGATGTATTCTGGAAAACCGAAGATGAGATCTTGGCAGATCCCAATACACCAGAATATTTAAAAAGGAGTTTGCAGAAAGCTTGGGAAGTAAAAAATGAAATGGATCCAGGATTAAATTCCTGACTCCCCAGGGGGATTGGATTCTCCTGGGAATAAAAAAAGCTCCCGTATGAGGGAGCTTTGTTTTAAGTGGTGCCGAAGGTGGGATTCGAACCCACACGAAGGTAACTTCACACGACCCTGAATCGTGCGCGTCTGCCAATTCCGCCACTTCGGCTTACACATATAATATAAAGTATCGTGGTCTCCTTGTCAAGGAATATCTGGTATTTTTGGCAGGAATAATGTGCTTTATGACGAATTGAAAAAGGTGGGTGTTTAACAGGAAAGAAAATTATTAGGCAAGTGGGATGGATTGGTTTTGCGAGGATTGAAAAATATTTTTGGTGCGAGGAGGGCAGGTTCTATATGAGCAAGGATCTGGTCGCAGAAAAGTCAAACCTTATTAAGGTGTTACAGACGGAGCAAAAGAAGGAAGGTTTTATCTCTGATGCTGCAATAGAGAGAATAGCTGGAGAATTTAACCTTCCTGTTGTAGAGGTTGAAGGTGTTGTGAGTTTTTATACCCAGTTCAAAAGGGTTCCCCCGGGCAAATACCAGATTATGGTTTGTGATGGGACTGCATGTCATATTATCGGTTCAACCCTGATCTTGAACTGGCTTACTGACGAACTTGGCATAAAAGACGGGGAGACCGATGAAGAAGGTCTCTTTTCTTTGGAAAGCGTTGCCTGCCTGGGTTGTTGCAGTTTAGCCCCGGTAATCAGCATTAACGGCAAGGTCTATGGTAAGCTTGATCGCAAAAAACTATTAAAAATTGTAGCAGACTTTCGGAAAAAGGAGGCAGCTGGATCATGATAAAAAGAATTAAAGTGGGGATGGCCAGCTGTGGTATTGCTGCCGGAGCAGGTGAAGTGCTGGAATTACTGCAGGAAATGGCCGGAGATAATAAAGTTGTTGAAGTTGGTTGTATCGGACACTGTTATGCTGAACCTCTTGTTGAAGTTGAAACAGATTCCGGGGACTATATTTTTGAAAAAGTCCAACCCAAGGAAGAAGACCTGCAGAAGATTATTGACCTGGATGAATTTTCTCGCTTTCAACCCCATTCCCCGCGTGTTGATAAAGAAAGACAATTGATTACCTCTCTCGCCGGGAAAATTGTTCCCACCTCTCTTGAGGAATACAGGGCTAACAAAGGATACGAGGGCTTGAAAAAAGCTCTGGAAATGGAACCGGATGCAATTGTTGACGAAGTGAAAACTTCCAAGTTGCGTGGCCGTGGTGGGGGAGGTTTTCCCACGGGATTAAAATGGAGCTTCCTGGCAGCCAAGGACAGCGAGCAAAAAGTTTTAATTTGCAATGCTGACGAGGGAGATCCGGGGGCTTTCATGGATCGGACTTTAATGGAATCACTTCCCCATCAGGTTTTGGAAGGAATGTTGATCGGGGCGAAAGCAACTGGTGCCCGCCAATTATTTATTTATTGCCGGGCGGAATATCCCCTGGCAGTAAAAAATTTGAATATTGCGATTGAACAGATTGAAAAAGAAGGCCTTAATATAATCGATGGAGAGCCCGTTAAAATTATGGTTAAAGAAGGAGCGGGGGCATTTGTTTGCGGAGAAGAAACTGCCCTCATTCACTCCCTTGAAGGGAAGAGAGGGACTCCAAGGTATCGCCCCCCATATCCAACTGACTATGGTTTCCACGGCTATCCCTCGGCAATAAACAATGTTGAAAGTTTTGCGAATATCCCCCTGATTGTCCGGGATGGAGGGGAAAATTTTGCAGCTACGGGAACCGAGAATAGCACGGGAACAAAACTCTTTGCTCTCGCCGGAGACCTGGAGTATTCTGGACTTGTTGAGGTTCCCATGGGAATTTCTATAGGGGAAGTTGTCTACGACATTGGAGGGGCTGAACCGGGAAGTGTTAAGGCTGTCCAGATTGGAGGCCCCAGCGGTGGTTGCATTCCTGCGGAACACTTTGATACTCCCATTGACTACGACTCTCTCACTTCCCTGGGTGCAATTATGGGGTCAGGTGGCTTGATTGTAATTGGAAATAACCGTTGCATGGTTGAAACTGCTCGCTATTTCCTGGAATTTACAACCAGGGAAAGCTGCGGGAAGTGTACTTTCTGCCGGATCGGAACCAAGCGAATGCTGGAGACTCTGGAAAGAATAACCGGTGGGGAAGGTGGTCCCGAAGATGTAGAGCTCCTCGCTGATCTGGGTAAGAAAATTATTCAGGGATCCTTGTGTGGGCTCGGTCAAACCGCTCCCAACCCGGTGCTTTCTACCCTCAAATATTTCAATAATGAATACCTGGCTCACGTCGAAGAAGGCCATTGTGCGGCCATGGAGTGCAAGGCCCTGGTTGATGTTTTTATCGATAGGGAAACCTGCATTGAATGCGGGCAGTGTATTAAGAATTGCCCCGTTGATTGTATAAGCGAGGATTACGTGATTGATAATGAAATTTGCACCCGCTGCAACAGCTGTATTGAGGTTTGTCCTGTAGATGCCATTGCCCGGGTTGCGAAAGGAGGGGAAGTCAGTGTCGGAAATTAAACTGACCATAGACGGAAAACAGATTACAGCCCCCAGAGGGAAGACCATACTTGAAGTGGCCAAAGAAAATGGGATAGAAATCCCGACCATGTGTCACGATGATAGAATAAGCCAGACCACCTCCTGCTTTGTTTGTATTGTCCGGGAAGGGAAGAATGGAAACTGGATGCCCTCCTGCTCTGCAGAAGCCCAGGATGGGATGGAAGTTGATGCATCAAGTGATCTAGTTCGGGATATGCGGAAAACCGCCCTGGACCTGCTCCTTTCTGAGCATAGCGGAGATTGCGAGGCTCCCTGCACGATTTCCTGTCCCGCCCATGCCCGGGTTGAAGAATACGTGAGAGCAGGACGGGACGGTGATTTGCGGAAAACACTGGAAATTGCCAAGGAGCGTATTCCCCTGCCCCTCTCAATTGGAAGGGTTTGTCCGCGGTTTTGTGAAAAGGACTGCCGGCGTAATGTGTTAGATAATGAAGGTGTTGCCATTAACGATTTCAAACGCATTTCGGCCGACCTTTATTATGATGAATATATGGAGGAACGGAAAGAACTGACCGGACAAAAGGTTGCTATTATCGGTTCTGGCCCTGGCGGACTGGCAACTGCCTATTTCCTGAGGTTAGAAGGTGTGGCCTCTGATATTTACGAAAAATTACCTGAGGCCGGAGGTATGCTCCGTTACGGTATTCCAGAATACCGCTTGCCCAAGAAGGTTTTGGATAAAGAACTGGCTCATTTTGAAAAAATGGGTGGTATTAAAATATACTGTAATAACGAATTGGGCAAAGACATCCAGCTGGATAAACTCAAAAAAGAATATGATGCAGTTGTGGTAGCTGTTGGTTCCTGGAAGGCCAGCGGAATGAGAACTGAAGGGGAAGAGCTGGCCAGGGGAGGCATTGACTGGCTGGAAGAGCTGGCCCTTAATGGCTGGAAAGGTGAAGACCCTGGAGAAACCATAGTTGTAGGTGGTGGAAACACCGCCATGGACTGTGTACGCAGTGCGCTTCGCCTGACTGATGAACCTGTTCACTGTATGTACCGCCGGACGGAAAAAGAAATGCCGGCCGAGCAAATTGAGATAGATGAAGCACGGGAGGAAGGTGCCCGGTTTAATTTCCTAACTCAGCCCATTAAACTTCGCAGAGAAAACGGGAAACTTGTTCTGGAATGCTTGCGGATGGAACTGGGTGAACCAGATGCTTCGGGAAGAAGGCGTCCCGTGCCCATTGAAGGCAGTGAATTTGAAGTTGCCGCAGATACTGTTATCGCTGCTATCGGACAGAAAACCCTTGCTCCAAAAGGGCTTCCAACTAACAAGTGGGGCGACGTAGATGTTGAAGAAGCTGACTGCCGGGCAGAAGGTAATGTTTTTGCTGCAGGTGACTGTGTAAGTGGTCCAGCAACAGTTGTCGAAGCAGTTGCCGGTGGAAGAAGAACTGCCCTGGGAATACTGGCCTACCTTAAAGGAGAAGAGTGCCAGCTTCCCCGTCAGATTAATGTCTCGCGCGGACACTGGCAGAGCATGTCCGAAGACGATCTGGTCTACCTTTTTGAACCCGATAAAAACAAAAGAGTCCCTCTGCGTTTGATACCCCTGGAAGAGAGAACTTCTACCTTTAAAGAAGTTAGTTATACCTTTACCGAAGAGGAAATTTTGGAAGAAGGAAAACGCTGTATTGAGTGTAGCTGTACTGCCAAAGGAGATTGTAAGCTTAAAGACTTCTCTGAAACCTATGGAGCCCATCCGGAAACATTTGGTGGAGAGAAAGGAAATAATACCTACAATTCCCGCCATCCCCACATAATAATGGATAACGGAAAATGTGTAAAATGTGGGATTTGTGTAAAAGTCTGCAGCGAGGTCGTTAACGAATATCTCCTGGGCTTTAAAAACCGGGGCTTTAAAACCAAGGTTGAAACTGCATTTGATACAACCCTTCCTGAATTCTGCACCGATTGCGGTGAATGTATTGAAGCCTGCCCGGTGGGAGCCCTGGATTGGAAAAAGAAAAAGGACGAATAAAAAAAATAACCGCCCGGGAAAACAAAGGAGGAATTTGCATGTCAAAACTTATTGATGGAAAGCAGATTGCTAAAGAAATCAGGGTAGAATTAAAAAAAGAAGTAGATGCCTTAAAGGAAAAAACAGGAAAAGTTCCTGGCCTGGCAGTGGTTCTGGTTGGGGAAGATCCTGCATCAGCAACTTACGTTCGGATGAAGGGAAAAGCCTGCGAAGAAGCAGGATTTTTGTCCCGCACCCACAGGCTGTCTGAAAACACCACGCAAAAAGAATTGCTGGATTTAGTTAAACAACTCAACGATGATGACGAGATCCATGGAATTCTGGTTCAATTGCCTCTGCCGGATGGTCTTGACGAACAGGAAGTTCTTTATACAATTGACCCGGAAAAAGACGTGGATGGTTTTCATCCCTTCAATGTTGGCCGCTTGATGACGGGAGATCCCAGTTTTGTGCCCTGCACTCCTCGTGGTGTAATTGAACTCCTCGACCGGTCGGGAGTTGAAATAAAGGGTAAGAGAGCTGTTGTAATCGGAAGGAGCAACATTGTTGGGAAACCGGTTGCCCTTTTACTGCTACAGAAGCATGCAACGGTAACCATCTGTCATTCTCGGACCCAGGACCTTCCCGGAGTAGTGCGGGAGGCAGATATTGTTGTTGCCGCGGTGGGAAGACCAGAAATGGTAAAAGGGGATTGGATTAAAGAAGGTGCAATAGTTATTGATGTAGGTGTCAACAGGGTTGGCGAGAAAAAACTGGTTGGAGACGTTGCATTTGATGAAGCAAAAGAAGTTGCCAGCCTGATAACTCCTGTCCCCGGTGGGGTTGGCCCAATGACAATCGCCATGTTATTACAGAACACCCTGGAATCTTTCAAAAACCATGGATAAAACAGTCCTTACCGTTAGCGAACTCACCAGCTACCTGCAGGGTGTTTTGCGACGGGAAGAACTGTTAAGTGACCTCTGGGTGGCTGGTGAAATATCTAATTTTCACCAGCACCATTCGGGCCACTGCTACTTTACCCTCAAGGACAAGGAATCCAGGCTGCGGGCCGTTTTTTTCAAAAGCCACGCTGAAAAGATCAAGTTTAAAATGGAAAATGGACTGGATGTAATGGCCCGCGGTTATATTGATATTTACAAACAACGCGGAGAATATCAGCTGTATGTTCAGGAAATGGAGCCCGCCGGAATTGGGGCCCTGCACCTGGCTTTTGAACAGCTTAAAAAGAAATTGGAGGGAGAAGGGCTTTTTGCGGAAGAGCATAAAAAGCCCCTTCCTCCTTTTCCGCAAAAAGTAGGAGTGGTTAGTTCAGCTTCAGGGGCCGCGATAAAGGATATCCTTGCTGTTTTCCAGAGGCGTTCTGCAGGTACCTCGTTGCTTCTCGCTCCTGCCCGGGTCCAGGGGGAAGGCGCAGGAGAAGAGATTGCTGATGCTTTGGATAAACTTTCCCGGACCGATGTCGACGTGATAATTGTAACCAGGGGAGGCGGCTCATTGGAAGAACTCTGGGCTTTTAACGAGGAAGTTGTTGCTCGGGCCATTTTTTCCTGCCAAATCCCCGTTATCTCTGCTGTGGGACACGAGAGGGATTTTACCATTGCTGACTTTGTTGCAGACAGCAGGGCTCCAACCCCATCTGCAGCAGCGGAAATGGTTGTTCCCGACCACCGTCAGCTCAAAAAAGATATCCTGGAATACAAGCGGAGACTGGAAAAAGGACTCATCTCTCTTCTGGATAAAAGGAAGCAGGAACTGGAGAGATTGATGCAAAAAAGGATTTTCGTGCACCCTAAAGAAGAATTAATTGAAAGGCGCCGTCAGCTGCTTGATGAACTGGAAAACAAGATGGTGACCAAGGTCAAGCATGAACAGCAGATGGAAAGGGAAAGATTGCAAACCCGGGTTGCGCGGCTGGAAGGTTTAAGCCCGCTAAAAATTCTCGGCCTGGGATACAGCATTTGTACAGACCTTTCCGGGGAAAAAGTTTATAAAGATTTCCGACAGTTAGAGACCGATGAACAAATCAGGATAATTCTTTCCCGGGGAGAAGCAGAAGCCCGGGTAATTTCCACTCATGATAAGGCAAAAAAGGAGGATGGAAATGGGGGCCAGGCAAAAGGATAAGTTGAGTTTTGAGGAGGCACTCCAGAAACTGGAGCAAATAGTTGAGAAACTGGAAAGCGGCGATTTAAAGCTGGATGAATCCCTTGAATTGTTTGAAGAAGGTGTTCGTCTTTCCCGGCTCTGCCAGAAAAAACTGGAAGAGGCCCAGGGCAAAATAGAAAAACTGGTCACCGAGAAAGATGGTGAGATCGAAACAGAACCTTTTGCTTCCCCGGAAAAAGATGAAGAAGATCAAAACGGAACTGGAAAGGATTCAAAAAATAGTAGAAACTTATTTGCCCAGGATAACTGAAGAAAGGGCGATTCCCGAGAAATTTTCTGAAGCAATAGGCTATGCTCTATCGGGAAAAGGAAAACGGATCCGGCCCTTTCTTTTCCTTCAGGCATTTGGGATCTATTCTTCTCATGAAGAAAAAGCGGTGCCTTTTGCCTGTGGAATTGAAGCAATTCATACTTATTCTCTGGTGCACGATGACCTTCCAGTTATGGATGATGACGATTTCCGCAGGGGCAGGCTTACTACTCACCGGGTTTATGGCGAAGCCAATGCCTTGCTGGTTGGAGACGCGCTGCTTTCCCTTGCTTTTGAACTGATGAATTCAAACGCCATTGATTTTCCCCCCGAAACCGTCCAGATGGCCATAGACAGAGTTTTAAAAGCTTCAGGCCCAGAAGGGATGGTCGGGGGCCAGTACCTTGATTTAAAAGGCGAAGGTAGAAAGCTTAACTTCAAACAATTGGAGGAGATCCACCGGAAAAAGACAGGTGCTTTAATCACAGCTTCGGTGGTTAGCGGAGGAATTTTAGGTGGTGCTCCTGAAGAGGAATTAAAAGCCCTGGAAGATTATGGGCAGGAACTGGGTTTATTATTTCAGATTACTGACGATTTACTGGATGTAGTTGGAGACCCTGATAAAACTGGAAAAGCCGGGCAAAAAGATGCAGCTTTAGGTAAATCAACCTATCCTTCGCTTCTCGGCATTGATGGAGCAAAGAAGAAAGCAGAGGAAAAACGCCTGAGAGCGCAAAAAGCTGCTGTTAAACTGGGAAAAAAAGGGAGGCTTTTCATTGAACTGGCTGATTTTGTTTTTTCCCGGGATAGGTGATAATTGCTAGTAATAAGTGGTTATGTTATAATTAATTGCGCATCGGCGGTGCAGTATCCTAGTCAGCTTTGTACTCTTGAAGGCGGGCCTAAAAATCCGTCAAAGGGCACATCGATGAAGTTCCTGGTTGTGGCTACTGACGCCCAGTCGGGGGTCATAGCTGGGAGTTAAGGATTTCGGGGCGATCCACAATGGCATGTGGGCGTGGACCCTGATTCCGCGGAGGCCCGGATACAAGTCGGGAGCTAGTGTCCGGGGAACCTGCAGAAACCGCAAGGTAGCTGCAGTGTAGCCTGCTTTGAGTGGTAAGGGGAGAGGAGGGTATTAAGTCCTGCTTCCCAGGGGCCCTAGGAAGTAGTTCCTTTACCTCTGAAACCCTTACTGCAAAAGAAGCTAGGGAGTAATTAAGGCTGTCAAGGAAAACTTCTAGGCTGTCCCACTGTGGGGATAGACCGGGGATTGAAGTGTGGTCTGAGTGGTAATCCAGCCCTGCATATGGTGACATTGCAGAGTGATTTAAAGGGAAACCGCCAAAAGGGCAACCTTTTGGAGATCACTGGGAAAGCCTGCTGGACCTAAGCCGCAGCATTTATCCGGTCTATTACCGCCGATGCGCCTGGAATTATTTTTTGGGGGGAAAAATATTGAACAAGAATCTCCAGACGGGAATTACAATGGGGGTATCAACTTTTTTTATTGCCATCCTCGTGGTGGCTTTATCCCGTTTGGCGGTAGCCAACCTGACCGCTTTTCTGGCAACAGTTGTTTTTCTCCTGATTATAACCATTGGTGTTCTGTTTGATATGATTGGGGTCGCGGCAGCCGCGGCCGATGTTGCTCCATTTAATGCCCGGGCGGCCCGGAAAGATTTTGGAGCCAGGACAGGCCTGCAACTGGTTCAAAACGCAGATAGAGTAGCAACCTTTTGCAGCGATATTGTTGGTGATATTTGCGGAATTGTAAGTGGTGCGCTGGGTGCAATGATCGTAGTTCGCCTGGCCTTCGCAGTTGATTTTAGTGAAGCTGTTCTAAACATAACAATTGTTGCCCTGGCAGCTGCTTTAACAGTTGGCGGGAAAGGTTTTTGTAAGGGGATTGGGATAAACAGGGCCAACGAAATTATTGGTTTTGTGGGTAATTTAATTGCACTTGTCCAGGGCTTTAACCCCGGAAAAAGAAAAGGAGGGCGCAGTAAATGATCCAGCTGGATGATATAAAAGGGCCTGAAATATTGCGGGAATGCGGCCCCGATGATCTGAAAAACATTTCTGATCAAATCCGCGAACGAATTATTGATGTTGTATCCAAAAATGGAGGACATCTGGCTTCCAATCTGGGGGTTGTTGAATTGACTGTGGCCCTTCATTCAATTTTCTCGAGCCCTCGGGATAAAATTGTCTGGGATGTGGGGCATCAGTGCTATGCCCATAAATTGGTGACAGGCAGACAAAAAGAATTTGAAACCCTTCGTAAGTACAGGGGAATGAGTGGTTTCCCCAAAAGAAATGAAAGCCACCACGATATTGTAGAAACAGGGCACAGCAGTACTTCTCTTTCTGCAGCAATGGGCTTAGCAATGGCCCGGGAACAAAAAGGCGAAAACCACGAAATAATTGCAGTGATAGGAGACGGGGCTCTATCCGGAGGGATGGCTCTGGAAGCTCTTAATCACATTGGACACCTGAATAAAAAAATAATAGTTGTTTTAAACGATAATGAAATGTCCATTTCCAAAAACGTGGGAGCTCTGGCCAATTACCTGTCAAGAATCCGCACTGAACCGGTTTATCAAAAACTGAGAAGTGATGCAGAATTTTTAATGAAGAGGATTCCCGCTATTGGCGGACGGATGGCATTTGCCGCAGATCGGATCAAAGATAGCTTAAAGTACCTTGTTCTTCCCGGTGTTTTTTTTGAGGAACTTGGATTTACCTACCTCGGCCCTGTTTCGGGGCATGATATTTCCGCCCTTCGCCAGTATTTCCAGCGTAGCAAGAGACTGGATGGCCCTCTTTTGATCCATGCCATTACGGAAAAAGGAAAGGGTTATCACCCGGCAGAAAAGAGCCCTTCCCGTTTCCATGGAACAGGACCTTTTATCCTAGAAAATGGAGAAGGAAAGGTTCGTTCCAGCGGAAAAAGCTTTACCAGTTGTTTCAGCGATATAATTTGTGAAATGGCGGAAAAAGATGAAAAGATAGTCGCTATCACTGCTGCGATGCCCGATGGAACTGGACTTGATAAATTTTCCCAAAAATTTCCCGATCGCTTTTTTGATGTTGGTATTGCTGAACAACACGGGGTTACCCTTGCAGCTGGAATGGCCCGTGGTGGCTTGAAACCTGTAGTTGCAATATACTCAACTTTTTTACAGCGTGCCTATGATCAAATTATCCACGATGTATGCCTGCCCAATCTCCCGGTAATTTTTGCCGTTGATCGGGCCGGCTTGGTCGGCGAGGATGGAGAAACCCACCATGGCGTTTTTGACCTTTCTTTTCTTCGCCATATACCCAATATGAATGTTCTGGCTCCCCGAGATCAGGTGGAACTGGAAAAGATGTTCACTTGGGCCCAGAGCTGTGAAGGACCGGTGGCAATTCGCTATCCCAGAGGAAGTGTTCCCCAACCTCCCTTTAAGAGTGATCAACCCATCAACAGGGGGAAAGGAGAAATGCTCCGCAGGGGCAAGGATATCCTGCTTTTAGGTAGTGGGAGCATGGCCTGGGATGGGTACAAGGTTGCAGAAATACTGGAGAGCAAGGGATATTCAGTAGGTGTTGCTGACTTGAGGTTTATTAAACCCCTCGATGAAAAAAATATCTCCAGGTGGATAGAAAATGTTTCAATTGTTGTTACCTTGGAAGAAAATTATGTTGCGGGGGGAATGGGTTCAGCTATTCTTGAGTTTATGGCCAGGGAAAAGATTGAAAAACCTGTTTTAAATATTGGTCTTCCCGATCGGTTCATTACCCATGGAAATATTGGTGAATTATTGCGGGAAAATGGACTTGATATTGATAATATGGTGGATAGAATTGAGGATTTTTGGATTTCCTGCTCCAAAAACCAGAAAAGGGATTCAGATTATGGAGAAAAGATTGGACCTTTTGCTCGTAGAACTAGGGCTTTTTTCTTCAAGAAATAAGGCGCAAACTGCAATCCGTAAAGGAGAAGTAACGGTAGAAGGTGAATTAATTAAAACGCCTTCAACAAAGTTTAAACCGGATGCTCGGATAAATGTAGCCCCTCAGGATCCTTACCCCGGTCGAGGGGGAATTAAGCTTGCCCTTGCTCTGGAACAGTTGAATTTTGACCCCAATGATATGATTGTTCTTGATGGGGGAGCGTCTACCGGGGGTTTTACCTCCTGTCTTTTACAGCGGGGAGCACGCAAGGTATATGCAGTAGATGTTGGGAAAAACCAGCTGGACTCCCAGCTAAGAGTGGATCCCAGAGTCATTGTTGTAGAAAACTATAACCTCCGGTATTTTTCTCCGGATTTAGTTAAAGAAAAATTGGACTTAATTGTCCTGGATCTATCCTTTATTTCGGCCACCAAGGTTATTCCCGTTCTTGAAAAAGCTTTAAAAGATGGCGGTTTTTTCCTGACTCTGGTCAAACCCCAGTTTGAGGTAGGACCGGGAAAAATTGGGAAAAAAGGACTGGTCCGCAACGAAACAGACCAGTTAAATGCAGTAACGAAAGTGGTTGATTCCAAAAAGGCAAATAAGTTAGGTTTTGTTGGGCTGGTGCCTGCTTCTCCAAAAGGAGTCAGTGGAAATCAGGAATTTTTCCTCCTGTCGCAAAAAGGTGGAGAAAGAATTTTTTCAAACCAGGACTGGCTTGATTGCAGGGCAAGAATTAAATAGAGGTGTTAGCCTTGAAAATTGGATTGATTGTAAATGAAGAGAAAAAAAAGGCCCTGCAGGTTGCGGAGGCTTTAATCGAAAAAATGAAGGGCAGGGATTTGCCGATTTATATTTCCCAGGAAGATGCCCCGGGAATGCAGGATAAGGGAACACCAATGTCCCGAAGACAGCTGCGCAAAGAGGCAGAACTTTTGCTCATTCTGGGAGGAGATGGGACATTTCTGCATACCGCAAGGTTTTTTGCAGGCTCCAATATTCCCATCCTTGGTTTTAATCTGGGGCGGTTGGGTTTTTTAACAGAAATGGAAGCTGAAGATTTAGATTTAGTCCTGGATAATATCCTGGAAAAAAAATACCGGGTTGAAGAAAGAGCAATGGTCGAAGGATGGGTTTGCCGCAGGGGTCTTGAAATTGCTCGTGTTTTGGGTTTAAATGATATCGTCATCAGTAAGGGGGCCTTTGCCCGGATAATTGAACTGGACCTTTACCTGCAAAAGATTTACATCAGTACCTTTCCTGGAGATGGGTTAATTGTTTCAACCACAACTGGCTCAACTGCTTATTCCCTGAGTGCAGGAGGACCAATTGTTCACCCCATGGTTGAAGCCTTTATTGTTACTCCGATTTGCCCCCATTCACTACATGCTCGACCTCTGGTAGTTCGCAAAGAAGAGCAAATTGAGATTAAAGTAAAGAGAGCGGATCGTCGGGTTATGTTAACAGTCGACGGGCAGGAGGGACTTCGTCTGGTAAAAGATGATGTTGTCAAAATAGCAGCAGCGGAAGAGAAAACTCTCCTGGTTCGTTTTTCGGAAAAAGATTTTTATCAGATATTACAAAAACGCTTAAATTATAAAGGGGATAGGGGGTAAAGCATGAAAGGAAAAAGGCATCTTAAAATAATTAATATTGTTAAAAATGAGCGGATCAAAACCCAGGAAGAACTGGCCAGGGTTCTGCAGGAGGAAGGGATTGAAGTTACTCAGGCAACTGTGTCCAGGGACATCAAAGATCTTGGTTTGATTAAGGTTCCAGTGGAAGATGGAAGCTATAAATATGCCATGCCGCCTGAGGCAGATAAGTACAAAATGGCCCGCTGGATAGAGAAAATGTTCAAGAATTTTGTCTTGAGCGTAGATTTGACAGGGAACCTGATTGTTGTAAAAACCCTATCCGGTACTGCCGGAGGGCTTGCTTCTGCAATTGATAACCTGGAATGGAAAGAAGTCATGGGTTGTGTGGCGGGAGATGATTGCATTTTTGTGGCTCTTGAAGAGAACTGTAATAAAGGTGAAGTTTTGCATCGCCTGCGAGAACTGGTGGGAATTGAATAGGGGGTTTATATAAAGTGCTGGTTGAACTGGGGATAAATAATTTTGCCCTGATTGAAAGGCAGGATATTGAATTTTCCCCCGGTCTCAATATTCTGACCGGTGAGACCGGTGCGGGAAAATCAATTTTAATCGGTGCTTTGGAACTTTTACTGGGAGCAAGGGCTTCCCTTGATTTCATACGAACCGGCGCGGAAAAAGCAGAAATCCGGGCCCTTTTCGCAGTTAAAGATCTTCCTGGTTTAAAAGAAAAGCTCAGAGAATTGGGTATTGAGGATGAAGAAGGCAGCCTGCTTTTAAGCCGGGAGATTTCCCGGTCGGGCAATAACCGGGTCAGGATAAATGGACAGATTGCGACCCTGGGGATAATAAAAGAGATTTCTCCCTTTTTAATTGATATCCATGGTCAGCACGAGCATCAAGCCCTGTTTTCGGAGGATAATCAGCGGGAATTTTTGGATCATTTTGGAGGAAGAGATTTAAAGAATCTAAAAACCCAGGTAAAAGAAGCCTATAAAAACCTGCAAAAGGGAAGGGAAGAATTAAACCGCTTGCGGGATTCGGAAAAAGAAAGAAAGCAGCGCCTGGAGTTACTTGAGTTCCAAATAAAAGAACTGGAAGAGGCAGACCTAAAACCGGGAGAAGAGGAACAGCTGAATCAGGAACACAGAATTTTGACAAATGTGGAATTATTATATAACAAATGCCAGGAGATTTTCTCCAATTTAAGCGGAGAAGAAATGGAAACCGGGATAAACGACCAACTGGGGTACCTTAATAAAGAACTGAAAGAATTAAGGGAAATAGATTCCCAACTGGAAAATGCGGAAGAACTCCTGAGCAGCTCATATTATCAGTTACAGGAACTGGCCCGGGAAATCAGGAGCTATGCAGATGGAATTGTTTTTGATGAAGCCAGTTTGCGGGAAGTGGAAAATAGAATTGGGGAAATTAATGATTTAAAAAGAAAATACGGACCTTCCTTTGGAGAAGTTATAGAGTTTTTGGATAAAGCCAAGGAAGAACATCACAATCTCCAGGGAAGCCAAGAAAGAACGGAAGAACTGGAAAAAAAGATTGAAGCCGGGGAAGCCAGGTACCTGGATCTTGCCGGGCAGCTCTCCCAAAAAAGGAAAGAGGCTGCAAAAGAAATGGCTGATCTTCTGGTTAAAGAATTGAAGGGGCTGGCGATGCCTGAAACCCGCTTCCGGGTTGATTTCAAAAGGATCCCGGATAATATTGATGGAATTAAATCCGAGGGGGAAAAAATTGCTTTTTTCCAGCATGGAATTGATCAAATTGAATTTATGCTCTCTCCAAATCCGGGAGAAGATTTAAAACCCCTTACAAGGATTGCTTCAGGAGGTGAAATATCTCGCCTGATGCTTGCTCTGAAGGCTCTAACAGCCGATCAGGAACAGGTTCCCACGATGATTTTTGATGAGATTGATAGTGGCATCGGGGGCAAAACCGCGCAAAAGGTTGCCGAAAAACTGGACCAGATAAGTTCCAGGCGCCAGGTGATAACAATTACTCACCTGCCCCATATTGCAAGTATGGCCGATAAACATCTTTTCATCGACAAGGAAATCAAAGATGGAACCACCAGAACCATGGTTATTGAATTAAAATCCAGCGATCGAACCCAGGAACTGGCTCGGATGCTGGAGGGGGAGCAATCCGAAACAGCTTTATCCCATGCCCGGGAAATGCTGGAAAAAGCCCAGACGAAAAAGCAGGGCCAGTGAAAATAAATTTGTAAATTTTATGGGCATCCTGGGGGATGTCCTATTTTTTATGAAAAAAATAAAAAATAATTTCCAGAAAAAAGGAAAATTTTATAAAATATAGAAAAACCTAATTGATCAAAAAATGGAGGTGGTTATCATCGATGAAACAAGAAAAAATTAAGGTTTTGCTAGCCGATGACAACCTGGACTTTTGTGAAATGGTCGAAGAATTTTTTTCCCAAAAGGAAGATTTAGAATTGATAGGTGTGGCCCATGATGGTGCTAAATGCCTTGAAATGATGGAAAGAAATCCTCCTGATGTTTTACTCCTTGACATTATTATGCCCTGTCTCGACGGAATTGGAGTCCTGGAAGAGTTGAATAAAAAGGGCCGAGACCCTGAGTTAAAGGTAATCATGCTTACTTCTTTTGGGCATCAGGATGTTATCCAGCGTTTTGTTGAACTGGGAGCGAATTACTATATTTTAAAGTCTTTTGACCTGGAGTTAGTGGCCAAAAGGATCAGGCAAATAAAGGATTTTCCCTCCAAAAAAACAAATTTCCAAAAGACCGGATTTAAAAAGCCCAATAACAACCTTGAAGTCAGTGTAACCAATATTATGCATCAACTTGGTGTTCCTGCCAATATAAAAGGTTACATGTACCTACGGGATGCCATAACAATGGTAATTAAAGAAATTGATCTAATCGGGGCCGTAACAAAAGAACTATACCCCGCTGTAGCTCAAAAATATAATACTACTCCTTCCCGGGTAGAGAGGGCTATCCGGCACGCAATTGAGGTTTCCTGGGAGCGAGGGAACTTTGGGGAAATGAAAAGCATCTTTGGAGATTCAATTGGGGAAAAATCAGGTAAACCAACAAATTCCCAGTTCATTGCAAAAATTGCAGACAAGCTGAGGTTGGAAACCCAAGCTGGTTAAAAAGAAAAAGGCGGCCGAATGGCCGCCTTCAATGTTTTTAAAAGAGATAACAGGCAACATCATGGTCAGTATCGATACTTTTAATCTGAGGGTCTACTTTTTCCGGGAAGGAAATACGTAACAGGTTATCTTCCACCTTCATTTCTGTCATGGCTTCAAGCATGGTTGAATTGTTATTTTCCATTATTTTTTCCAGTGTTTTTTGCAATTCTGCCCAGCGGGCTTCGTTTTTCCACTGCATTTTGATCAGCAGGTCCAACCCTTCAATTTCGTAACCTGATATTTCACCGGCAAAAGGTTTGATCAGTTCCTCATACTCAGGGTTTTCCAGTAGATTGCGGACGTCTTTACCTTCCCAGCCACAGCGGGCAAAAGCCTTGGGACAACGTGGGTGAAAACGGCAGCCATTGGGCATGTCGATGGGATCCGGGATTTCTCCCCGGGGATCCACCCGTTTCCGGTCCGTATCCGGGTCAGGTATGGGAACAGCGGCTAAAAGCATCTGCGTATAGGGGTGTGCGGCCTGGGCGATTACCTTTTCTGTTTCTCCAATTTCCATAATTCGGCCCAGGTAAAGAATTGCAGTCCTGTTGCAGATATAACGAATTGTTGCCAGGTCATGGGAAATGTAAACGAGAGAAGCGCCGAGTTCATCTCGCATCCGCTTGAGCAGGTTTAAAACCCCGGCTCGAATGGAAACGTCAAGCATGGAAACTGGCTCGTCAGCTATTATAAATTTAGGTTCCAGGACAATAGCGCGGGCTAATGCCACTCTTTGCCTTTGCCCTCCAGAAAGCTGATGGGGAAAGCGGGTCAGAAAGTTTTCAGGAGGGGTAAGCTCTGCCAGTTGTAAGGCTTTCTTAACCCTTTCCAGCCGGTCCTCATAATCCTTGCCGATTTTATGAATCACGAGGGGTTCCATGATTGTATTTAAAACTGTAAACCGTGGATTAAGAGTTTCATAAGGGTCCTGGAAAACAACCTGGAAATTTCGCCGGAAAGCTTTATCGTGTTTTTTCTTTTGCAATTCAGTTTCCTTACCCAGGTAGAGAATTCTCCCCTCCGTGGTATGTTGCAGGTTGGCAAGGAGTTCACCGATAGTACTTTTTCCTGAGCCGCTTTCTCCAGCCAGTCCCAGGATTTCTCTTTCTTTTACTGTGAAGTCTACACCATCAACAGCTCGCAGAATGGTTTTTTTGCCCCCAAAGAAACTCTGTTTGATAGGAAAATACTTTTTCAAGCCCTGAATTTCCAGGGCATTTTTTTCTCCAACAGTACCCTTTTTACTGGGTGTAGGTGTTTTCCCCTGCCAGGTTGAGGGTCTGGCGGCCTCTTCCCGGAAGGTATTGGCTTTTTCCGGGTAGTGGCAGAGAACTTCGTGTCCGGGAGCGACTTCCACAGGATCAGGCTCTTCTCCGCATTTATCTGTACTGAAGGGACAGCGTTCCCGGAAACGACACCCGGTGATATCTTTTGCCAGGTCGGGGGGGGATCCAGGAATTGAAATGATTTCGCCCTTGGCAGCTTCCAGGGTGGGGTAGGCGTTCAATAAACCCAGGGTATAGGGGTGGAAAGAACCTTTGAAAATTTCCCTGGTGGTACCCTGTTCCATTATTTTCCCCGCGTACATAACTGCAACTCGCTGACAGATTTCAGCCACAACTGAGATATCGTGGGTAACGAGGATTATAGAAGACTGAATCTGACTCTGCAGCTCAACAAATTGTTTTAAAATTCCATCCTGGACCACCACATCAAGGGCAGTTGTTGGCTCGTCGGCTATAACCAGGTCGGGGCTAAGAGCAAGGGCCATTGCGATTACAACCCGTTGTTTCATTCCTCCTGATAACTGGTGAGGAAAATCCCGGAGCCGCTTTTTCTCCAAACCAACCATCCCAAATAATTCTTCGGCTCGCTTTAAAGCTGCTTTGTTGCTCATATTTTCGTGGGTATGAATGGCTTCAGTAATCTGGTCCCCAATCTTATAAACCGGGTCCAGGGCGTTCATGGCACTCTGGGTAACCATGGAAATTTCTTTCCAGCGAACTTTGTTCATCTGGTTATTATTGAGGGGGACCAGGTCTTTGCCTTTAAAAATAACCTGGCCGTCAACAATTCCCCCATTAGGAGGTAGGATCCTGTTGATGGATTTGGCTGCAGTTGTTTTTCCGCAGCCACTTTCCCCAACAAGCCCCAGGTTATCTCCTTTTTGCAGTTTAAAAGATACTCCATCCAGTGCCTTGACTACAATATCATCCACTTGGTAGTAGGTTTTAAGATTTTTTACTTCTAGGAGCACGGGTACTACCTCCTCTCAGGCGTGGATTGGTTAGAACTTCAAGTGATCTTGAAATCAGAAATACTGATACCACTGTCAAGCTTATGAATATACCCGGGGGTATTACCCACCACCAGGCGGTTCGCCAGGCGCCAGACAGACGGGCGGCGTGTAATATGGTCCCCCAGCTGTATAGCCTCGGTGGGCCAAGGCCCAGGAAGCTAAGGGTTGCTTCTGCTGTAATGGCGTAGCCAATGGCTACAGCAAGCTGCAAAAAGGCCAGGGGGAGAACATTGGGAGCGATGTGAACCAGGATTATTCGCAAATCACTTGCTCCGGCCACCCGGGCTGCTTTAATAAAGGGACGTTCAACCAGGGAAAGAACCTGGGAACGAATAATCCGGGCATTTGTTCTCCAGGTTAAAAGCCCAATTGCCAGGATAATAATCCAGAGGCTGGGCCGGAAAATTAAAACCAGAATAATGGCAAAGGGTTCCAGCGGAAGGCCATACATAATATCAACTATACGCATCAGGATATTATCAACCCTCCCCCGGAAGTAACCGGAGGTTAAGCCGATAGCTACCCCGATAATGTTGACAATCAGGGCGGTTATGATCCCTACAATCAGGGCAGTCCGCGAACCGTACATTACCTGGCTCCAGATATCTCTTCCCAGGTGGGTTGTCCCAAAAAGGTGCTCCCAGGTGGGAGGAGATAATTCGTTGATATAGGGATCGGTTCCAACTCCAAATCCGTAACCGTCCTCAATATCAAGCCCTCGAAAACTACGGTGATAACCGAGGCCAAGTCTGGTCCATCTCTCACCATCAAATTTGAGAACTATCCCCCGAATTCCAACAATATAGGCCTCTTCGGGACCAACAATTCCGACTCCTGTTAGCTCCCGGCTTTCGGGGCTGGTCATGTTATACCAGTCTTCACCATCAAATCCCAGGATTTCTCCTCTTTCTCCGGTTGTAAAACCAAAGCCTTCATCGGAAATTGCAACTGCATTTAACCTGCGGAAGGTCCCGTCCATAAAAGTCCGGAAGGAGGCATTAACAAATTCCCCATCCTGGTAATGGATGATGGTTCCCCTGTCTCCCACGATTACCCCAGAGTTGGGACTGACCATATTAATGGCCATCAAATCTCGGGTAGCAGGGCTATCCAGAAGGTTCCAGGAGTTTCCGTCCCAGCTGATAATTGTTCCATCTTCCCCAACAGCAATCGCTTTATCAGGTGCAGGAACTGCAACTCCATTAAGTGAAACCTCTACAGGACTCTCTAACTGTGTCCACGAATGACCATCGTATTTAATAATTACCCCGTTTTCTCCTACAGCGAAACCGAACTCAGAAGAAAAGAAATCAACGGAGAGAAGGGATGTATCTACAGGCGATTCTTCTTTATTCCAACGGTTACCATCGAAGTGAAGGATGGTTCCCTCTCTACCAACGGCAAAACTTTCCCCGGGGGAGATAACCGCAGTTGCGTTTAATGGGGTGTCACCAATTACCCGCATTCTTTCCCACTGGCCCTCAATGAAAGTAGCAGCTGTTCCTTCCACCCGCTGATTCATTTCATGGGGGTCGTGGGTTGCGAGGAGCGGAGCAAAAATTGCTACAAAAAGAACCAGGAGGAACAAAATTGATCCCGGTCGTCCCAGGGGATCCGCCCAGATTGCTTTAAAAGGTGCCTTCATTGATTGAATATATGGCTGGTACTGCTTCCAGCGGCTGCTTTTTTTGCTCATATTATTTGCCCCCTTTCTGGTAAACAACCCGGGGATCAAGGTAACCGTAAACCAGGTCAGCCAGGAAATTCATTACCATTACCATTCCGGCCATTAACATAAAGCAAGCCTGGGCCATTGGAAAGTCACTTGTCCGTACAGACTGAATTATTTCCCGTCCCAGGCCGGGCCAGGAGAAGACGACTTCAACCACAACCTGCCCGCCAACAGCAAGCCCTACGGTGATAGCTGCCTGGGTTACAACCGGCAAGAGGGCGTTGCGGGCAGCGTGTTTGTACATTATTGTCCGTTCACTTAAACCCTTGGCCTGACATAATTCAATAAAATCCTCACCCATTATCTCCAGCATGGTATTACGCATGATTAGCATGGGCAATGCCACGTAGTAGATGGCAATAGTAAAGCCGGGCAGGAGTAAATGCCAGAGGAAATCAAAAGTGAAAATTTTATCCCAAAAATGAGCGGCCTCATAAGGTAGTGTTCTCATTCCACTGGTTGGGAGAATCCCCAGCCAGATACCAAAAACCATAATGAAAATCATCCCCGTCCAGAAAACTGGGGCTGAACGGAGAAAAAGTCCCCCCACAATACCGCTAAACTCGACTTTAGTTCCTCTCCGCCAGGATAATATTACCCCGAGCAGGGGACCAATAGAGTAGGAAACAATTATTGCCGGGAACATCAATACCAGGGTGTTTAAAAGCTTTTCCCAGACTATTGGGGCGATAGCTGACCTGTAATGAAAGGACATGCCGAATTCACCCTGGAAAAAGTTTCCCAGGTAAATAAAATACTGTTGCCACAGGGGCCGGTCCAGCCCAAAACGGGCCCGAACCATAGCCTGAGCTTCTGCAGATAATCCTTCCATAACCAGGGCAGCAGTAGGGTCGGGGAGGGTCAGGCGAAAAACGAAAAAGAGCCCCGTCAGGATTATCAAAAAAGTTATTACCATTTGCAGAAGGCGCCGAATAATAAATTCTTTTTTACCCATAAGCTCCCTCCGGTTCTAAATTTAAATTTGGATTAGAAGAGAGAAGGGAGGGAGTTCCCTCCCTCCCCGCTTGTTTTTAGTCTTGCGGCATATTAAGCCGGCCGGCATCGTCTATCCAGTAACCGGCTTGCTCCAGCAGCATCCTGGCGGTATCAAGGCTGTATTCAAAGATGGGAACGTCGGGATTATGCCAGAAGGTGTTTACAGGTGCGATTATTGAGGTTCCCCGTTCGCCACGGCCATCCAGGAGAACATTGATAAAGGTCTCATGAGGAATGGAGTGGGCAATTGCCCGGCGGAAAGCAGGATCATCCAGTGCAGGCAGGCGGAGATTGTAGGTCATGTGGTAGTAACCAAAGTCGGGAACACTGACAACTTCCAGGTGATCTTCCTGTTCGGCGAGAGTAATTTGAGCGGGTTCCAATCTCCAGGCAGTCATGTCAGCTTCACCAGTCACCATACCTGTATAGGTTCCTTCAGCATCAGCATATATGATATAGTCAATTGCTTCAATGTTAATTTCATCAGCCTTGAAGTAATCTTCGAACTTGACCAGCCGCTTATATTCCCCGCGGTCGTAGCGGTCAAACTTCATTGGTCCACTACCGACTGTGGGAACATCTTCAGGGGCGAGCTGATTGGCCTCTTCGATGTCTTCCCAGAGGTGCTTGGGAAGGATGGGGATCTGGCTCAAGGTTACAGTAATGAAGAAAGAGGTAGGTTCTTTGAGAACAAAGTGCAAGGTCTGGTCATCGATGATAATTACCTCTTCCAGGGGATCATAGAAAGGTCGGAAATAAGCGAAGTCCTGTTCCACCATGTAATCGTAAGAGAATTTAACATCTTCCACGGTTACCGGTTCCCCGTCGTGGAAAAGCATGTCATCCCGAATAACAACTTCAATGGTTCTTTCATCATAGGCTTCTACCGATTCTGCGGCCCAGGGGAGTGGCTCAATATCAGGAGATAGGCGAACCAGTTTGTCATAGTAAAGTCGCATGAACTTCCAGCCCCAGACAGTGGTTGAATCGAGGGGGTTGATGTTGTCCGGTTCCTGGCTGGTTCCGATGGTTAAAGTGTTGGAATCCCCAACCGGATAAACATCAAAAGGAAGCCACTCAGTGTAGAGCCCCTCTCCGGCCATGGGAACATAACCGGCGAATGTATTTACGTTGTAGGCCAGGACTTCATCCCGGTAGAAAAGAATACTCAGGGGTTGTTCTTCCATGGCAACTTTTTGCATTTCCAGGACATATTCCCGGCGCTGGTCAGGATCAAATTCCCTGGCCTGCATTTCGAAAAGCTCATCGTAACGGGCGTTTTGGTAGCCGCCGGGGTTATTGCCACCGAGATCAGTCTGCCCGGAATGGAGTGTTCCCAGGAAATGCTGGGGATCGAGGCGGTCAACCCGGCCCGACCAACCCACAATAGCAATCTCAAAGTCCTGTTCGTTGTAGAACCTATCAATCAGGGTGCTGAACTCCAGGGGCTGAACATTAACCTGGATTCCCAGAGCCGCCCAGGCATCCTGAATTAGAAAGGCTGCTTCGTAACGGATCGGATCATAGCCTTCAGTTGTTGTGAGGATGGTAAATTCAGGAACCCGAGTGGCCGAGGCGTTTAAAGACAAACCCAGGGCCAGCAGGAAGACGAAACACAACATCATTACAGATTTTCTTTTCACCATAAAGATCCTCCCTTTTATTTTAATGTGTTTTAATGTTTCGCTGAAATCTTAAAGAAATCCTTTTTTTATATCGTTTTTAAGAAAAAAGGATAGATATGGACATTAACAAAATAGATTAATGTGCGATTGTTAAGGAAAATTTTGGAGGATATTGTTTTTATGGTTTGAGGGAAAAATAGATTAAAGGTTGTTTTGGTTTTCAGGGATGGGGAGTAATTTTAATTTAATCCAACCAAAAAAATTAAGGGAAGAGATCTTCTTTTAGGGAAGAGTTTTATTTTAATAATAATTTTCCATCTTCCCTTAAAGAAAATTTCTTTCAGAAAAGACGGTTTTCTCCAAAGAGGGAAATCAGTCTGGAAATAGAAATTAATAAGGGGAAGGAGAGAAACCATGGCTCGAATTAAAATTTTTACCGGGAATTTTGGCAGTGGAAAAACCGAAATCAGTATTAACTATGCTCTTTCCAGGGAAAAACCGCCTTTTCTTCTGGATCTTGATATTGTAAAACCGTATTTTCGCTTGAGAGAAGCAGAAAAAACTTTAGAAAAAGCCGGTATTGATTTGATTTATCCCAGGGATCTGGTCCAGGCAGACCTACCGATTATCACCTCCGAAATCTACAGAGCTCTTCAGGCTCCTGAACGGGAAGCCGTTTTAGATGTAGGGGGAGATGATGATGGCGCAAGGGTCCTGGGCAGCCTTGGCCAGTACCTCACCCCGGGAAATTACGAATTGATTATGGTCATTAATCCCTACCGGCCCTTTTCTTCCAATAAAAAGAACCTGCTGGAATTGAAAGATGCCATTGAGAATGCTTCTCGCCTTGAAGTTACCCATTTTGTTGCTAACGGTAATCTGGGCACGGAAACATCTCCGCGGGAGGTAGAAGAGGGTTACAACAGAGTAGAATCCCTGGCCCGGGAGCAGGATTTGCCAATTA
>SKTZ01000087.1 GCA_007122335.1 Bacillota bacterium
ACCTGCTTTTTTCCACTAGGGCCATGCTCGAAAATACCGATCCCGAAAAAACAAATAAGGATGTTTTTATAGAAACATTTTTTGGTCCTGAAGGTCTGGAAGTTGAAGATTTTTTCCCTCTGTTTGAAGAATTTTATGCGAGGGATTTTCCCCGGTTGAATAATGGTTACGGACCTGTACCCGGAGCCCATGAAGCCCTGGAAGCTTCTTTAGAAAGGGGATGCCAGCTGGTTTTGGCAACTAACCCCCTATTCCCTCGGGAAGCGGTTCTGGAAAGAATGCGCTGGGCGGGAATTGAAGATTATCCATTTGCCCTTGTTTCCAGTTATGAACACATGCATTTTTGCAAACCCAATCTACAGTACTACGAGGAAATCCTGGAAAGGCTTAACCTTGCTCCGGAAGAAGTCCTTATGGTTGGCAATGATCCTCTCGAGGATTTGATAGCAGGTAAACTGGGAATAAAAACTTATCTGGCCGAAGATTACCTGGTTGCAAGAAAGGAAAAACTCTCTCCGGATTATCAGGGAAAACTGAAGGGAGTTGTATCAATAATAAAAGAACAGTAAAGAAAGGCCGGTCCATCGGGGCCGGTTCTTTGTCTTGAAAGGAGGACCGGGGTATGCGTTTGTGGAGTTTGCACCCCAGGTACCTGGATCGTTTAGGGTTGGTTGCAGTCTGGAGAGAGGGACTTCTGGCCCAAAAAGTATTGGCAGGAAAAACCCGGGGCTACCAGAACCACCCCCAGCTGGAGCGGTTTCGGGAAAGCGAAAATCCCCCGGAAGCAATCGCCCAGTACCTGCTGGGGGTCTGGCGGGAGGCCTGTCGGCGGGGGTATTGTTTTTCAGGGGAAAAGATCGGACCCACGGGACAGAATATTTTTCTACAGGTTTCCCGGGGCCAGCTGGAGTTTGAACTGCAGTGGTTGGGGGAGAAATTGAAAAAAAGGGATTTCCGGGCCAGGCAAAAACTGCCTCCTGCAGAAAGAATTGATTCTCACCCTCTTTTCCGGGTTGTTCCAGGAGAAATCGCCTCCTGGGAAAAAGGAAAATTGACAGATTAAAAAATTGGCCTAAGAAATTAAAAAAATTAATAAAAGAATTAATTTTTGGTGTTGACAAGATCACTGGGTATAGTTATAATAAATATAGAACTTAAAATAATTAACTAAAAGATTAAAAATGATGAGGAGGTGGGAAGAATGTTTGATTTTGGAGTAGCTTACCTGGCAGGTAAAGCCTACGAATTTAACAACCGCAAGGAAAGAGAACGCCAGCGTCGGCCCGGCCGTTAAAAAAAGAAAGTAGGGATAAAAATGATAAAAGGAGAGTATTAGCTTGAAGAAAAAGGAGGCTGGAAGAGAGGTTCAAAAAAACCGGCTTTGCAACGCCGGTATTAAACCTCGGGATAACATGATATTAAAAAGGAGCGAACATAACTGAAAGGCCCTATCACCAGAAAGTGAGAGGCCTTAATTATTTTCTTTTTTTTCTCCTGGAGAATAGATTGTGAGGACAACCTGAGGCCAGCGGTTTTGGAACTCCTTATTTTTATGAGCGATTTTATCCTGGATTTCCGGGAAAGTGAGGCTTGGAGAAAAATCAATTCCCGCCTCCAGGAAAATTTTCTGCCCTGCAGATCTAACTTTAAACTCCCTGATTTCCCCCAATTTTTCCAGCTCAATTATCATGGTGGGAATTTTTTTGTCCTCTGGGGCTCGGTCCAAAAGCTGGAGTATGCTTTTGCGGGAGGTTCTGATTCCTGCGAAAAGGAGAAAACCCGCAATTACTAAAGAACCCAGGGGATCAATATAAATTGACCAATCCCAGCCCAGCCCCACAAAAATCAGGGTAATTAAAACAACCAGGTCGATAAAAGTTTTGGCCTGGTAAAGCCCTCCCTGGGCTGTGAAAATTGGTGTAGTTTCCTCTTTATTCAGGCCCCGAAAACGAAACCAGAACCAGCCGTTGACCAGAACTCCGCCTCCTGCAACCAGGAAACCTGGAAGAAGCCAGCCGGGAATAGCAGGGGAAATAAAACTCTGGATTGCCGAGTAGGATATGATTACAGCAGACCCCGTCATAATGACCCCCACCAGGAGGCTGGCCATATCTTCCATTTTTTCGGCCCCGAAATGGAACCGGTCATCGGGGCCCTGCATGACCCGGCGGTAAGCCAGCCAGGCCAGGAAAAGACCAATTAGCTCGGTGTTACGGCGAAGAAAGTCCGCAAACAAAACGGTAGTCTGGCCAAAATAAAGGGCTACTCCTGTTCCCAGGGGAGCCCAGAGGCTGATCAACCAGGCTGCGCGGAGAGTTCTTTCCTTTTTGCGGTGGAGTTCTTTCATTTTCAAAACAACCCCTCCAGATAATTTAATAATAAGTAAACAGGTGTGGCTCCCGCGCAGACAAAAAGCGGAACCGTAAGAGTGTCAATTCCTTTCCGGGAAGAGGCTTCAACAACTGCTGAAGTTATCCCGGCAAAAATTGCCAGAACAATCTGGCCGGGAATAGCAAGGGGGTTGAAGAATAAAAGAACTGCAAAAACTCCAGCAGAAGCTGCTAGGGTTCCGGCGATGGTTCCCTCCTGGGTTTTCTTGCCGTCAAAAATTTTCTGTTTTAATTGGTTGCGACCGATGCTTTTTCCCACGAGAGCAGAGGTGGCATCACCAAAACCCCAGGCGACAACACCGATGGCAGCAATAAATTTGAATTCATCCCCCAGGATTCCCCAAAAAAGGGTAAGCAAAACAATAAGAACTATGCAGATATAGCCAATCTGAAAGGGGATCTCTGATTTTTTGGAATAACGTTTAACCTTCGTAATTGGAGCAGCTTTAAATTTTTCCAGAATAACAACCAGGACGAGGGCGGTAACCATTATCAAAAGTACCGAAATCAGGGCGGAATACCAGGTAGAAAAAAACCTCAGGATTATTATAATGGATAAACTGGCAAAAATGTGGTAGGATTTTCGGATTGGTTCTCTTTTGGCTTCTGGAAGAAATGCCGAGAGCAGTGCGATGGGAATTGCAAAAGCAAGGTAATATCCAACAAGAAAAGCTATTGCCACGAGATCCTGCTGAAGGTCCAAGTTGCCCCACCGCCCTTTCTTTTAATTAATGGTAAACTTCGGCATATTAAAGCTTTATCCTTCCAGGGGCCTTTATTTTCTCCCCAGGAAGGTTAAAAGGTTTTTTAGTCAAAATAATAAACAGGTCCTTTTGCTGGGGAGCCGCCAGGAAGAAAGGGGAGAAATTGATAAAATGAAAGAAATTCCGAAAGATATTAAGAATTTTTTTGATGAAGAAGGTCGCCTGGAAGTTTGGCCGGGGAAAAGGAAAAAACAGCTGTTGGCCCTGGAATTTATAGCAGGGCTTTTCCAGGTTGGCAGGGAATATACTGAAAAAGAAATTAATGAACTTCTGGAAAAAGTTCATACCTTCAATGATGCAGCCCTCTTACGACGGGAGTTATTTGAGCTGGGTTACCTGAACAGAAAAAAAGATGGTTCTTCTTACTGGAGAGACCGGGCGGAGGAATAAAATTGATTGAAGAACAGGGAGTTAACTTTTATTTCTGGGGGAATAAGTGTTTGTGGAAAGAATGGATGGCAGAGCAGGCCAGACTGGTTTCAGAAAAACTGGGAGCTGATTTTCAACAGCACGATATCGCTCTCCAGCCTGAACTGGCTCGGAGGAAAAGAATATTTTTTCCGGGAACAGTGGAAATTGGCGACTTTAAAATTCCCTATCCGGGTACCGCCGAAGAGATGCTGGCCTCTTTTAAACGGAGGGGTCCCCTTGGGGGGGAATTAAAAGTCCGTAAGCTTCCTGCAGGGATTCCCCAGAGAATAGAAAAATTAAAGGGAAAGCTAAAAGACGCAGCCCCTTTTTGTCGGGAAGACAGGCAGAGAAACTCCTTCAGAGAGAAGGAAAAATGGTTAGAAAAGCATATTTTACCCGGTTTAAATACTCCCGGTTATATTGCTTATAATGCTGAAGAGGCAGTGGGAGCAGTCGAATTTGTTTTGGAAAAAGACTGTCCCTATCCTCTCCCGGAAAAAGGGGAACGGAGCATTTTTGTGACCTGTATTTACGGCTCTTCAGAAGAAGGGGTTGATTATCGGGGGTATTTAATCGACTTTTTAGCTCAAAAGGCCAGAGAAGCTCGCTACCAGGCCCTGAATGTTTTAGCAGGGGAGAAAACTCCATATCCCAACGGCCCTGTTGAATTATTCCGGGCCAGGGGTTTTGAAAAAGAGGTTTTCCTGGAGCGGATTCTTTTAAGAAATTGCTGGGAAAATATTTCCTATCTCCAGAGGAAATTGTGAGAGGAGGGGGTTTAATTGTTAGCTTACAGGCTAAATGAAGATAGTGAACTCAGGTTTTTAGAACCATTTCACGCCGAGGAACTTTTCGCCCTAACTCAGAAAAATAAAGAATATCTGAGTGAGTGGCTGCCCTGGGTTAAAAAGAATAAAGAAATTGAAGATTCAAGGAGATTTATTGAAGCAACCCGCCAGCAGTTTGCTGAAAATAAAGGAGTGCATTTAGGAATTTTTTATCGGGGGAAAATTGCCGGGGTAATTGGAATGCATGGAATAGACTGGCATAATCGCTCCACCAGTATCGGTTACTGGCTGGGGGAGCAATTCATGGGAAAAGGCCTGATTACAATGGCCTGTCGGGCCCTGATATATTATTCCTTCCGGGAGTTAAATCTTCACCGGGTGGAGATCAGATGTGCGGTGGAGAATAAAAAAAGCAGGGGGGTTCCCGAAAGACTCGGGTTTAAAGAAGAGGGAAGGATTAGAGAAGCAGAGCTTTTGGACAATTATTATACCGACCATATCCTTTATGGATTTTTGGCGGGAGACTGGAATGAGCTGGAGCAGGACTCAGGAGGTGATGAAGCTGGATAAAGATATTTTTAATAAATGGGCAGATAATTATGATAAAAGTGTAGAGGGAGAAGAAACCTTTCCTTTTGCCGGTTACCATAAAATTCAGACTATGGTAAAGACGATGGTTTTAGCAGGGGCAGGGACAAAAATTTTAGACCTGGGAGTGGGAACCGGACTGGGTTCGGTTGAATTTTACAAGCAGGGGGCTGAAATTACGGGAGTGGATTTTTCCGATAATATGCTGGAAAAAGCCCGGGAAAAAATGCCCGAGGCCCGGTTAATTAAGCATGATTTCTCCAAAAGTTTCCCTCCACCTGAACTTAGGGAGGAAAAATTTGATTATATAATACTCTCCTATGCCTTGCATCACCTCCCTGACTGGAAAAAAGTAGAGTTTCTCGGGGAGTTAAAAGAATTTTTAAAGCCCGGCGGCCGGATAGTCGTTGCAGATGTGGCCTTTGCTGATCGGAAAACCATGCAGAAAGCCCGGAAAAAGGCCGGTGACAGGTGGGATTCTTCAGAACACTACCCCATTATTGAGGACATTGCTTTCAGCCTGGAACAAAAAGGGTTTTCCCTGACCTTTTTCCAGATATCTTTTTGTGCGGGGATCCTGCAGTTGCGGCAATAAAAAACCTCCCCGGGGGGAGGTAGCATTTTAGATTTCAACTGCACAGTTGTTTTGCAAAGCTTTATTACAGGCCAGGCCAATTTTTAATGATTTTATTGCTGCATCAATGGAGAGATCCGGGCAGGGCAGGTTTTGCCTGATTGCGGAACAGACCTTTTCCAGAACCAATTTGTTCTCGTCATCTCGTTTAGGGGTGATTTCTTCAATATTTCCATCCTGGTGGTAGATTGTTGTTTTTTCCTGGGGCTTATCTCCAAATTCTCCGGCATAGTTAATTGTTCCCCTGGAACAGACAATATTGTAACCGATGCTAAAGGGGTATCCGTGGGGAACCATCGAGGAACAATCTACACTGGCCATGCTGTCTAAATAATTCAGTGTTGCTACAACGTGGGCGTTATTATCGTTTCCGATGCCCCTTGCTGTAACGTGGTTGGGAATACCCAGAAGTTCAACCAGGAAATCAAAATTATGCAGCGCAAAATTCAATACGATATCTTCGATTCCAACATTTTCCCAGAAGGAAGGGGTGCGATTATAGGTTGTTACCGAGCGTGGGGTTCCCAGTTTTCCGGACCGGATCAGGTCCAGGGCCATCTTGTGGGGAGGGGAATATTTAAAAAAAAGATTAACAAATAATTTCCGTTTGAATTTACGGGAAAAGTGCTGCATTTTCTGTGCTTCCTGCAGGGAATAGGCAAGGGGGGTTTCACAGAAGACGGTTTTCCCTTTTTCCAGAGCCGCAGTCACATATTCAAGGTGAACCCTGGTTGGTAAACAAACATCAATTAAATCGATTTCCGGGTCTTCAATTAATTGATAGGGATCGGTAGTTACTTCAACTCCAAATTTTTCTTTTACTTCTTCCAATTTATCTGGTTTTCGGCCAAAGATGCTTTTTACCTGGACTCCTTCAATTGCCCGGTAATGTTCCGCATGGACCAGGCCGAACCCGGTACCCAAAATTCCAACTTTAATAATCCCCACCTCCAGCTTTTCTGATGAACTAATTAGGTTTTCGCCTCCAGTTAAGAAATTCCTTCCCCGGGAAATCCCCTCTGGAAGGGAAAGGAGTATTATGTTATGATTGAACCGGAGTTGATTTTTAAATGGAAATTTTAAATACAAGGCGTCTTTTTTTATTGCCGCTAAGGCCTTTAGAATTACAGTTGCGTCTGTCTTCTCCGGAACAGCTGGAAAGGCTTTTAAATTTACGTTTCGCCCAGCTGGAAATGCCCGGGCCTCTCAAGGAAGCCTACCGGAAAAAAATCGCTTTAATTGATGAAACCGATGCAGACTATTTGCTATTGACCTACTGGCAATTTATTCTCAGGGAAGAAGGCTGGATAATAGGAGAAGCAGGATTTAAAAATCTCCCCGATTGTAAGGGAGATATTGAAATTGGTTACGGAATTGTTCCTGATTTTCGGGGCAAAGGATACGCCCGAGAGGGAGTTGAGGTACTAACTCGTTGGGCCCTGGGACGGGAGGATGTGCAGGGGATAATTGCCACAACCGCGAAGGGAAATATTCCCTCGCAAAAAGTTCTGGAATCCGGAGGTTGGGTTAAAACCGGTGCAGATAAAGAAAATATTTTCTGGCGCCTGAGCAAAAAAAACGGGAAAAAAATTAATACTAGCAGAATAAGGAGAGAATAATGGAACGGGAGTCCTGGCTGAAAAAAAGGCGGAAAATTGCAGTCCAAAGGTACAACGAAATATTTTCACCAAACTACGATGAGATGTGGGGAACAATCAGTTTGACCCACAATGTAATGTTTAATCGTTTTTTAGAAGTTCTTCCTGAAGGACCGATCCTGGATGCAGCCTGTGGAAGTGGAAAATACTGGCCTTTATTGCTCCAGGAAGGAAGGGAAATAATTGGAGTTGACCGTTCGGCAGCTATGCTGGAAAATGCCCGCCACAAATTTCCCGGAGTTAAAACCCACCTGCGGGATTTAGAGGAGATAGATTTTCAGAAAGATTTCGCTGGAGCTGTTTGTGTTGATGCTCTGGAAAATATGCCTCCGGAGTTGTGGCCCCGGGTTTTTTCCAGGCTGTTTAGAGCTCTAATCCCCGGCGGGGCATTATATTTTACCGTGGAAATTTTGTCAGCAGCAGAACTGGAAAAAGCATATCTGGAAGGGAAAAAACAGGGTTTCCCCCTGGTTCCTGGAGAAGTAATATCAGATGGGGGCTATCATTTTTATCCCCAATCCGAACAATTGGGCCGCTGGCTGGAAAATGAAAAATGGGAGAAGGAAATTGAAGAGGAGGGCGATGGCTACCTGCATATAATGGTCCGCAGGAGAGAGGGGGAATGAAGATGTCAGCAGGAGGAACTTCTGCTTACCTATTGATAATGGAAGCGAAAAAGGCCCTGGGGTCCATTATCCATATCGAGAACAAGGACTTCCTTGACCTGGTTAAAAAAGAGGAAAACCCTCTCGTGGTTTTTCACCACGGAGGGGTTTTAAGAAAGGTTTATTCTTATCTTTTTTCCTGGCAGGGCTATATCTTTGTAACAAAAAGCCAGAAGAAATTATCTCTGCCCGGGAAAACCCAGGTAATTAAAGCGAAAAAATTAGAATTGCCCAGTCTTTAGGGCCGGGGATTTTTCCCGGCTTTTATTTTTTTTCTGACCTGAACCAGCTTTTGAAATTCCTGGTCAAGTTCCTGGTATTCCAAAGAGTCGGGTTCGACCTGACCCAATTCCCCTAAAATCTTGCTGATTCTGGTTTCGATTACCATCAGGTCTTCTTCGGGCGGAGTGGAAGTCTGTTCTTCTTTAAGGGGTTTTTTAGTGATTTTTTGTTTTTCGATAAGTAGTTGCGTGGAACAAAGAGAATCAACCAGGTAGCGGTCGTGGCAAACCATAACCAGAGTTCCCCGGTAGCTTTTCAGGGCTCTTTCCAATCCTTCCCTTAAACTCAGGTCCAGATGAGTTGTTGGTTCGTCGAGAAGGAGTAGATCGGGTTCTTTTAATAGAAGATGGCAAAGTTGAAAACGTCTCCTTTCCCCATAACTCAAACTGCAGAGAGGGATATTGAGCAATTCCCTGCCGAATCCCATTCGGGCCAGGAGGGTAATAAACCATTCTTTTTTCTCCCTCGCAAAACTAAAAAGAATTTCTGTGCCTGTTTCTCCGGGCAGAGGAAGTTTTTCTTCCTGGGGTAAAAAGCCGATATTGGCCGAAGGACTTAACCAGAAATTTCCCTGGTCCAAATTATCTTCCCCGGAAAAAATTCGAAGAAGAGTTGATTTCCCGCAGCCATTGGGGCCACGCAGGGCTGTTTTTTCTCCGCGCAAGAGGTAAAAAGAACTGGAACAAAATAAATCCCTTCCACTGTAACCTTTTTTGCCTTCCTGAATTTCCACGATTCGCCGCCCCCTTTTTTGGGGAGCAGCCAGGTCAATATTCAATTCCGGGTTTTTTCCCGGCCTGGGGGTTGAGGCCTGAGATAATTTTTCCAGTCTTTTTATTTTGGACTGGGCCTGGCGTTCTTTTTTGGCGGCCCTGGCTCGAAAAAACTCTTTGCCACCTTTTTTGTTTTCTCTGGACTTTTCCCTAGATCTGTCATGGCCACTTTGAGCCCAATTTTTGGTCCGGGTTATTTCTGTTTTAAGTTTTTTTTGTTCCCGCCTTTCCTTTTCAAAGGCCCTTTTCTGGGTCTTTTTTTGGTGAGCTTTTTCTTCCCGGTAAAAACTGAAATTACCGGGGAAAATGGTTACTTTTCCGTCCTTCAATTCCAGGGTTTTTTCGCTGACCTGATCCAGGAAAAAACGGTCGTGAGAAATTACTAAAAGTGCTCCGGGGAAGTTTTTGAGCTGTTCAATAAGCCAGGTTATACCCTGTTCATCCAGGTGATTGGTCGGTTCATCCAGCACCAATAAATCAGGGTTTTTATTCCAGATTCGGGCCAGGGCCAGTTTGGTCCTTTCCCCTCCGCTGGCTTTTTCCCAGCGCTCTTCTTCCCAGAGGTAAACTTTTTCTAACCCCAGTTTTTTACTTGTAGCCAGAAAACTCCCTGGAAAATCCTCCCCAGAATTATTTTTTTCCCTGCCCTGGCGTAAATATCCAATTTTTAGATTTTTTTGATGAAAAACAAGCTGGCCATGGTCGGGGCTTTGTTCTCCAGCTATAATTTCGGCAAGGGTTGTCTTTCCCGAACCATTTTTCCCAATTAAACCTACCCGGTTTGCAGGACCCAGATCAAAACTTATTTCCTTTAAAACCGGTGTATTGTTGAAAGATTTTTTAAGTTTTTGACAGCTGAGTAAAAGCATAAAACCACCTCCGAAAATAAAAACTGCAGGGGAACAATGGGTTCCCCTGCAGGCAAAAGCAAATTATGCAGGGCAAAAAACTATTATGTTCCGACCCGAAAAAGTACACACCAAAGAACTGAGCAAGGGTGTGTCCTATTTAATTCCTTTTATTGGGTCAGGTTTCTGAACATTTTTTTATTTTTAACCTCCGGAACTTTTTTCTTAAAACATAATATCACAGGTCAGTGGGGGTGTCAAAAAAGAAAATCAGGAAGCTAAAAAGGAGTTTTTCCGGGCTCTTCTTTTTCGTGGAAGGGTAAAACCCCCAAAAGGCGAAATATTTAAGTTATTACAATAATTGTTAGAAGCAAGGAGAGAAAAAGAGGGGGATTGCTTATCCCTGATAGCTTATTGTGAACTGGAAAAAGTAAGGATGGAGAGGGAAATTGGCGTAATCGCCTGGTCTGGTTGCAAGAATAAGGAGGGAGAACCATGAGCCGCCGCCGCCTTTTGTTATATTTGTTGTTTTTCTCGATCGCAGTTTTGGTTACGATGGTATTCCATGAAGGGGGACACTTTTTAGCAGGGTCTCTCCTGGGAAACGCCATGGAAATGGATCTGAACCGGACGCGCCCGGTGCAGGGTTATTACCTTGAAACCTGGCATTCTCCCCTTGTGGCAGCGGCGGGGTCATTTGTTTCTCTAGTTCAGGCAATTGTTTTTTGGCTTTTACTGGGGAGAAAAAAGGTTCTTTTTCTTTATCCTTTTATTTTTTACCCGTTTTTTTACCGTGCCTTACCTTATATAATTACCCTGGGTCATCAGGAGCAGATGTACCTGCAGGACAAGGGACAGGTGGGAGCGTACCTGGGAATTTCCCCCTGGTTTTTAATTTTCCCGTATCTGGGTTTATTATTTTACTTCGTTATTTCTGGGAGCGGGAGGTTAAAAATCAAATGGCAGCTCAACCTTTTGAGTTTAATTTTCTCTTTTTTACTGACCCTTTTCTGGCTGCAGGTTAATTACCTAATCCTTTAATTAGCAAAATTTTCCGGTTAAAAAACAAAGGAAAAAGAGGGGCAAGAAAATTTTAAAAATTTTTGTTTTGTTGCTATGTTTATTTTTGGGAAATAGTGTGGCTTTGGGAGATCCAGTTTTTGAAGGGAATTTTTTCCCGCAGGCAGCTGACCAAAATCTCCGGTTTCGCCTGACTGACGTGGGGGGAGGGGCAGGAATTACCCTGAGATTGACCATGGAACATGGCGGGGAAAAATGGGAATCCTGGGCTACATTTGTTGCCGATAGGAGTGGTTTTGTCAATCCCGGCCTTCAATCTCCTAAGGAGGGTTCTTATGAGGAAGCAGATCAGATGGGTCTCTTCTGGTCCATGCTCCCTGTTAGTGAAGGGGAGCTGTTTATCCTCAGGGATTTAGAGCCCTTGAGGTATGAAATAAGTATAGAAGATGGGGATCAATTCGGCAAACAATCAGCTTTCAGCGTTTTTTTGGGTCCCGGAGGAGAAAGAAGAGAAATCAGAGAAGAAGGATTTATCGGAACTTATTTCACTCCTCCAGGAGAGGAGCCTGGACCGGCAGTTTTAATCATTGGCGGTTCTGAAGGAGGGTTAGAAAAATACAGAGCAGCCCTCCTGGCCAATCGGGGTTAGGCCACACCCTGGCCCTGGCTTTTTTTGGCGAGGATAATTTACCCGACCAGCTTGTTGATATTCCCCTGGAATATTTCCAGGGAGCTCTTTCCTGGCTTGCAGGACAGGAAAGGGTCAGGGATGATTCGATAATTGTCCTGGGCAACTCCAAAGGAGGAGAAGCAGCAATTTTGCAGGGGAAAATCGATGATAGAGTTGCGGGGGTAATTGGTATTGCCCCCAGCAGTGTGGTCTTGCAGGGACTGGTAAGCAAGGCTGCACTCCCCGTGGAAAAAATTGGGGACCAATCCTTTTGATTTCCGGTGGGGATGACCTGGTCTGGCCTTCTTCAGAAATGTGTGCTGCTATTGTCAAGAGGCTGAAAGAAAATGAATTCTCTTACGAGGTAAAAAACCTGAATTTTCCCGAAGCGGGACATACTTTCCGTGCTCCATACCTTCTGGCTTTTGCAACCCGGGAGAGCGATGGGATTTAATTTGGGGAATATCCCCGGGCGAATTCCCGCGCGGAAGCAGATTCCTGGCAGGAAATCCTGGGGTTTCTGGCGAATTCCCAGTAAAGGGGTGGAATTTTTGTCCATTATCTATACCCTTGGCCATTCCAACCACTCTTTTTCCTATTTTGCCGACCTTTTGCAGAAGTACGGAATTAACCTGGTGGTGGATGTCCGCAGTATTCCTTACAGCCGGCCCCATCCGCAGTTCCGTAAAGATAACCTGGAAAAATGTCTTTTAAGCAAAGGTTTATCTTACTGTTTTCTTGGCCGGGAACTTGGCGGGAAAAGAGATGAACAGAGTGTAAGGACACCTCAGGGCAGGATAGATTATGAACTTGTCCGGGGATTGTCAGATTTCCAAAGAGGGCTTGAATATCTGGAAGGTCAGCTTTCCCAGTGGAAAATTCCCGCCCTGGTTTGCGCGGAAAAAGATCCCCTGCGTTGTCATCGTTTTTTCCTGATAACACCCGCCCTATTAAAAAAAGAATGGCCGGTAAAACATATCCTTGCTGACGGGGAAACTATTTCCCACGAGGAAGGCGAGGAAATATTTTTAAAACAAAAAACAAAACCCTCGTTATTTACTCCCGCCGAAGAAGTATTAAAAAATGCCTACCGCTGGGGAAGAATGGGAAATTTTTAAGGAGGTTGCAGCATGCGTGGAAGTTTTAAAAGCGAATATTCCAATCAAATACATCAGCTTCTGATAACTGTTTCTCGCCATTTCTATATAAAAAAGGACGGGAGAATAGCCTATCAGGAAAGTCCTCTTTCTGCCCATGTAAAAAATCTGGCAGAAGCCCAAAAAGAACCCCTGGTCTATTATATTGTTCGCGATCATTTCAGCGGCAATTTTATCCTTGGTCTTGGCTCGGGCCAAGATTTAATCCCCTTGATTGATTTCCTCTACGCTGCGTGGCGGAAAAAGGAGGAGGGGGGAACCCTGGCAGGCCTTCCGGAAATCCTATCTGTTCCTAAAAATATTGCCACCCCGGAGCTTCTCTCCGGATTGAAGGAGCTTGGAATTAAGCCGGTTCACCCTCCCAGCGGTTTTGCTTCGGGGATTGCCATGATCCGCTCCCTGGAAGAGAATGTTGGTTTTAACCTGACTCGAATTGCAATTCCGGATTTTCCCGGACTCCTCTCAATGGAAGATAACATCAGCCATTATATGCTGGGGGGATCCTTCCGCAAAAGCAAAAAACAGGTCTGGAAGGAAGGTTTAACCGGGGGGCATCCCAGGGTACCTGGAAATCTAAAAACTTTTCGGGAAATATTCCCTGACCCTGACCCCGAAGAATTCTCCCTGCCCTGGAAAGGGGAAGGACAAAACCCACAGATCCGGGTTAAGGGGCGAAGTGCTTTACCCCCAATGGAAGGGGAAGTTCCTTCTCCGCAGAAACTGGAAAAAGCGCAGATGATAGTAGAAGAAGCAAGGGAAAAATTTTTCACTTCTGCCCGCTGTTCCAGGGCTTACGAGGCTTTACAGGTAACCCCTTACTGCAGCGACGCCTATCTTTACCTGGCCAATTTAAGCAAATCAAACGAGGAAAAGGTTACCCTGTTCCAGAGGGCTGTTGAAGCCTGCAAGGCAATCTGGGGAGCAGAATACTTCCAGGAAATTGACCGCAACTTCTGGCATGATGTAGTTTCTCGTAATTACATGCGGGGTTTGTTGGGTTTGGCCCTTTGTTATTATGAACAGGAAAAAATTGGGGCTGCGGCGGCAATACTAGAATACCTGATCAAACTTGACCCTGAAGATAATCTTGGAGCCCGGTATTTCCTGGTAAATTCCTTATTATACGAGGGAAATGCAAGAGAAGCCCAGGCTTTTCTGCGCAAATATGACGATGATTCCAGCTGCATGCTGTATGCCCGGGTTTTGCTGTGGCTGCAACTGGATGATAAGGTTCAGGCCAGGATTGCCTTAGAAGAAGCGCTGGAAGCCAATATGAGGGTTCCCTACAGGCTGCTGCGCCTTCACCGGGTCTTTTTCCGGTCAGCAGGCTTTTACCAATATCCGGAGGGGAGCCCGGAAGAGGCCGAGTTATGTGCAAGTATTTCTTTACCGGCATGGAAAAATACTCCCGGGGCAAAAGACTGGTTATTCCGCCAGGTCAAAAAAAGAAACCTTCAGCATATCTATTAAAAACCCCTCGCAGAGAGGGGTTTTTAGTGGTTGGAGAAGAAGGAAAGAATTTTTTCCCAGGGAGATTTTTTTATTTTGAAGTCTTGCAAATCTTCCCGGGCCGCCTGATAGCCGAGTTCAATGGCTTCTTTGGTTTTTTTCAAATCCCAGGAACCTATATCCCCAAGGTCGGGAGTTATCCAGTAGTCCGCCTGGCGGGCGTTTTTTTCTTCCCGATCCCGGGTCATCAGGTAGGTTGACTTGTAAAACATCTCAATAATATTGCGGGGTTCTTTTTGCAGGGGGGAGTGCTGGGTAAGGTCAACTGCAATTATAGGGCGAACCTTTTTTTGCTGAAGGATGGAGGTAGGTACACTCTGGAGAACTCCACCATCTACCAGTGTCCTGCCGTTTCTTTTTACAGGGGAAAAGATGCCGGGTATGGCGCAGGAGGCGGTGACCGCTGAAATTACGTCGCCCTGGTTCATGCAAACCAGGCAGTTTTCAATAATATCAACAGCAACAACATCCAGGGTAATATATAAATCGGAAAAATCGGGCCGCCCCAGGTCTCTTTCCAGGATTCGAGCAATGAATTCGGTGTTGATCAGGCCCCGGCGGGGAAGGCGGGTCCGGGGAATATTCCGGAAAAAATCGCTCCTGGTCAGATTTAGGGCTAGGTCTTCCATTTCTCCGGGGGATATCCCCGCAGCATAATAAGCGCCAATTATGGAACCGGCGCTCGTTCCGGCAATGGCATCAACCTTGATATTTTGTTCTTCAATAAATTTAAGTACTCCAATGTGGGCAAAACCCCGCAGGGCTCCACCGCTTAAAGCAAGGCCGACCCCCATTTTAATACCTCCCCAAGAGCAGATTTATTCGGTATCCCTTACAAAGTGTTATTGCATGCTCTCCCAACAGGAAAGAGATTTAAAATAATGAAAAATGTCCAGTGTAAAGAAGGTGGAATCCTGAAAAGCATTTTGGGATTTTTTGTTTTTCAACCCTTTGTAATTGTTCCATTTGTTCTGATTATAATTTAACTGGGCAAGGTGGTCAAGCCAGGAGCAATTAAATTTTCTGAAGGGGGCCCCAAAATGAAGAGAGGATAAAATTATTCACCTGCCCTATTATAACTCCTGGAAAACTGCAGGGTAAGAATTGATTATATTAAATTATTCCTTTATCCCGGCCTTGAAGAATGATTTGAGCCTGTTATATTCGGATTTCCTGTCCTTGGTCCATGGTATTAATCCACCGGTTCCAGAGGAATTGGGGGCTGGAATATTTCCGGAACTGGACTGGAATCGATACCAGGAGTTAGAAGGGTTAGATTATCAATGTTTTTCCTGGGTTCTGGAAAAATGTTTTCCCGATATAGTAACTCTGGAATACGATGGTTCACGCAAGAATTTTGCCTGTGGCAGTAACTCCCATTCAATAATCAGGCAGGTCGAGAGCATCAGAGGGATAAAAAAAAGCAATAGGTGTTTAAGGAAAAAAGGGATCATTAAATTAATGTAGAAAATCTTATTTACGTTTGGATAGGATTAGCAGAAGAAAGAAATTAAAGAGATAGGATAACTTTCTGTCTGGTTATCATTATTATGTTTATGCAGCAACAAACACCAATTTGTTAAATAACCCTATTTCTCTTTGATTCACCTTTGGTCGGCTCTAGCTGAATCCCGGGTCAATTTTTAAATTTAGGTAGTGTTTTTTGAAATTTGGTTCAGGTAAATTCCTGGTGGCAGCTTGTTTGGTTTTTTGGAATGGAGGTAAAATAATGAAAAAGGTTTTGCGTTGGGTTGTTCTGGGCCTTGCGGTTTTCCTCCTTCTTTCCTGCACCACTGATTACGCCAGGTTATTTAACAATCAAAGAGCCCTGCGGGCAGAAGAGGATCAATTTTATTTCCGGATTAGAAATGGTCGGATAAACCCGGGAATGGAATTTCAGGATTATTCTGGTATAAATACAATTTGGATGTTAAATAGCCCTGGTGAATCCTGGATTACCTGCAGTTATGATTTGCAAATAGATAAAGGTCGCTTTAAGGTTATACTTATTTCCCCTGCGGGAGAGATTCTCAACATAGTGGAAACTTCAATAAGCGGAACCAGGACAATAAATCTTCTCCCGGGAGAGAGCAGGATCAGGATAGTGGGGGCCAGGACCACAGGGAAAATAGATTTTTATTTAGAAACTGGCCCCGGTATTGAAGAAAAAAGAAGTCCCCGCTTTGAGATAAATTAACCGGGAAAAAGGGATTTAAGAAATGATCTGGAATAAAAACATAAAGGAAACAGCGTAAAACATTTTTCGGGCCGGGGCTGATTTAGTGGAAGCGATGATTTTTCTTGCCAAAACGGGGGAAATAGTGTAATCTAATAATAATCGGGCTGTAACTGGTGCAGCTTTATTTTTTTATGCAAGAGGTGGAAAAATGCATATAATAATAATCGGGGCAGGCAAGGTTGGGTACAGCCTGGCCGAGAAATTGAGTAGAGAACAACACGATATTTTTTTAATCGACCATAATGAAAACCGCCTGGAAACAGTCCAGGAGAATCTTGATGTTTCGACTATTTTAGGGCCAGGTGGAAACATTTATACCCTGCAGGAAGCAGGCGTAGCAGAAGCTGACCTGCTCCTGGCTGTAACTAACGCTGAAGAGGTAAATATTCTGGCCTGCCTACTGGGCGGGCAGATGGGAGTAAAAAGGACTGTGGCCAGGGTTTCTAACCCGGAGTATGTGGAAAACGGTCCCTTTGAAATTTCTTCCTTCGGGATCGATTTAATGATTAACCCTGAAATGGTAACTGCAGAATCAATCCTCAAGTTAATTCGGGTCCCGGAAGCTTTGAACGTGGAATATTTCGCTAACCGGCGGGTGCAACTTTTGGAATTAAGTGTTGATAAGGATTCTCCAATTGTGGGAAAAACCCTCTATGAACTGGATTTTGACCACTCCTATCTAATTGTTGCCGTAATGCGTAACGGCAAAATTGTAATTCCTCATGGTAGTGACAAAATCGAACCTGATGACCTGATTTTTGTCATGGCTAGAACAGAAGATATGCTTGCCGTGGAAGAATTTTTGGGGAAAAGAAGAGAAAAGGCCAGAGATATTACCATTCTGGGAGGAGGCAAACTGGGTTATCAGCTTGCAAAAATCCTGGAGAAGAAGGATTTTAATGTCAAATTAATTGAAAAACAGATTAAAAGGTGCCAATGGCTTTCAGAAAAACTGGAAAAAACCCAGATAATTAATGGAGATGGAACAGACCTTAATTTACTGGAAAGCGAAGATATTGCCAGTTCTGATATTTTTGCTGCAATGACCGGAGATGACAAGGCCAATATTTTGGTTTCTCTCCTGGTTAAACACCTGGGAGTTCCCCGGACAATATCCCAGTTGCGCCGCTCGGATTATGTTCCCCTGGTGGAAAAACTGGGTATTGATGTTGCAGTAAGCCCCCGGATGCTCACCGCCGGGGCAATAATGAAATTTATCAGGCGGGGGAAAATTCTTTCTGTAACATTTTTGGAAGGGGACCGGGCTGAAATGCTGGAACTTATCGCTCCTTCTGAAGGCAGGATAATCAACAAACCCCTTAAGGAATTGAAACTGCCCCGGGGAATGATAATTGGAGCTATCTGCCGGGGGGATGAAGTCATAGTTCCCGGTGGAAATGACTTTATTGGGCCTGGAGACCTGATTATCATTTTTGCTCTGCCGCAGGCAATTGCCCAGATAGAGAAAATTTTTGATGGTCGGTGATGGATTATGCGTTACGGAACCCTTTTTAACATCCTGGGGAAACTGATTTTTTTCCTGGGCTTGTCCCTGTTATTACCTCTGGGATGGGCAGTTTATTATGGAGAGGCTACCGGGCCATTTATATGGCCCATTTTGCTTTCCATTTTCCTGGGTGGTTCTCTTTTTAACCGGGTAAAGGAAAATGGCGATATCCGGCCCAGAGAAGGCTTTGCCGTTGTGGGCCTGGGCTGGCTGGTTACTGTCCTGATCGGGGTTTTACCCTACCTGATTTCCGGAACTTTTTCCACTTTTAGTGATGCTTTTTTCGAGACAATGTCCGGATTTTCAACCACGGGAGCCAGTGTTTTAGCAGATATTGAAGGAACCGATCGCAGTATTCTCTTCTGGAGGAGCTTAACCCACTGGCTGGGCGGGATGGGCATTATGGTTTTATTTATCTCCATCCTGGGAACAGTAGGTCCGGGAGGATTACAGGTTTTTCGAGCTGAAGTTCCGGGTACCTACAGTCTCGAGAAATTCAAACCCCGAATCAAAGAGATGGCAGCAATACTCTGGACTACATATGTGGTTATCTCCGGTGCCCAGACAATTGCCCTTCTGTTTGCGGGCCTGGATTTTTTCGATGCCACCGTCCACACCTTCGGAACCATGGCCACGGGAGGATTCAGCTCCTATTCTGCAAGTATTGGGGCCTTTGATAATACTGTCCGGTGGATAATAACCTTTTTCATGTTTTTGGCGGGGGTAAATTTCAGCCTTTATTACGTGGCCCTGCGCAGGAAAACCCTGCGGGAATTCTGGAAAAGTGCAGAATTTCGCCTTTATCTCGGTATTCTGGTTTTCTTTTCTATTGTTATGACCCTGGTTCTCTGGGGAGAAGGGGAGACCATCACCGATACTGTTTTCCAGGTGGTTTCCATTACTACGACTACTGGGTTTGCTACCGCTGATTTTGCTGCCTGGCCTTTTGCCGCCAGCGGCATCCTTGTTTTTTTGATGTTTATCGGGGGTTGCGCAGGATCTACCGGGGGATCGATGAAAGTAGGCCGCCACCTGATCCTTTCCCGACACGCCATGATTGAAATGCAGAGGATGGTCAGGCCCCGCCGGGTTTTGAGCATGAGGATCGAGGGCATGGTTATCCCGGAAAGGGTTATAACCAATATTTTGACTTTTGCTTTCATTTATTTATTCCTTACTGCTGTGAGTACAATTGTTGTGCTTACGGGGGGACATAATCTGGTAACCAGTTTTTCTGCCGTTGTGGCCTGTATAGGCAATATAGGGCCTGGCCTGGGTGGAGTAGGGCCAACTATGGATTACACCATTTTTGGTGGAGGTTATAAAATTTACCTGGCCTTTTTGATGCTGATTGGAAGGCTCGAGATATTTACAATTTTAGTTTTATTCCTGCCTAATACGTGGCGCAGGTAAGAAAAAGGTGACCTGAGGGGTCACCTTTTTTGCAGGGAAAACAGGTTTTTAGTTAAAGTAATAAAAGACAGGAAAGGGGAGGCAAATGAATACTGATGAGTTCAGGAAAAATGGATATGCCTTCGTGGACTGGGCCGCTGATTACCTGGAGGAGATTGAAAAATATCCAGTGAAAGCCCGGGTTAAACCGGGAGATATTAAAAGCCAGATTCCCGGATCTCCCCCGGAAAAAGGGGAAAAAATGGAAGAAATTTTCGGGGATTTTAAAGAAATTATCATTCCCGGAATGACTCACTGGCAGCACCCGGGCTGGTTTGCCTATTTTCCGGCTAACAATAGCCCGGAATCCATCCTTGCAGAGCTACTTACCGCAGGAATGGGGGCTCAGTGTATGGTCTGGGCGACATCTCCTGCTGCCACAGAACTGGAAGAAGTGGTTACCGAATGGCTAAAACAAATGTTGCATTTACCAGAGGATTGGGCCGGCGTTATCCAGGACACTGCTTCCACGGCAACTCTCTGTGCCCTGCTCACCGCCCGGGAATGGAAATCCAATTTCCAGGTAAATGAAAAGGGAATGGAAGGCAAATTTGTAATTTATGTTTCCCAGGAGGCCCATTCCAGCGCGGAAAAGGGAGGCAAAATAGCGGGTTTTGGCAGGGGAAATATTCGCTATATTGAGACTGACGAAAAATTTGCCATGAAACCAGAAGAACTGGAGCGGGCGATTATCGAGGATCAGGAAAAAGGGATGCGGCCTACAGCAGTTGTGGCCACTCTTGGAACAACTTCCTCCGGGGCTTTTGATCCCTTAGATGAACTGGGCAGAATCTGCAAAAAACATTCAGTCTGGCTTCATGTTGATGCAGCCTATGCCGGACCTGCTGCGATGTTAGAGGAAAAAAGGCATCTTTTCCGGGGACTTGAAAACGTGGACTCGTTTGTGTTTAATCCCCACAAGTGGCTTCTAACCAATTTTGATTGCTCGGTTTATTATGTTAAAAACCCCGAGCTTTTAACCCGAACCATGTCGATTGACCCTGAATACCTAAAAACCGCCCATGACCAGGAGGTGAAAAATTTCCGGGACTGGGGTGTTCCACTGGGGAGAAGGTTCAGGGCGTTGAAGCTCTGGTTTGTCCTGCGTTCTTACGGGACAGAGGGGTTACAGGAATTTTTACGGGAACATATCCGGCTCGGGGAATTTTTCAAAAACCTGGTGCTGGAGGATCCGGATTTTGAATTAATGGCTCCAGCAGAACTGGGGTTGGTCTGTTTTCGGTATAACTCGGGAGATATTAAAGGTGAAAACCTGGACAATTTTAACAGGCAGTTGATGGAGGGGATTAATTCCCGGGGAGAAGTCTTTTTGACCCATACTGTTCTGGGTGAAAAATTTGTCCTGCGAATGGCAATTGGGCAGAGAACAACCCGGGAAGAACACGTCCGAAAGGCCTGGGAGATTATTAAAGAAGAGACGAGAAATTTAAAAGATAAATAGAGCAAAGAGGATAAGGAGCGGATTTTCATGCAGCAAGAAATAGTAGAACAGCTAAAAAAAATTGTAGGAGAAAAATGGGTGGATACTGACGAAGAAAGGGTCTGGAAATACAGCCACGAGCATACTCACGAATCCTATGGCCTGGTTGCGCCCAAACCCGTTGGCGGCTCTGTTATTGTTAAACCGGTTAAAACAGAAGAGGTTTCTGAGATAATGAAGCTTGCTTATGAAGTTGATATCCCCGTTATTCCCCGGGGAGCAGGGACTGCACTTGCCGCAAATGCCACTCCCAATCAACCCAGTATAATACTTTCCCTGGAGAGAATGAATAAGATCATTGAAGTTGATGATACAAACCTGATAATAACCTCTGAGGCTGCTGTAAGCCTGGGGGATTTGATTGAATACCTCAAGGGGGAGGGAAATCTCCACTTTCCCCTGCACCCCGGTGATGAGGGAGCCCAGGTTGGGGCCATGGTTGCCATGAACGCCGGGGGAGTTAGAGCAGTCCGGCACGGAGTTATGCGGGATCAGGTCCGTGGTTTAGAAGCTGTATTACCCACGGGCGAAATTATCCAGACTGGGGGCAGCATGGGGAAACTCGCCAAAGATAACGCGGGATTGAATTTGACTCACCTTTTGATAGGAAGCGAAGGAATTCTGGGGATTATTACCCGAGTTATGTTAAAATTACACCCCAAACCCCGTTATTCTGCAACCTTAATTGCCTCCTTCCCGGAAAGAGTTGCTGCATTCAGGTCCGTTCCCAGGTTAATCAAGGAAGGGATCATTCCCATGGCGGTGGAGTACGTGGAAAAGGACCAGATTAAAGAAACGGCTTCTGACCTGGGTAAAAGATGGCCTGCTCCCGATGGAGAAGGAGACTTAATCCTGATAATGGCCGAGAAGAGCGAGGATGATTTTTATGAACAGGCCCGGGAGATAGAGAAAATTTGTTCTGAAGAAGGGGTTCTTAATATATTCATGGCGGAATCTCCCGCAGAACAGAGGGATATTATCGAAATCCGTAGCCATATCCTTCCTGCAATTGAAAAAGATATTGTTGATTCTCCTGATATTACAGTCCCCCGCAGCCAGCTGGAAAACCTGATGCAAGCTCTGGATGAACTGGCGGAAAAATTCAATACCAGGATCCCTGTTATAGCTCACGCAGGTGACGGCAATCTCCATGCTTTTATTCTGAAAGAAAACGGTCAGGTACCTGATTACTACGATGAGCTTAAAGAATCAATGTACCAAAAAACCCTGGAATTGGGTGGGACAATAACCGGGGAACACGGGGTTGGGAGTTTGCGTTTAAACCAGCTGAAAATGCAGTTTTCAACCCGGGAACTGGAGATAATGTGGGGAATCAAAAAAGCTTTCGACCCCAAAAATCTGCTTAATCCGGGGAAAAAAGTTATCCAATTCAAAAATTAATTTCCTGGGTTTTTCCGAAAATTAAAAGAGCTGTTGCCAAAAGGCAACAGCTCCTGCAGGTTCCTTTTTGGGGCCTGTTTTTTTATTTTAGCCTCGGGTCAAATACATCTCGCAGGCCGTCTCCGAGCAGGTTAAAACCCAGTGTAGTGAATACAATAGCGATACCGGCATAGGTAGCAACATGCGGGGCGGTCCGCAGAGCCGCCCGGGCTGTTGCCAGCATCCGGCCCCAGCTGATTGTGGGGGGCTGAGTACCCAAACCAAGGAAACTTAAAGCTGCTTCAGTAACGATGGCCAGACCCATTCCCAGGCTGATAATAACCAGCAGGGGAGCGAAGCTATTAATGAGAATATGTTTTACAAGTATGCGGACATGGGAGGCTCCGAGCGAACGTGCGGCCAGGACGAAATCTTCTTCTTTAAGGGCCAAAACCTGGCTCCTGGTAACCCGAGCAAGTTGGGGGATCCGGACGATGGCAATAGCCAGCATCGCGTTAAAAAGACTGGGCCCGAGAACTGCGACAATGAATATTGCCAGTAAGATGGCGGGAAAAGCCAGGATCAGATCCATGAACCGCATTATCAGTTCGTCAATTTTCCCTCCAACGTAGCCGGCTAAAAGCCCGAGAATTACCCCTATGACCAGGGATATGCTAACGGCCACAACACCTACATAAAGCGAGGCCCGGGTTCCCATAATAATCCTGCTCAATACACATCGCCCCAGATTGTCGGTCCCCAGGATATACTCCCCACCAAATCCCTGGGGAGCTTCATAGCGGTTGTAAATGTTTTGGGTATAGGGATCATTGGGAACTATATAAGGGGCGATAATGGCGGTTAAGGAGACAATAAAAATGATGACCAGGCCTGCTACTGCTTGTTTATTTCTAAGAATTCTTTTCATAGTTGTCTCCCCTCTTAATCATAGCGGATTTTTGGGTTTAAAAACCCATAGCTGATGTCGACAAGTAAGTTAATTAGGGCGAAGGTAATGGCTACCAGAAGGGTTCCAGCCTGGACAATGGGGAAATCCCTCTGGCTGACTGCGTTGATAATCAAGCGAGCCATACCGGGCCAGGAAAATACTGTTTCCACTACAACCGCTCCCCCTAAAAGATAGCCAAATTGAAGCCCAACTATTGTAACTACGGGCAGCATGGCGTTGCGGAGGGCATGTTTAAAAATAACAACCCTGTCGCTAAGGCCCTTGGCCTTGGCAGTCCTGACATAATCCTGCTGCAAAACTTCCAGCATGCTGGAACGCATTAACCGGGTCTGAAGCGCGGTTGCAGCCGTTCCCAGGGCCAGAGCAGGCAGGATCAAATGACGGAAACCGAGAACTACATCCTGCCAGTTCAGGGAAAAAATCCCCACAAAAAGCGAGGCTTCCCGCCCAAAAAGCGGGAAAAAATCAAAATTCAAACCGATGTAAATTAAAAGCATCAAACCCACCCAAAACCGAGGCATGGAAATACTGATTAAGGCCGCGGTCATGGCCAGGAGATCAATCCAGCTGCCTCTTCGAATTGCGGATAAAACTCCCAGGGGAACTGATATTAAAATGGCGATAAACATGGCCATGAAGGCCAGTTCAATGGTAGCTCCAGCACGCTCCAGGATTAAACCTGCTACAGTCCGGTTCTGGCGAATGGACATGCCAAAGTCCCCCTGAATTGCGTTACCGAACCAGCGCATATACTGAATATGCAGGGGCTGGTCAAACCCGTATTGGGCCTGAATCCTCTCAATGTCTGCCAGGCTGGCGTCTTCTCCTACCATCAGGGTAACCGGGTCCCCGGGGGCAAGGTGGATCATGAAAAAAACCACAAGGGATACGCCGAGAATGGTTGGTATGATGTTGAGGAAGCGGCGAATAATAAATTTTTGCATTGATCTATCCCTTCCCTTTCTAAATTAGTTCCGGAAGCCCGCAAGGACGGGCTTCCGGACCTTTTTACTTTGCTTGATCCTGTTTTTAATAAAACTTAGTTAGTTTTATCAAACAGGTGAGCGTTTTCCCAACTTGCAGGGTGGTAGGGGTGGACTTCAAAGCCAGTAATATAAGGATGGCTGACTGCAATTTCTTCGATGTAGAAGATAAAGGCGTAAGGAACATCACGATAAAGGATTTCCTGGACTTCGCGGTAAAGCTCAAGAGATCTCTCGGAATCAGCAGGAACAACCCTTCCTTCATCCAGTAGCATGTTCACACGGGCGTTGTCGTAGTAAATATAAGGGTAACGTCCACCATCGCTGTGGAACTGGCGGTGAGTGGCCCGGTCGGGGTCCAACTGGCCGTGCCAGCTCAGGATATACATATCATAGTCGGTGGTGTGCATAATGCGATCCCAGAAAGCGCCCCACTCTTCAATGCGGACCTCAACATCTACGCCGAGTTGACCCAGTTCATAGGCCAGGATCTCAGCGATTTCAATCCGGTGCGCCTGTTCACTGGCGTGAAGGGTGAGAGAAAATCCACCATCAGGATAGCCAGCTTCGGCTAAGAGTTCTCTTGCTTTCTCAGGATCGTAGGCGTGTGGTTCCAGACCGTCATGGTGCTGTGGAAGCATGGGGGGGATTGGGCTGTAAGCAGGGCTGCCAACTCCACCCAGAACATGGTCCACGATTCCCCTGCGGTCGATCAGGTGAGATACTGCCTGGCGGATCCGGTAATCGTTCATATAGGGGCTCATTTGGTTAAAGCCTACATATTCATAACCAGGACCGGGGGTCCGGCCAACAATAATATTAGGATCATTTTCCAGTCGTTCGATTTCCTGTGGGTCGATTCCACTCTGGAACATGTCAATTTCTCCAGCTTCAAAAGCCATCAAGCGGGCTGAATCGTCGGGAATGGGACGGAACTGGAGTTCATCAACTTTTGGAGCGCCTCCCCAGTAATCGGGGTTGGCTTTTAAGACCAGGCGGTCATCGCGGCGCCAGCTATCAAACATAAAAGGCCCGGTTCCTACAGGCTGGCTTCCGAACTGATCACCAAGTTCTTCAGCCTTGTCATAAGGAACAATGTTCATCCGCGCGATATTGTTAATTAAAAATCCATTGGGTTGGTTGAGATGGAATATTACTTCATGGTCATTGACAATTTCAATTTCTTCAATGTCAACATAGAGAGAGCGGTTCGGGGCATCATTTTCGGGGTCAAGTAACCATTCATAGGTATACTTGACGTCCTGGGCCACGAATTCCCGGCCATGATGGAAAGTAACACCTTCCCGCAGGTAGAAAGTAATCTGCAGGCCATCATCACTGTGTTCCCAGTTTGTAGCCAGCCTTGGGGTTAGTTCCATATCATGATTGAAACAGGCCAGGGCTTCCATGATTGTATTGGAACGCTCGGCTTCAGCGACACCTGGTTCAACCCTTCCGTCAAGACCCATTGCTTCTTGAGTAGTACCAATTACTAAGGTTTTTGCTTCGGCCATGCTACCGGACCAGATCATTATGAAAGCCAGTAACAGGACCACTAAACCCAACTTCTTTTGCATAATAAAAATTCCTCCTAGTTTTTTATAAGGACCTTACAACAGAAACAGGTCTTTACTAGGCAAGACCACCTCCTTTGGGGAGCAGAAATTAGAAATCTAAATTACAAAATTCAATATACTTTAACCACTTCTGGGCTGAAAACCCAGAATCCTTTTTAAACTTGTTAAAGTTTTACCAGATTGCTATGAAAAATTATTTGAAGGGGAAATGGTGCGATTTGCAAATAAATAGTGGGGAAAAAGTAAAAGAGGGTGTTAATAACCTACTATCATCTTTGTAACTTTAACTTACTTATATTTCTTGTTTGGCCAGTAGAATTTTTTATGCGGGGTCTTTTTTCTGGGAAAGACCTCGCCCATCCCTTAGTCCAAGGGAGGGAAAGTAAACCAGGGTTATTTTAAAGTGTTTATTCCAAACTTGCTAAAGAAGTGCTTCCCCAGAAGAAAGCAAAGGACCCGCTTCCTAAAAAAGAAGCGGGTCTCTACCTTTAATTTACAATATCTACCTTGTGGAAGCGGTGACGGCTGTTGGGGTGGATTTCAAAACCAGTTACTTCGTTGCGAACACCAATTGCCTGCTCGCCAAACTGGATGAAAATCCAGGGAGCTTCTTCAGCAATTATTTTCTGGGCTTCCATATAATATTCCCATCGCTGTTCCCATTCGGGTTCTTGCATTCCGAGTTCAAGAAGTTCATCTACCCGATCGTTCTGGTACCAGACCCGGTTTCCAGCCGCACCATGAGCTCCACCGTAGAAGGGGCGGGTGGCCATCTCGGGGTCACCACTGGAGCTGGTCCAGCTCAGGAACATCATGTCATAATCTCCACGGTTACCAGCTCTGTCCAGAAGGACAGACCATTCTACTATTTCAATGTTCATGGTAACCCCAATCTGGGAAAGATAGGCCTGGACGATTTCTGCAGAGTTAACCCGCTGGTCAAAGGGGTCGGTAATTGCAGTAAAGGTAAATCCATCAGGATATCCCGCTTCGGCTAAAAGTTGCTTAGCTTTCTCAGGATCAAAACCATATTGCTTAATTTCGCCGGCCTGATCGCCTGGATTGAGGATAGTGTAGTTAACCGGAGCCTGAGCTTTCTGGCCAAGTCCTTCATAAACTGCTTCAACCAGGGCTTCTGTATCAACAGCATAGTTCATTGCCTGGCGAACGCGAACGTCATTAAAGGGTTCTCTCTTATTGTTCATTCCAGCGTAACTTACCATCAAGTCAAGATCCCGGAGAAGAGTAATGTTGGGGTGATTATCAATCCTATCAAGATCGGAAGGTGCGATGTCTTCTGCAATGTGAACTCGACCTGTTTCAAGTTCAATAGTTCTATTGGAAGCCTGCTCAATAAACCTGAACTGAAGTTCATCTACTTTAGCGGGGCCTTCCCAGTAATCTTCGTAGCGCTCGAGAAGGACGTAGTCACCGGAAGACCACTCGACGAACTTAAAGGGTCCGGTTCCTACAGGGTTCTGGCCATACTCATCGCCATACTGCTCAACTGCTTTCTGGTTAAGGATTACGCCAGAGCTGTGAGCCAGATTATTAAGAATTGGCGCGAAGGGGCGGGATGTGCTAAAACGAATGGTGTAATCGTCAATAACTTCAATTGTGTCAAGGTCAATTTCCTGGACAAATCGCATGTTGGGTGATCCGAGATCCGGATCCAGGCGGCGTTCAAGGGTGAATTTTACATCTTGGGCTGTGAAAGGTTCTCCGTTGTGGAAAGTGACCCCTTCGCGAAGAGTAAATTCAATGGTTAAATCATCAATCCATTCCCAACTGGTTGCCAGTTCTGGTTCTAGTTCCATGCTTTCGTTAAAACGAACCAGGCGGTTTCCAGTTTGTTCGATAACCCAGTAGGAAGGGACATCGGGAACAAGGTGGACGTCAAGACTGGCAGGTTCGGAAATCATTGCCACCTGTAGACGCTTGGGAGAGCCAGCACTTGCTTCATTTACCAGGCCTGCTCCTGTAAAAACAAGGCCCATAATTAGAAAAACAGATATCAGTGTAATTAATTTTTTAGGCAAAATCTTACCTCCTTTAGAATGTTAATCCTCGGATAATTTACGGCTTCTATCAGCTGCTTAACTCAGCTTCAAAAAAGGCCTCACCTCCCGGGAAAAAGTTTAACCATGTTAAGAATATTTTTCTGTATTAAACCTTTTCTACGTTCTTATAAAAATTTCCTGCTTGAATTAGCAAAAAATTTGATGAGATTAAAAAAAATTCGTGAAGGAAAATTTTTAGTTGTGTCAAAAAAGTATAAGTAGAGAAAAAATTCGATTGTTTTTATAAAACATAACAGGGGGGAATTAATCGGGACTGCTAACAAAGGATTGGGAAAAAATTTTCCAAAGGAGGTACGGCCTTGCATCGTTATATAATAAAGCGTCTAATCTACTTTATCCCGGTTTTAATTGGAGTTTCTTTAATAGTATTTACAATAATGTACCTGACACCCGGTTGTCCCGCAACTATTCGCCTGGGAGATCAGGCAACAACCGAGCAAATTGAGAGAATGCGGGAATTAATGGGGCTTAATCGGCCATTCCTGGTCCAGTTTGGTAGTTACCTCTGGGGCGTGGTTCAGGGAGACTTTGGTAGATCCCTGCACACCAACCGGCCGGTTTTAGGAGAAATGTTAATTCGGTTTCCCAATACCATGATGCTGGCTGCTGCAGGTATGGCCATCGCCGTGGTTATTGGTATCCTGGTCGGAGTTTTATCCTCGGTAAAACAGTATTCCTTTGCCGATACTATAGCCATGTTATTTGCTCTTGTGGGGATTTCAGTACCCAATTTCTGGTTCGGGATGATGGCTATTTTAGTTTTTGCCGTGTGGTGGTCTGGGGCCTTTGGGTATTCGCTTTTCCCTTCATCTGGGTTTGATGATGGAATAAGGTCTTTATTTCTGCCGGCCCTTACCCTGGGAACGAGTAGCGCGGCAATTGTATTGAGGATGACTCGCTCATCCATGCTTGAAGTATTACGCCAGGATTATATCAGAACCGCCCGGGCTAAGGGATTGAAGGAAAGGGTTGTAGTTTTCAAGCACGCCCTTAAAAACGCTTTAATTCCAGTTATTACAGTTGTTGGTTTGCAATTTGGTTTCTTGCTGGGAGGAGCGGTTTTTACTGAAACGGTTTTTTCCTTCCCCGGATCAGGGAGGTTTATTGTTGAAGCAATAAGGTCCCGGGATTTAATGGTGGTTCAAGGAGGGGTTCTTTTCCTGGCCATTGCTTTTAGCTTTATTAACCTCCTGGTGGACATTCTTTACGGAGTGATTGATCCCCGCATTAGAACACAATACAAAGCCCAGAGATGGAATATTCCCTGGTTGAGGAGGGGAAAATAATATGGCTGCTAAAACGAGTGATCAAGCTGTAGCAATGACCACCCCTGCTGCTAAAAAGAAGAAAAGAAGCCAGCGGGCAGAACTTTGGAGGCGGTTTAAAAAGAGTAAAACGGCCCTAATTGGATTAGGTCTTCTAGCCCTGGTTCTGGTAACAGCCATTTTTGCTAACCAGATTGCTCCTCACCCTTATGATGGTATGAACCTTATGGTGCGGCGCCAGCCTCCCTCGGCAGAATACCTGATGGGAACCGATCACATGGGACGCTGCGTTTTCAGCCGGGTGGTTTACGGGACAAGGATTTCCCTGGTTGTTGGTTTTTTTGCAGTTTTGCTTTCTGCAATTGCCGGAGGAACCATTGGAGCAATTTCCGGCTTTTATGGCGATAAAGTGGATAATTTTATCATGCGGATAATTGATGTAGTTTTATCAATTCCACCAATTCTTTTAGCGATAGCAATTGTAAGTGCCTTTGGTGGTTCGCTGGTAAATGTTATGATTGCCATAGCTATTGGTTACACTCCCCGGTTTGCCCGGGTGGTAAGAGGGTCGGTTATGACCATAAAAGAAGATGAATTTATTGATGCGGCGAGGGTCTTGGGAGCATCGGATTATCGAATTATTACCAAGCATATTATGCCCAATGCTCTGGCCCCGGTTATCGTACAGGGAACCCTATTTGTGGCCATGGCTATTTTGCAGGCTGCAGGGTTAAGTTTTATTGGCCTGGGAGCACAGCCCCCAACACCCGAATGGGGGGCCATGCTTTCGACGGGACAAAACTATATTCGTGACGCCTGGTGGATGTCGGTATTTCCAGGCCTGGCGATTGCGTTTACAGTCCTTTCTCTGAATCTCCTGGGAGACGGCCTGCGCGATGCATTAGATCCGAGATTGAAAACCTGATAGGGGAGGAGAACTGTGGGAAATAAACTACTGGAAATAAAAGGTCTTAAAGTTCACTATATTACCGAAGATGGAACTGTCCCTGCTGTGGATGGGATAGATATGGAAATTGAAGAAGGGGAAACCCTGGGTCTGGTTGGGGAAACCGGAGCTGGTAAAACCACAACTGCTCTGGGAATAATGAACCTGGTTCCCGATCCTCCAGGAAAAATTGTTGATGGTGAAATAATTTTTAATGGAGAAAATCTCAGAACAAAAAGCCGGGAAGCTTATCGGCAGATCAGGGGAAACAAAATATCAATGATTTTTCAGGATCCCATGACTTCCCTGAATCCGGTATATACAGTTTTTGATCAACTTACAGAGGTTATAAAGCTACACCAAAAAGTAGGTTCGGGCGAGGCCCTGGAAAGGGCCAAGGAAATGCTGGCCAAGGTTGGTATCCCTCAGGAAAGGGGAGAAGAATATCCTCATCAATTCAGTGGGGGTATGAAGCAGAGAGTTCTAATTGCAATTGCCTTGGCCTGTAACCCGGCTTTATTAATCGCTGACGAACCAACGACTGCTCTTGATGTAACAATCCAGGCCCAGGTCCTGGAAGTAATGAAGGATTTGAAAAAACAGTTTAAAATGGCCATGATCTTAATAACCCATGACCTGGGTGTGGTTTCTGAAATCTGTGAGAAGGTTGCGATTATGTACGCGGGAAAAATAGTGGAGTTTGCTGACCTGGAATCTCTCTTCACCAATCCCTCACATCCCTATACAGTTGGGCTTTTTAATTCAATCCCCGATCCCGAGGAGGACGTGACAGAACTTACTCCTATTAAGGGATTAATTCCTGAACCCACTGAACTGCCTCCGGGATGTGTTTTCAACCCTCGTTGCCCGGATGTTATGGACATTTGTAAGGGCGAGTTTCCGGAAACAGTTGAACTCAGCCCAACCCACCGGGTAGCCTGTTACAAATACCATAAAGGGATTGGAGGGGAGAATAAGTGATGGAAGAAAAACTCTTAGAAGTCGAAAACCTGCAGAAAATTTTCAATACTCCCCGTGGCGCTCTCCATGCTGTTGACAATATCAACTTTTTTGTTCGCAAAGGAGAAACCCTTGGACTGGTTGGGGAAAGTGGCTGTGGCAAATCCACAACCGGGCGAATGATTGTCCGCCTGACCCAACCAACCTCGGGACGGATTATGTTCCAGGGCCAGGATATTCACATTTTAAATAAAAAACAACTCAAGGAAACCAGGAAAAATATCCAGATGGTTTTCCAGGACCCTTTTTCTTCTCTAAACCCCAGGATGAGCGTTTCGGATTTGATTAAGGAAACTTTTGATATCCACAAGGTTTACAGAAAAGATAAGGAGCGGGACGAGAGAGTTTTGGAAATAATGAATGTTGTGGGATTAAGTCCACGTTTGGTTAATTCTTACCCCCATGAACTTGATGGTGGTAGGCGCCAGAGGGTGGGGATTGCCCGGGCGATCGCCTTAAATCCTAAATGTATTGTCCTGGATGAGCCAGTTTCTGCCCTTGATGTTTCGGTTCAGGCCCAGATTTTAAATCTCCTGGATCGTTTGCAGGATGAATTCAAGTTAACCTATCTCTTTATCGCCCACGATCTCTCAGTTGTAAAACACGTAAGTGATAGGATTGCAGTTATGTATGTGGGGAAAATGGTAGAGTTAACCGATTACAAAACTATCTTTAAAGAACCTCTACATCCTTATTCCCGGGCTTTAATCTCTGCTATTCCAACACCTAATTTAAAGAAAAAGAAGGACAGGATTATACTGGAAGGTGATGTGCCCAGCCCTATTAATCCTGGTCCCGGGTGCCGGTTTTATCCTCGCTGCCGGGAGAGAATAGATCCCATCTGCAAGGAAACTGAACCGGAAATGCGAGAAGTTAAACCCGGACATTTTGTTGCCTGTCACAGGGCAGAATAGGGGGACGAAAGGATGCTCACAGAAGAACGGAAAATGAAATTAAAACTTCTGGCCCGGGACCTGGTCAGCATTAAAAGCCTTTCTGGGGAAGAAGGAGAACTGGTGGAATATCTCCAGAAAACCATGGAATTCTTTTCTTTTCAATCCATTGAGGTTGATGAAGCGGGTAATATTATCGGGGGGGTAAAGGGAGAACATTCCGGGAAAAAAATTCTCCTTGACGCCCATTTAGATACAGTTCCCGCCGAGGATAAAGACAAATGGGAAAAAGATCCCTTTACAGGAGCCATTCGGGATGACAGGATCTATGGGCGGGGAGCTTCAGATATGAAGGGAGCGCTTGCCGCAATGCTTTGTGCTGTTGCTTTCTTCAAGGAAGATTACGGGAAAGATTTTTCAGGGGAAATCTATATCAGTGGAATTGTCCTGGAAGAGTTTTTAGAGGGAGTAGCAGCTAGGAAAGTAAGTGAAAAAGTTAACCCCGATTTTGTGATAATTGGGGAAGCCAGTGATTTAAGGATTAATATTGGCCAGAGGGGGAGAGCGGAGGTTGTTCTGGAAACTTTTGGTCGCCCGGTCCATTCATCCCAGCCCCAATTTGGTCATAATGCAGTATATGATATGGTGAAGATTATTGAAAGGATAAAAACTTTCAAGCCATCTAAACACCTATTACTTGGTGAAGGGATCCTGGAATTGACTGATATAATTTCAGAACCATATCCCGGAGCTTCTGTAGTTCCCTCCTACTGCCGGGCGACCTTTGATCGAAGGCTCCTGCCGGGTGAGGATAAAGAGATAATTTTTAAGCAAATCGATGAACTTTTAGCGGGAGGGGACATTTTAGAATGGGGGATTTCCATTCCTGTGTTGGAAAGACCAACCTGGCGAAACACTACTTTAATAGCCGAACAGTTCCTTTTACCCTGGGTTATTGCTCGGGACCATCCCCTGGTTAAAATGGCCGAAGAAGGTTTGAAAAAACAGGGTCTTGACCCCCAGCTTGGTCATTATTCTTTTTGCACAAATGGTAGCCATTATGCGGGGGAAAAAGGTATCCCAACCATTGGTTTTGGTCCTTCACGGGAGAGTCTTGCTCATGTTGATAATGAATATATAGAAATTGAGCAATTGGAAAAAGGCTGCAGGGGTTATTACGGGTTGCTTCAATCCCTGTGCAAAACAAATTAAATAGCCCGGATAACTTTACAGGAAAGGAGGGTCTTTTTTGCTACCCACTTCAGGAGACAGGGAGATTAATCTTAAAGAAATTGGCGATACAATTAAAAATATCAGGCGAGAAAGAGGGATGAAATTAAAGGAGGTTGCAGCAAAAACAGGACTCAGTAATGGGTTTTTAAGCCAGGTAGAAAATGGCCAGGCCCAGATTTCTCTTATGAACCTCTGGAAAATTTCCGGGGTCCTTGGGGTTCCTCTCGCTGTATTTTTCGCTGAACTTGATAAACAAACCATGGATATTGTTCGTAAAGACGAGAGGAAACATTTGAAATTGCCCAAGTCAAACGTTTCTTACAGTCTTTTATCGCCGGATATGAGCCGAAAAATTGAAATGCTGCTCATTGTTTTAGAACCGGGAGAAATTGATGACCACGAAACAATTGCCCACGAAGGGGAAGAATGCGGGTTTGTGGTTGAAGGAGAACTGGGGATTATCCAGGACGGAACAAAAGTTATATTAGATGAGGGAGATAGTGTTTATCTGGATTCTTCCATACCCCACCGCTTTTTTAACCCCGGTTCGGGTAGATCTGTTAGCGTTTGGGCGATAACTCCACCCAGTTTTTAAAAATAAATGCAGAAAGAGGTGTAACAGTTGCTGGACTTTAGCCGGCTGACCTGGCCGGAAATCAAGGATACAATACCCCGGCTTGATGCTCTTTTGCTTCCCCTTGGTTCAATTGAACAACACGGTTTCCATCTTCCGGTAAATAATGATTATTACACTGCCCGAGAGCTGGCCGGAATAATTCAAAAAAAAGGTGAAGAGGAAGGTTTAACCCTGGCTGTTAGCTTTTCTCTACCAGTTGGTTGTTCCCATCACCATATGGCTTTTCCCGGCACTGTTTCTCTTTCCGAGGAGACTTTTTCCCAGGTTCTCGGAGAGATACTGGAATCTTATAATCAACATGGGATCCGGCGGGTTTTTATAGTTAACGGTCATGGGGGGAATGCTCCTGGTATTGAAAAAGCTCTTATTAAGGCACGCGAGGATGGAACATGGGATATGCTTGAGCCTTTTCATTACTGGGATACTTTCAAAGAGAAGGGAAGCGAAATCCTAGAATCTGGGCATTATTTTCATGCTTGTGAAGGGGAAACTTCTCTGGCCCTGGCATTAAAACAGCGGGTCTTAATGGAGAAGGCGGTAAATTCTCTAGAGGAAAATGCAGATTTAAAGAGGTTAAACATACTGGAAATGGAAGATATTTTTGTCCCGCCTTTTCACCACCTCACCAAAAGCGGAGTTATTGGAAATAGTAAGGCTGCGGATAAAGAAAAGGGAGAAAAATTAATTGAAATAATTACTTCAGAGGCGGTTAAAGTAATCAAGGAAAATCTGGTCCTAAATGGTAAAACAGCAGGTTAGAAAAAATATTTAAGGTCCCTCCACAGGCGGGCCTTTTATATTTTTCGGGTAGCCAAAAATCCAGGGAAAAATGTTAATGAAAAAAGGTTCTTAAAAAAAGTAAAGAAACAAGAGGAAAAGAACCAGGGTTTAACAAAACGATAGTTAATTTATTAAACCCCATTAAAAACAGAAATTTTTAGGAGTTTTATAAAAAAACTTCTGATTTCAGGCAGGGAAATCTTCCTGAAAAAAGAACTGTATACATATTGAACAGTTGTTTTTCCCGGTACAATTCCCCCCGGGATTTTTTTAAGGCAAAACCAAAAAAATGACGACCGTCGTCAAAACATTAAATGGAGTGATCTTCATGCAACCAAAAAAAATTGGAGTAGTTGGAACCGGTTACGTGGGTCTTGTCGGGGGTGTTTGCCTGGCTGACTTTGGGAATAAGGTTATTAATGTTGATATTGACGAAGAAAAAATAGCAAAACTCAATAACGGCCATGTTCCAATTTATGAACCCGGGTTAGAGGGAGTAATAAAAAAAGTAGTGGATAGGGGAATGATTGAATTTACTACTGATTTCAAATATACAGTCGAAAATAGTGAAGTGCTTTTTATTGCCGTGGGAACCCCGCCCAGGGAGGATGGCAGCGCTGACCTTAAACATGTTTTAACTGTGGCCAGAGATATTGGCCGGCATATGAATGGTTACAAAGTAGTTGTAGATAAGTCTACGGTTCCCGTAGGGACCGGGCAACTGGTTAAAGCCACTATCAGGGAGGAATTACATAAGCGGGGGGTTGATTTCGAATTTGATGTAGTGAGCAACCCCGAGTTTTTACGAGAAGGAAAAGCAGTAGATGATTTCTACAACCCGGACCGGATTGTAATTGGCGGGGAAAGCGAAAAGGCCCTGGAAATAATGAAAGAAGCCTACCGGGCTCTCTATGACCGGAAGGTGCCCTTTTTATTCACCAATATCGAAACAGCTGAAATTATTAAATATGCTTCCAATGCTTTTCTTGCCACCAAGATTTCCTTTATTAATGAAATCTCCCGTGTTTGTGAGAGTTTAAATGCCGATGTGAGAGATGTAGCCAGAGGAATGGGAATGGATGCCCGGATTTCCCCTCAGTTTCTCCAGGCAGGATGTGGTTATGGGGGAAGCTGTTTTCCCAAGGACACCCAGGCTTTGGTTCATATTGCCCGTGCTAATGGTTTGCCAATGGCAATTGTGGAAGCTGCCATTAAAGCCAATGAAGAGCAAAAGATGCACATGGTAAAAAAGATTAAAGACAAAATCGATGAATTAAAAGGAAAAACAATTGGGGTTCTTGGTTTGAGCTTTAAACCAGAAACTGATGATATGCGCGAAGCTCCCGCTTTAACAATTATTCCTGCTCTTATCCAGGAGGGAGCTAAAATAAAAGCTTTCTGCCCGGAGGGAATGAAAGAAGCCCGCTGGAGGTTGGAAGAGTTCCAGGAAAGTATTGAGTACCAGGAAGATCCCTATGCAGCGATTGAAAAAGCAGATGCCCTGATTCTACTTACCGAGTGGAACCAGTTTAAAGATCTGGACCTGCTCAGGATTAAG
>SKTZ01000155.1 GCA_007122335.1 Bacillota bacterium
AAAGGACTCCCGTTCTTTTCGGAATACGTCGGCTTAAATAAAGGTGGGTTAAAAGACAGCCCAGGCCTATCAAAATCCCATATACCTGTGCCGGGTGCCTGGAGAAAGGAAACAAATCAGCGGGCCGGCCCAGAATTTCCTGGTTAAAGATATTGGCAAACCGAACCAGCATGTAACCAATGGAAAGACCTGGAACACCGAGATCCAAAAAATCGTGGAGTCTCAATTTGTTTGCCCGGGCAATGGCCCAACCTCCAAATACCCCACCCAAGATAGCCCCGTAAAAGGCCAGGCCTCCCTGGTCAATGCGGATTATTAAAAGCGGGTTTTGCAGGTAAAAATCCAGGTTGGTTACAACAAAGAGCAACCTGGCCCCAACAATTCCAGCAATAATTACCGCAAATATTGTGTTGAAAAGGAGGTTTTCGGAAAGCCTTTTTTCCTTCCCGTTTCTTACAAAGAAATAGCTTCCTATTAAAAAGGAAAGGGCCATCATCAAGCCATACCAGCGGACTTCCAAAGGGCCCAGAGAAAAAAGAACCGGGTCAATTCCTTCTATATACATTGTTTCCCTCCTGGCTTTTTGCTTAACATTTTAACACAACCACTACTCCAGATCTCCATAATTGTTTTTCCACTTATCAGCAATCCTGATGAAACAATCATAACCATTTTTTTTAATAAACTCAATAGCTTCCCGGTATTTATTTTTTTTCCCTTTTTTGCTGTAGGAATTTTTGATTTTAGGGCAGGAAATAAATATTCCACAATCAGCACAGGTTTCCCACCCCTTTTTTATACAGCAAACCTTAACCCGGCATTTTGCCCTACTTAAATTCCTCTTACCGCTAGCATATCCGGCTTTACAGCCCGGGCAAATTCCTTTCAGGAAAGACCTGCAGGTTTTACAATAAGCACCGCAGCAGCCAATTTCTTTTATGCCCACAAAAACAGTCCCCCAGCATAAAACACCTTTTTTGATTTCAAAACCTGCTTTTCCTACCAAAACAAATAATTAACTGGAAAAAGGGACCTTGGAAAAAAAATGATTTCTGCAGGAGGGTGAGGTTAATTAATTCACTTCAACCATTGGATTACTTTCGTTTCCTTTTTTCTTGTTTTTAACCTCAATATTAAATTCCAGCTCCTATGGTTTCTGATGCTTCTCTCCAAAAAAAATTTCCAGTTTTTTCTTACACGTTAGCTGGCACACTATGCACTCTCTGTACATTTTTAAGCGGTGTCTCAAACCCGGTCCCCAACCATCTTTTTTTTCTTTGATCCAGTGGGATATATTTTTTAAAGGCACCCATTCGATATTTTCATCCATCGCCTCGCAACACCTGTTGAGGAGAATTTCCACCCCGAATCGCGACCAGGAAAGGTCGGGAAGTCTTTTTACAAGGCTTTCTTTGAGGGCCCGCTGTCCATTGAGTACTGGAAACATGTTTTGGGCGAAGCGAACCAGGGGAGGTCCTTCCTGGAAAACCCCAATGGACATAGAAATTCCGCCCCTTCCCAAAAGGGGTTCTAAAAGCTGGTCGAGATGATCCCTGGAAAGACCAATTAAGTCGGCATCAAGAAACAGAAAATAATCTGCCCCGGAAGAATGGTCAATACCTGTCTGGAGAGCAGCTCCCTTCCCCAGATTTTCTTCGTGTTCCAACAAACGCACATCGTACTCACCAGCAACAATCCCGGTCCCGTCCTTTGAACCATCATTAACAACAATTATTTCTGATAGGTAATCAACTGTAGTTAAAACATCAAGCACCGCTGCTATTCTGGGCTCTTCGTTATAAGCGGGAACAATAGTAACAATTTTTCCCATTAAAATCACGTCCCTGTTTAAATTAAAGCATAAGGTAAGCTAGCAAGCCACAAAAGAGAAATCCAAGAAATATTCACAGGAAAAACACCTGAACCTTTATTAAACATTACTATTTTCTATTGACAACAACTTTATTTTTATCCCTGTTTTTCTCTCTCCCCGAACTCCTCGCTGGTCAGTCCAAATAAAATCTCGTCCATAAATTTTCCCCGGGTATAGACCATCTGCCTTCGAATTCCTTCCTGAGTACAACCCAGCTTTTTCAACATTTTTTCCGAAGCAGTATTATTTTCGAGGACGGAACCACAATACTTATTTAACCTTCGCTCGTTGAAGGCATAACGAAGCACAATTTTCATTGCATCCGTCCCATATCCCTTCCCCCTGTGATCCCGGTCTATTTGCATCCCAATACTGAAGGTTCCATTTCTTTCATCAATGCTATTTAAGTTGATGCCCCCAACTATTTCACCTTCAAGGTTTTCAATGGTAAACATAATCCGACCGGAATCGTAATTAAAATCTTTAAAATTTTCAACCATGTCTTTTGCTTCTTTCTCGGTAGGAGGTAATTCCACCTTGTAATTCAATAATCTTCGGCCTTCGCTGTCAAAACGGTTATAATAGTGAACTTCCCAATCTTTTTCCTCGATTCCCCGCAGACGAACAAGCCCGTCCTGCCAGAAATAACTATCATAATTTATTTTCTTCAAAATTTTTTCTCCCCCTCCAAACTTCTATCAGGCTTTTGCTCCAGGCAGGATAAAGGAACCCAACCTTCTAACCCTTTTTTATTGCAACACCAACCCCATCCATTTAATTCCCTCAATAAATAGACCATTTCCCCAATTTCTACATCTAATTCCCGGGCGTTGTAGCTTTCTTTAACCTCTCCCAGATTACCCTGAATTAAGAGGACCTGTTCTGGAACCCAACCCGCCTTTTTGGTCTTCTGGCTTTCGCAGAATACCCAGTTTGGCCACTCCCAATAATTTGATTTCTTCCTAAGTATTACTGTTTCTCCCTTTTTTATAACAATGGGATCAGGATAATTGCCTTTATGTTGTTTAATAACTTTGTATTCCAATATTCTCACCTCATATAAAACCCGAAAATATTTAACAACTTAAGTCATACCCCTTCAAAACCGGGGAGAGGATAATTTTCTTAACTCCTTTTTTCCCAATCTAATTACCATTATACCTGTAAAAGGGAAAACCTTTTTTTGAATATTCTGTCTGTTTAGAAAAAACCTTCTTTCAACTTTCTTTTCCCAAAAAACCAAGCCGAAAACCATCGGGATCCTTAATTATAAATTTATAAGAACCCCAGGGCGTTCTACCGGGTGCACTTTCCACTTCCACCTTGCCCTTAATTGCCTGCCAGTATTCTTCTATTTTTTCCATCCTGAAGTTAATAATATCTCCGGTATTTTCCCGTTTGAGATCCTTTTTTTCTATAATACCAAAACCCGAATTTCCTTCAAAAGCATAGGACTGCCATCGGGTTGGCTCATAGAAAACACCCGGAGTAAAGCCCAAAGTTTTTTCGTAAAACTCTCTCGCCCTATCCAGAGACTTAACAGCAATAGTCACCACCAGAATTTCCAGAGTTATTCCCCCTTCCCAAAATTTCTTGAGGAAAAATTACTGGTTCAAACAGTTATAGCTTGCCAGTAACTTTAAAGCCTCCAGGGTTAAAATTCCTTCCCACTCAGGAACCGCTTCTCTGAATTTGCCCTGATAAAAATCATCTCCCCAGGGAGGGAAAACATACCCCTCTTTTTCCAGGATTTCGATCAAAAAATCCAGGTTTTCCTCTATTTTGTCCTTTGTTATCCCAAAGCTGTTATCATTGGGTGAAGGAACAAAATTTAAGGGCGTGGGAACATAATCAATCCATTTTTCCCGATCATATTCAACAAGTCCTGCAATCCCGCCAGTTAAAGTATCTTCAATTCTCGATTTGCTTTTGGGCGTAATCTCTCTATATAGACGCAGAAAGCAATATAGCTCATGCTCGGATTCAAATGCTTTTCTCTTTTCAATTTTTTGCAGCGCAGTTTCCAGTAATTCCTCTACATCCATTTCCTTAACCAGATCCTGGTACTTGTAAAGGTAAGCGATAAGTTCAGCCGAAGGATTTCCCCAGAAATAATCTATTACTGTCATTCCTTTTTCTTCATCCCAGTACCACCAGGGGGTGTGATCAAAATCATTTACCCTGGAGCAAACTGCAAACCAGCCTTTTCTTTCAGCAACAAAGGAATTTTCCAGGTAATTGATTGCCTTTTTTACCATCTCTCTTCCCCCGGCAAAAGCATCAATTTCTGCGATTATCCTGAGCCCTATTGAGGTGGCAAGGGGAGAGGAAAAAGGCATCCGGAAATCGGGTTCCAGGGCCCGCCCAAAACCTCCGTCTTCATTTTGGTATTTTTTTAATTCGTTTATAACTCCTTTTTTTTCACCTCCGGAAAAGTAGAGAGCAAATAAACTATTTTCAAGGCCCCGACCCTTTTCTTTAATCCAGTCTTCAGCAGCCTTAAAAGCCTCCTGCGAGAGTTTTTTCATTTTACACCCCCAACAATCTTTTTCGTATTGTTTCTCATAAAGCCAGGCAGAATCCTTTTCCAGCTTAAAAGAAAAAAAGGCCTGAAAAAGGCCCTTTTAGAATTTCTAAACTTTTTCTTCAACAAGTCGCTGTTTCCAGGTTCCCCGCGTAAACCAGATTAATATTGCACTCACCCCACCAATCTTGGCCAGGAGGATCCCCAGCCAGATTCCGCTGACCCCCATTTCCAGGATATAGGAAAGAAAGTAAGCCAGGGGAACCTGCAGTATCCAGAGATTTAAGATCAGGAAAAAAGATTTTTCGACAGTCCTCCCTGCCCCTTCCAGGGCGCCTCCAAGGACCTGCTGAACCGATAAGAACATGTAGGCAAAACCACCGATCCGTAGGTAATTGGTCCCCATCTTAATCACTTCTTGCTCATCAGAGAAAATCCTTATCAGGTAAGGTGCCGCAAAAAGGAAAATTAGAGCCAGGACAAACATAAAGGAAAGAATTACTCCCGCCCCGGTCCAGGCAGTCTTCTCTGCATTTTTCTCCTGTTTGGCCCCCAGGTGCTGTCCGACAAGGATCCCGGTTGCCCGCCCCATGCCCATCGAAGGCATCCGGATAAAAGCCAGAATCCGGTTACCCACACCAAATGCAGCCAGGGGAAAGGTTCCAAAACCTGCGACAATTGAAGTCATAAAGGTCATGGCAATGGCCAGCGAAGACTGGCCAACTGCGGCGGGAATACCTATTCGGACAATCCTTGGTATAAATTGAAAGTTGGGCAGAAAATGAGAAAACCCAAGTTTAATTCCCTTCCAGCCTTTGAACATCAAATAAACTCCTATTACTGTAGCTCCGAACCTGGAAATTACAGTGGCATAAGCGGCTCCAGCAATTCCGAGTTCGGGGAAAATCCACCAGCCGAAGATTAAAAATGGATCCAGAACGATATTAACCAGGATGCTGCCCACCTTAAGCTTCATTGGGGTTATTGTATCCCCGGTCCCCTCCAGGATAGCTGCAAAAACAAAAAAAACAAAGATCAGTGGTATCCCTGCAGTTATTACCCGGAAAAAAGCCCAGGCATCTTCCATTATATCCGGGCCTGCTCCAATCAGGCCCAAAAGCTGCTTTCCAAAAATAAGCCCCAGTATTGAAAATACCAGGGAAATCCCAACTGAAAAACTTATAACCTGGCCTGCCGCCAGATTAGCATCTTTCGCTTCTTCGGCACCGGTATATTGCGATACAAGGGCTACACCGGAAATAGCAAAACCCCCGGCCAGGGATATTACAATAAAAATCAGGGGAAAGGAAACGGAAATGGCAGCAAGGGGACCGGGACCAAGCCTTGATACCCAGAAAGTATCCACGATATTGTAAAACAGGTGTAAAAACTGGGCGGTCATAATCGGCCAGGCCAGGCGGAGTAGGGTCGGCAGTATTGGTTTATCAATTAACCTTTCTTTCTTAACCGCTGCATTGGCCATTGCAAAAAACACTCCCCATAACTAAAGCTATCTGGGAAAAAAATTTCTTAAAAGCATAAAGATGGCCTCCCCGAAAGTCAGGGAGGTCTTTTCTTTTTTTCCATTATTACTTTTTTGCTCTTTCCTTAAAGAACTCCTGAAATGATCTGTAAAATTCTTTTCCTAACTCGGGAAAATCCTTTCTCCGATCTTGATCCCGACCAGAGTTGTAACAAAAGCAAAAAGGGTTGCAAAAAAGGCCTGAAGACCTGTTTCAGGGATTACATTCCAGGTAATAAAAACCACCACTGCTACCAGGACACCAGTAAAAACCCATTTTTTTTCAATTGAGAACATAACTTTCTCTCCTTTAACGGTAATTAATTTGGATACCCGGACTTATTATGCTTAGCTAGTTCAGGGAATTTGTTGGGAAATTAAGCACCACTGTTTATATTAGCCTTTTTTGCTTACTTTCCTGCGTATATTTTTCTTTTCCAGGGTTTTTAATCCTTTGTTGGTCACAAAACTTTCCTTTATTTTGGGGTTACTTCAATTTATTTAAATAACTTGGACTTTTGGAAAATAAAAATCCCGGCAAGGGCAATTATTACAATTATTATGATCGGAAGAAGACCTTCCAGGGTATGCAGCCCAAAATAAAGTATTACCAAGGCCAGGATTAGAAAAACAAGACTTTGAACTACAGAAACCCAAATTCTCGTCCTCTTCCTACTCATTAAAGCTCCTCCTTGCATTAAAATAAAAATCAATAAAATGCCTTTGTTTAAAACTATCCTCAAGTCTATTTTTAACATAGTATTTTAAATTTTGCAAAGTCCGCAGGCGTCTATGATTGGGGAAGTTGGACAGTTTTCAAACCTTCTTCCAGAGGTGAAAAATGGATAAGATAAATGAAGAAATTTTTGGGGTTTTAAGCCTTTTCTTTCTCTTTCCAGGTAGAAATGTATTCCAGGTCGCCCAGGGGAGGTTCACTGTCTTTTAGTGCTTCAATCCGGGCCCACCCTCCCTTTAATTCCCTCTCTTCGGCAACCAGATCAAAATGACACATAGCAATCCCCATATCAATTTTCTGGCTGTCTATTCTGCCTTCGGGCCTTTTTCCTTCTCTCTTTCCCTTCAGATAAAGGTGAAAATCACCATCCTCATCCCTGATAATCCTCCAGGGTTGAAGGTTCCCCGACGAAGGCGCCAGGCGAACTGCTTCCAGTACTTCTTTGAACTTTCCAGCTTCTTCTGGAGGAAGAGGCAACAACCCGTCGGAACCGATAAACAATTTCTCCCAGGGTTTCCTTTTATCAGATCGAGTTCCCGCCTTAAACAACTTTTCCACAAACCTTTTTCTGCCAGCCGGATAACCTACTGGTGAAATAGCGGGGAGGAGTTCTTCTGGTGTTATTTCAATCTGCCTTGCAAAAGAACTCCGGCGGAAAGTCCCTGAAAGCCAGCAGGTTCCCAGACCCAGGGCAGTTGCCTGCAAAACAAGTTTTTCCAGGCAGTAGCCATAATCCTCTAAAGAACCTTCCTTATCTTCTACAGCACCAAGGAGAAAAAAACGAGCCCCTTTAATTATTCCATAGGTCCCGAGTTTTCTCAATTCTTGCCCGCTTACCTTCCCCATATCAAGCAGACGAAACCTTATCTTATTGTTCATAGGGCCAACCTGTTTCCCCTGAATTATTTCCTTCAGTTGAGCAAGAATTTCTCCTTCAATCGGCCTGTTTTCATCATAGGTCCTGACTGATTCTCTTTTTTTGATAATTTCCATAATATTTCGCATGCTATTCTGTCCTTTCCCCTCCCAATGGTTTTCCTTTAAAGTCGGAAACCGATTTTATAATAAACTCGCTTCGGAAAACTGTAGGGTGATTCAAAAACTAGAGCCCAGAAAAATCCCGGAACCGGAAATTTCACTGGGGGTAAACTGACCTTACAAGCGGACTTCTTTGTAAAAAAATTATAACCACCGTTTCCGGCGGAAATAAAAGACCATTCCCAGGGCAACTATTCCCATAATCATAAGGACAATGGGATAACCCCAGGGCCACTCCAGCTCGGGCATAAATACAAAATTCATCCCATAAACCCCAGCAACAAAAGTAAGGGGGATAAAAATAGTGGCAATAATGGTCAGCACTTTCATTACTTCGTTCATCCGATTGCTTACAGTAGAAAGGTAAATATCCATAATACCAGAGATTAAATCCCTCGAAGTTTCAACTGTTTCAATAATCTGGATAACATGATCATAAACATCCCGAAGATAAATCAGAGTAGATTCAGAAATCAGGGCAGTTTCTCTGCGCTCCAGTTTGGCAATTACTTCCCTCAGGGGCCAAACAGAACGACGCAGGAAAACCATTTCCCTTTTTACCCTGTGTATTTGCTGGAGAAGTTCACTGTCGGCTTTTTCCAGTAACAGATCATCAATTTCTTCGATATCCTCGCCCACTTTTTCCAGGATTAAAAAATAAGCATCTACAATAGAATCGAGGAGCCCGTAAAATAAATAATCTGCTCCTCTGCGGCGAAGCAGTCCTTTCTTTGTCCGCAGCCGCCTTCTTAATTCAGAAAAAACATCACCCTGCTGTTCCTGAAATGAAATAATGAAGTTATTACCCAGAACCAGGCTTACCTGTTCAGCGATTATGGTATCTTCTTCAGTAGAATAATAGAACATGGGAAGGACCAAAAACAGAAACTCCCCGTAATCCTCAATCTTGGGTCTCTGATCGGTGCTAAGAATATCTTCTAAAACCAAAGGATGAAGGGAAAAATCTTGTCCGATTTTCTCAATTATTTCTACATCGTGCAATCCATCAACATTAACCCAAAGCACTTCTCCTTCACCGGGAAAATTCCTGGAGATGTCTTCGACTTTAATTTCTTTTTCCTCCAGGTTTTCTTCGGAATATTTAAAAATATTAATCCTGGAGTTTTCTTCTTTTCTCTCTCCAAGATGAACAAGGATCCCCGGAGGATGACCTGCTTTTTGAGACCTTGATTTAATTATCTTTTTCATTTTTTCACATCCTTTAAATAAACCCAAAATCTTAATCCATTTAAAGCAAAACCTTTAAAATTTATTTAAATCCCTCTGGTTTTCTTAACCATGGTTTGCTTATTCCCTCTCGAACCAGATTTTTCAATTATTCCCTTTGGGAAAATCAAGGATTATTGTTGAGTGATCAAAACGTGATTACCATTCCCGAGGAAGATCCCAATCTTCTTCGGAAAAATCCTCAAGGTATAATCTAACTTCTGTTATACCTATTACTCCCGGGTTATTAACCCAAGGGCTTTTGTATTCACCAAAATATTCCTGGTAAACCGGATCATCAGTTCGGAGCAGATGGTTAATCTGGCCATTGAGTTCAACAAATTTTTCCTTAGAAATATCCCAGATTCGCAGATCAAAAACGACCGTATTATCTTCTCCGAATTTTGCTCTATGAGCAATTACAAGTCCTTCGTCGGTTTTTTTGAACTGGGTATACTGGATATTAAAACCCGCAGGGAAAGGGAACTCCTCCCGTAATGTGCCCAGCTGAACCAGCTGGTTATCCTCGGGCCGCAAGCGATATAGAAATAATTTCTGGTAATGAACCCGGGGGGGTCTTTCAATGGGGAGAATGAACCAAAAAGGTTTCCTTTTCTCCATTACTTTATATTCAAGGAGGAAATAGATATCCCCTTCTTCCACAAAACCATATGAGTTCTGCCTGGAGTAACTGATTGAATTATTTGCAGATGAAAAACCAGAAAAAGACCCAAGGATAATAAGCACAAGGAAAATAGCTATAAACTTTTCGCTGTGGTTCATAACTTTAACCTTCAAAAAGGTCACCTCCTTGCTTTTGAAGTATTCCCTGGAGTCAATGAAAAATAGCATCCATGCAAAATTGATCTTTATTCATTATTTCCCTCCGTTTTCCCTAAGACCTTCAACACTTTAAATCCCTGCTTAATTTTTCCTGAATCAGTTTTGCTTCTTCTGTCAATTTACCCTAAAGGCCTGCTGAATTATTGATTTTTTTTAAAAGTGTGAGCGAGCTCACAAAATTTGCAAAGACCCGGATATATAATACTATCAAAGAAGTAGATAATAATAGCATCTTCAATTATTTAAGAACATTCAGAACTAAATTAAACGGATGCAATGACCCCCATGCTTAATCTGGACGCCTATTGCCTGGGGAGAGCAAGTAGCGTAACCGGCCAAAATCCTGGCCGGTTTTTTGCTTTTAAATTAATTAAACTGCTTTTTGAAACAGAAAAATTACAGCACTGGAGGTAATATTATGAAAAACAAAAAGAGCTTGCTTTGGTTTTTGGGAGTTTTAGTCCTTCTTCTGGGCTTAACCGGCTGTGATACTCTAATTCAGGGACCTCACGGAACGGTCAATTATCCATTATCTTTTCAGGGAAGCCCGGGTGACGAGGTTTATCTTGGGGATCCCCAGGTTTTTATCCTCTGGGGAGGACAGCACATTGAAGTGGGAACTGTAACGGTGGGTAACAATGCAGATTTTCTTTTTATCACCTACAAAACCATAGAGGGATGGTATTTAACTGACCTTCACCTTTATGTACTCGAAGAAGAACCAACAAACCGCTTAAATCCCGGTCACGCCCCTTACAAAGAGGAAAACCTTCCTGAAGGAACCCAGGATTATACCCTGGTTGTTCCCTTTGAAGACCTGGGTAATTTAGAAGCACTCTGCGGGCTTTCCCTGTGGCTGCAGGCCAAAGCAAATGTTGAAAATATAGTCGATGGTAATTTGTTAGGTGGGGAAACTGCCTATGGCGGGGATATCAAGGGTTCGCCCTGGTATGGCAATATAGAATATATAGTGCAATGTGATAATGGGGAAAATGGTGATAATGGGGATTGGCAAACGGAAACTGCCTGGGGCGGAAACACCTCAGGAAGCGGCGCGGCCTGGTGGTATTATTATGATGCAAGTACTGAAGGAGAACAAACCATTTGGGCTGGGCAGGATCTTAATGCAGGAACGGTGGAATTGAATGGTGGCACTATCGAAATTAACCTTCTAAATGGCTGGGAACTGCAGGATGTTGTTGAACCCGTTAAAATCCAGGGTTATGAAGATATCCCGAACTCCCGTCCTGCTGCAGGATTATTTACAACCTACAAAGGTTCAGAGCTGTCAGTGAGTGTGAAAGAATTCCCCTTCTATGCCATCCATCTTGATGTTCAAAAGCAAAAATAGGTTGGGGAAAATATTTCCTTAAAACAAAATATTTAATAACTCCCTGGGAAAATTTCTCCCAGGGAGTTTTCTTTTTCCCCAGCCTTTTCAGTTAGCTTCCCGGCAAGCATTGGGGGGTGTAACTGGTTTATTCTTTTTAGATAAATTAATATTTTTTTATTGAAAAAAACCTTTTGAATTTTTGTGATGAAACCTCTTATTTCGCTTGGGGTTCCCATTTCCATTTCCCCTCTTCTTTTTTAACTCTACCCAGGCCGGGGAAGGGAAAATGAAAACCTATTAAAAGAGCGTTTTCTTTTTCCGCTTTTTCCAGGATCCGGATTCGGGAGGTAATATTTTTTTCAGGATTATAATCAACGGCAGTATACCATTGGGGTTTTTCTACATGAATGGGGTGGATCAAAAGGTCAGAAACCGCGATTAGTTCTTCTCCTTTTGAACAAAAGGAAACTACCAGGTGCCCGGGAGTATGTCCAGGAGTTAAAATTGTTCTGATCCCCTCAACTATTTCTTCCTCCCCTTCAACCAGGTTAAGCTGATTTTCTATAGGTGGGAGTTTCTGACGGGCACACCTGATGAGGCCCTCCTTAAAAGTTTCGGGGAGTTCCTTTCCCGCCCTGAAAGAATTCCAGAATTCCCATTCCTCTTTAGAGATAACATACCGGGCCCTGGGGAAAGCTATTTCTCCTTTTTCATCCGTATTACCGCAGATATGGTCGGGATGGGCATGGGTTAAAATAACGAAATCAATGTCTCCCGGGGAAATACCGTCAGCTCGGAGATTATCCAATAACTGGCCTGTTTCCCTGCTGGATTGATCCTCCTTTCCTCCCCCTGTATCAACAAGAATTTTATACTTACCCGTATCAACAAAAAGACAAGTGTAGGGGCTCTTCCACTCCAGCCACCGGTCAGAGTCTATCCCAAATTCACGAAGTTTTTGGTCCAATTCCTCTCCTGGTGCAGTGGGAAAAAGAAGAGGGGCAGGTTTGGTATAGGTGTAGATCCCATCACAGACAGCCATACACTTAAAATCGCCAATCTTAAAAGAAAAATTCTTTTCTCCCATCTTAAAATATCCCCCCTTAGTGGGTTCTAGGAAAAACGTCTAAAACAGTGCTCCATTTATCTTAATCAACTCTGTAACCGGGAACCTTTTTTTCCCGGAACCAGTTCAGTCGCTGATCAAGACTATTGTAATGCAGTTCCAGTTTATGCCCATCGGGATCAAGAAAATAAAAAGATTCACCCTCAGACTTGTTTTCCTGGAAAACCTGGACATTTGCGTTTTCAAGCCTTTCTTTAATGCGGGGGAAATTTTCGGGACTCACATTAAAAGCAATATGAGTATAGTCCGGGGAGGGTTCACTGCGGCATTCGGGGTCTAAGTTAAGGGCAATCCATGTTTCTCCTGCTTTTAGATAAGCCCCTTCAGGCCATCGCGCTACCAGTTTTAGTCCCAGCAGCTCTTTATAGAATTCCAGAGATTTTTCCAAATTACTTACAGCAAAGGTAATATGATTGATCCCGTTGATCACCCTATCGCCTCCTTTTTTCTTATAATTTTATTGGTATTCCAAAGCCGAGAAATGAATTGTTAATCCTGGTACAATTCCAGTATTTCATCCAATTCCCGCAGAAATGAATCCAGGTGTTTTACTTCAATATTTAAAGGAGGATCAATACGAAGGGCGTTATGACCAGGCCGCAGGGAAACAATAAACCCTTTGTTAAAAAGTTCCCGGTGTAAATATGCGGCTTCTCTGTTTCCCGGACCATCAAATTCCAGGGCGATCATTAAGCCGCGGCCGCGTATTTCTTTAACAAAATCAACCCGGGAAAAAATGTCTTTTAACCTTTCCCGGAGGTATTCACCCTTTTCCCAGGACCTGTTTACCAGGTTTTCTTCATTTATTATATCGATGACCTCTAACACAACCCTGCAGCCGAGGGGATCATTCTGATGAGATTGCTGGTAATAAAAACTTTTTTCCTCAAGCTTTTTTGCAACTTCCCCGGTCATGACTGTAGCGCTCACCGGGTACCCATTGCCAAGACCTTTCCCCATGGCAACAAGATCCGGCTGAAAATCATAGTATTGGAAGCCAAACCAGTTTCCAGATCTCCCTATTCCCGTGGTAACTTCATTTACCAGAATAAGCCCACCGTTTTTCCGGAAAAAACTGACCAGGTTGTCAATGAAAGGGTGGGGAGGAAATTTTACCAATCCACCGGCACTACCCGGTTCAAAGACAAAACCCCCCAGTTCTGAGTACGGGATATCTTCCAAAACCGGGCAATCCAGGGCGCACATTTCTTTCTCTAGACAAACCTGGCAATCTGTCCAGTCCAAAAGGTGCCAGGCTTCCTTTTCCCTCTCGCCTGCAGCACCATAAGAACCTAAAAATGAATCATGCAAACGCAAAAGTTTATTCTTCCCCGTTGCTTTATGTATAGCTTTAATCCCGAATTCAACGGCTTCGCTCCCAGAAGAAAGAAATACACCCTTTCCATTTTTGATCCCCGTTAATTTCAGTAATTCCCTGGCTGCATCATCAACAATTTTACTGCCATTGTAATAACCACAGTGAATGATTTTATCCACCTGATCGGAAATTGCCTGATTTACCCGGGGGTTACTGTGGCCAAGGGGTGTCACCCAGACCCCGGATTCCAGGTCAAGGTAACAATTTCCATCCTGATCATAAACAAAACACCCCTGGGCTTTATTGGCACTCTTTATTTTCAGGTCATGGCCCGTGCACCACAGAATATGTTCCATTACACCCCTCCCCTTTGCCTTTCAGCTTAAGTTTTTATTTCCATAAATTAATTCCATATCGGGTTTTTCAGTGCAGAAATGATGAACCCAGACATAGGCATGCTGAAATATAGCCAGGATCAGGGCCGCCTGGGAAGCGTGGAATAAGGCGATTGACCAGAGCAGGAAAAACCCAAAACTATACATCCCGTTACTGGAGAACTTAAAAATACCTTTTTTAACCAGCCCCTGTTTTCTATATTCAATCCGGAAGTGATCCCCTCCCAGGGCCCTGGTTATTCCAAAATATTTGACAACCGACCAGAAGGTATAAACTGCAGGGATTAAAAAAATTAGGCCCCCGATCATACCGGTCTGCCGAGAAAAAAACAGGGTCCCTTCTGTTGCCCTGGCCAGCCCAAAGACCAAAATCGGGCGGACCGCAAGAAGAGGAAGAAAAATAAGTCCCCAAACCATTAAATCCCAGGGCCCCAAAACTCTGGAAAAAAAAGCCCAGCCCAGTTGTAATCGAAAAACCAGCCATACCAGAACCTGATGAATTATGCCCAGGCTTACCCCAATCCAAAACCAGGTCGAATCTTCCCAACCCAGCCAAACCCCCTCTCTTATGCCTGGAGAAGAAAAATACCAGGCCAGGGGAACAAGGATTAATAAAGATAAGAAGTGCCAGCCCTGGCGATAAAAGAAATAACCTAAAGATCTGGCTTCAGATAACCATACCTGCTCTTCATTATAAGACACCAAAACCTACCCCTTGCTTGAAAAAAATTTTCCCGGTTGAACCTGTTCACTTTCTTTTTTAAGGTTTTTGGCCTTACGGTGATTTCCTCAATTTCAATTCTTCTTTTTCCTCCCGGGCATAGTTATTCAAAAGATTTTTCAATATTTTCCCCCCGGCCCTGGAATCGTCAACCCCAATACTGCCCTTTTCAATTTCTTTTTCAATCTTTTCCAGGGCTTTTTCCAGGCTTTCTAAGGAAAGAAGAGCTGCTGCCAGACAGAAAAAACTCTTACTCCTTCCTTCATCAAACCTTTCCAGGAATTCTTCCAGGAGTTCAATTCTCTTTTTTTGTTGCTTTAAAAATAAATCCAGCCCATATTCCCTGATAAAGTTATGATTATAACCAATCCTTTGGTGGGAAATGAACGAATCTTTTTCAAAAGTTTCCTCACCATATTTTTCACAGGGATATTCTGGGCACTCTCCGCATACCTCCAGATCTTTATCCTTTAAACAACAGGTAATAATAGAACAGGAAGGGTGTTTTTTTGCAAAGTCCTTGCCAAAGCATCCCGGGCATCTGGATTCACCCTTTGTGTAGTAGCGGGGACACAACCCGCAATCGAGTCCACAGAAACCCAAAGTGGGGAATTTTTTCATTGGCTCCTTAACACTCCTCCCCGAAAAAGGTTCCCTTTACTGGCGAGCTTCCATTAAAGCGTCCTCAATTGCCTTCAGGATAACAATACTGCTGTAGGTAGCACCGGAGATCACATCAACATTTAAAGATTGATGCTCAATTACCCTATCCAGAATTTCCCCGGCACTGTAACCGGGACCATGGCGGTGGCTTAAAAGTTCGATCCCTGTTACCCTTTCCCCCTGGACAGTCACTTCTACTTCGGCGGAAACCGGGAACCTGTTGAATTCCCCGGGATAAGATCCGTCCCAAACCGAGGAAAAGTCTATATCCATTATAGGCATCTCCAGCAAATCGGACATTCCTTTTTCAATCTGTCTGAAACCCACTACTCCAATAAGGCCTATTGCTACAATAACAATAGCGATAATTACCACCGTATTAATTAAGCCTTTTTTCTTCGCCACAATTTTTCTCCTCTCAATTAAATATCAAATAGAAACAACCCAAGGTAAAATTAAAAATGGCTGCTCAGGTTTGCAATACATTTTTTGATTGTTTCTTCACGGCTTTTCTCGTTCCAAAAAATAATTTCTTTCTCCCTAACACCGGCTCCCTTATCCTTACAGATTTTTTCCATCTGGCCTAGGGTTCTGTTACCTCCGGTCCAGGCAAAAGGTAAATGCTTTGTCACAAAAAGGGAAACTTCTTTTCCCTCCAGGGTGGGGATCTGTTTTAGGTAGGTTTCCATAGCCACCGCAAGGGAAAATGCCTGCACGGGAGATCCAAAAATCACTTCTTCATAACTTTCTACAGCGGGAATATTGATTAACCTGACCTCTTTGTCTCCCGGTTTTGCTTTCCCCTCTATGGTTACCCTCTCCAGGTTTATTGAATGACCTTTCTGCTCAAGAACTCCCTTTAACCGCGAAGCAACCTCAAAAGTATTCCCCGTTTTGGAGTAAACAATGATTCCAATATTCACAATTTGTCCTCCTTCAAATCAATTTTGTATTGTCAAAAATTTTGCCTTAAAATATCTTTAAACTTATATTACCCCGGGTTTTCTAATTAAGATTTGCCACCTCCCCCGAATTCAAAATTTATTTAGCCGGCCCCATTTTCTCCGGTAAGGGGATTAACAACCTCACAGGTCACCTTACTTTCAGTCCTGCAATCAGGGGTTTGAGATCTTCAAGGTCGAAATCCATAAATTAATTCAATTCTCCGCCTTCCCACTCCAGCTCTAATCACTCCGAAACAATAAATCTGCCTCCAGGGTTCTTGGGCCTCCCGATTCATCAATCGTTAGTAGCACTTCCCCCAATGCCACCAATAATTTTTCTCCATCCTTCTTCCAGGAGAACTTATTACCTATTAGCTCATATGACCCCAACCCGGAATTTCTGCCCTTAGGGGATTAAATTTTCCCGGGCTCAGTTAAGGTAAACTGAAAGCAGCTAAATTTCCCTTACTTCCTCCTCATCTCCGGGAGTTCCATAACCTGCCTCAACCTTCCTCCCGAGGGAGTGGGTTGCAATGGCCTCCGCCCCTTTGTTGCAGTGACCATTGCATCCACAAGCCTTTTCCACCAGCAGATAACCACACATGCTTCAGGAAAAACTTCTTTGTTCCCCTTCCCATCACTAAAGCAACCTCAAGAAAAGTGGGGCTTTCTTTAAAGTAATCCGGGACACTCTCTATCTTAACCATTATCTATTCTTTGTAACCGCACCGAGAATAATCCCGAAACCCGCCCCAACTGCTCCGCTAACCAGAATTCTCTGTCTGATCTGTCCAATCCCCGTTACATATTCTCTTATTTCATCAAGAAAATCCTGAGGCGGATTGATTAAATTACCCAGGGGTACAAACTCTCCGCCAACACGCCCAAAGATGATATAGCCCACGACTAATCCTATAAATCCCAAAACAATACCATAAATAACTAATTTAGACATATTTATCACCTCTATTCTTTTTCCTATTTTCAAAAATTTTAGCCTTAATCATTTGCTTCTTTTTCATCACCTTTTTTGTCACCCCTTCTCATTGTCAACAGCAGTCCCAAAATTCTCTTCATTGATTTTACTTCTATCTAAGTTTATAATCTTCTACCTTGAAGCAATTGCACTACAATCACAACCAGCGCAACTACCAATAGAATGTGTACCAATCCCCCACCGGTAGTTGTTAAAAAACCCAGCAACCATAAGATCACAAGAACAACAGCAATTGTCCATAACATTTATTTTCACCTCCTCCGTTTGTGTGATTGCAAAGGGGTTCACAGAAAGCCCAATTGTTCACATTAATTTTCAACCACATTTCAAATACATAGAACTCATCAGGTTCATTTTGGTCTCTAACAACACACGACCAGCTACAGGAAACAAAATATTCCTCTAAAAAACCCGGAGTAAAAACTCCTCGCATAATTTTTACGCTTCGTTTTTGGGTTTATTCCCCTGAAAAATTTTTCTTAATTTTCTCCTCCCTAAAGTTTCATTAATTCCTCTCTTACCTCCCGGGGAGTTTTTTCCAGGGCATAGCGAAACAAGACCCGGGGTAAATCGTTTACATTGTTTTTTAAGTATAAATATATCTCCTCAGGATAGCTTAAATAGGCGTATTTCAAAAGCCAGCCAACCCCTTTTTGGACATGATATTCGGGGTCATTTTTCAGGCTTTCAACTACCAGCATTACCTTTTCCAGGGGATAGTTGACTCGAAAACTTCTCCCTGATTCCAGTAGGGAAACTGGAGCAGCCCTTCTTACGTAGGTCCCGCTTGATTCTGTCCATTCAAGAACTTTGGAAAACAACCGGGGGTGTTTTTCTACCATCGGATTTAAAACCCGGTAGCAAAAAACATCGCACTGTCCCCAGCTTTTTATGTAATTATGTAACCATTTTTCATAATAGGGAATGTATTCAAGTTGAAAAACCTTTTTCTTTTTTATCCAGGTGGTTACCAGCCAGAAAAGACTCCAATCTCCCCGGGAAACTAGATAATCGAATGTTTCGATTAATTGATCATTTTCCCCAGGAAGAATTGGGTAAATCCTCCGAGAAATCTTATCCATTGCCTGGGAATTTTCAGGATCGAGTTTTTCCAATTCCTCCCTGATTAACTTCAGGATCTTTTGTTCCAAGTGATAGTACCTCCCTTAAAATTTGAGGCTACAGGGTTAAAATCAATTTTTGTGTTGACATTTGAAAGTTTAGTTTTCCCATTTAATTCAATTTTGTGGGTTTCTTTGCTTAATTATATCCCTTTTTCAATCTTAATTCAATGAAATGATGAAGGGTAATCTCCCTAAAAAAAATTTCCTTCTTTTATTAGAAGGATCCAGCTTTTATTCCCGTTGATATAATAAGTTTTTAGGAAAAAATTATAATATTTCAAGGGAAAACCCCCTGCCTGGCGAATAAAAAATTGTACCCCGTAATATAAGTTTTAATCCCAGGGTAGAACTATTCGAAGAAATTTTTATCTTGTTTTAATCAAAACCTTAAAAGGAGTGGGAAGATGGAAGTGATTTACAGGGGAAAAACCAAGGACGTTTACGAAAAGGGAGATGGAAATTATCTTTTAAAATTTAAAGATGATGTAACGGGAACCGATGGGGTTTTTGATCCGGGAGCCAATACCGTTGGTTTATCAATCGAAGGCGCCGGAAAAGCTGGTTTAAGGCTCACCAAGTTTTTCTTTGAAAAAATCAATTCTGCGGGAATTCCCACCCACTTTGTTGATGCGGATATTAAAAATTCCACCATGACGGTAAAACCTGCCCGGGTTTTCGGTGAAGGAGTAGAGGTAATAATCCGGTATAGGGCGGTAGGGAGTTTCTATAGAAGGTACGGCAGGTACTGCACTGAAGGCCAGAAGCTCGATTCTTACGTGGAAGTTACCTTAAAAGATGATGACCGGAATGATCCTTTAATCACTGACGACGCCCTGGAAATGCTGGATATAATGGACAAGGAAGAATACCAGGTTTTAAAGGAACTCACCCAAAAAATTGGAGCAATTGTCAAGGAAGAACTGGCCAAAAAAGACCTGGAACTATACGACATTAAGTTTGAATTTGGCAGGATTGGTCCAGAAGGTACGATTGCCTTGATCGACGAAATTTCGGGAGGAAACATGCGGGCTTTTAAAGGGGAACGTCAGGTAGAACCCCTGGAGCTAGAGGAAATAATGCTGAGTGACGCTTAAGAACAATCCCAACTAAAAAACTCCAACTTATTCAATTGGGCTTCCTTATTTTTCGAGACTTTTCTCAGTCCCAAAAAAAAGGAGCCCATCTTTATTTTCTTCCTTTTCAAAATCTTCGCTTTATTAACAATATTCTGATTTTTTGGCAGGATTTTACCAAACCCTGTCGAAATATTCATTTACCGCTAGACTGGCAGAAAATTAATTCTCTAAACTAACAAGCTGGTTCCTCAGGAAAACATATGTCCGTCTGCGGCAATAAATAAAAGGAGGAGATTTTGTTGGCCAAGAAAATGCGTCTTGTTTTGATCCTGCTAGCCTTCCTTTTGGTTTTCTCGGGGACCAGTTTTGCTGATGAAGTACCCATTGGGGTTTATGAGCCCCTAACCGGTCCCATGGCAGCAGGAGGGCAGATGACACTGGAGGGAATCAGGCTTGCCCATGAATTGTATCCTACTGTCCTTGGAAAAGAGGTCCGCCTTTTTGTCGAAGATAACAAAACCGACAAGGCAGAAGCAGCGTTAACAGTAAGTCGTTTGATTGAGCTGCGTAATGTTGTGGCCATTGTAGGAACCTACGGGAGTTCACTCGCCATGTCCGGAGGTCCTGTTGCTGAAACTGCCGGCATTCCTGTAATGGGATGCTCTCCCACCCACCCCCTGGTTACCCAGGGCAATGACTACTATTTCCGGGCCTGCTTTATTGACCCCTTCCAGGGTTATATCATGGCAACCTATGCGTACGAAACACTCGGTGCTCGCAAAGTTGCTATTCTCCAGGATATTGCCCAGGATTACAGTGTAGGTCTGGCCCACTTCTTCCGGCAGGCTTTTGTTGAACTAACCGGGGATCCGACCTCCGTCGTGGGCATGTCTTCCTACCAGACTCTTGATACTGACTTTACCGCTCAGCTGACCTACCTGCGGGGCCTAGATCCTGATGCCATTTTTGCTCCCGGGTACTATGGAGACGTGGCACTTCTGGTTACTCAAGCCAGGGAACTGGGTATTGGTGTTCCCTTCCTCGGTGGGGATGCCTGTGAAGCTCCCGAATTTATTGAAATCGGGGGAGCCTACGTGGAAGGCGTAGCCATCAGCACCCACTACAGCGCGGATGCTCCCGTAACAGATGAGTCTTCCAAGTTCGTAGCCGCCTTTATCGAAAAATATGGCCATAGCCCCAGCGCCTTCGCAGCCCTGGGCTACGATGCTTATCGCTTGATCCTGGATGCCATTGAAAGAGCGGGATCTACCGATCCCGGGGCAATTAGGGATGCGCTCGCTGAAACCTACCGGTTTGAAGGTGCAACCGGTTATATCACCATGGATGAAGACGGAAACGCCGTTAAGACCGGAGTAATTCTGGAAGTAAAAGATGGCGAATTCGTATATGGCGGCTCAGTAGAACCCAGGTAAAACCCACATCAGAAGGGAGTTGTTGGTATGACTCTTACCCATTTCTTTCAACATCTCGCCAATGCGGTTTACCTGGGGTCACTTTACGCACTGATTGCAATAGGCTATACAATGGTCTACGGTATTCTGCGGTTAATCAATTTCGCCCACGGCGAGTTGTTGATTGTTGGTGCATTCATCGCTTATTACGGAATCCTTATTTTTCACTTACCCTGGTGGCTTTCCTTCATTATCGCGATCGCACTAGGAGCTCTAGTAGGGATGAGTCTGGAAAGAGTGGCTTACCGACCTCTCCGAGAGCGTGGGGCTCCAAGAATTTCTCTTCTCGTATCGGCAATTGGGGCCTCCTTTTTTCTGCAGAATCTGGGTCTAGTAATAATTGGGGGGCGGCACAAATCATTTTACCGCCCTCCTTTCTTTGCTCAGACCCTGCAGTTAGGTGATGTCACTGTAATGAATTTCCTTTTCATTCTCCCCATAATTACTATTATCATTCTGGGAATTGTTTTTCTCCTGGTATATCGTTCAAAAACGGGGATGGCCATGCGGGCTCTTGCCAAAGATTATCCTACAGCGCGCCTGATGGGAATTAACATTAACCGGATCATTGCCTATACTTTTGCTCTCGGATCAGCCCTCGCAGCAATCGGGGGGATTATGTATGCCCTCCGTTATCCAGCCATTCACCCTTTGGCGGGAGTTCTCCCCGGACTGAAATGTTTTATTGCAGCAGTTGTCGGGGGGATTGGTAATGTGCCCGGGGCGGTTCTCGGGGGTTTCATCCTGGGGATGCTGGAAATAATGGGGATTGCCTTTTTCCCACACCTTGCTGGTTATCGGGATGCTATAGCCTTCATTGTCCTGATTATTATTCTTTCCTTCAAGCCAACAGGGTTGCTGGGAGAACAAGTTGTGGAGAAGGTGTAGCCTATGACCAAACAGCGAAAACTAATTCTTCTTGTTGGAGCATTGATTGTCAGCAGTTTTTTGATTTATGCTAATTTTTTCTTTGATCCCTACGTACTCAGGATTCTAAACCTGATAGCGATTTACATGAGTGCTGCTCTTGGGTTAAGCCTGATCAACGGCTTTACAGGCCAGTTTTCCCTCGGAATAGCCGGGTTCATGGCTGTGGGTGGTTATGCAGCCTCTCTTTTAACTCTACCCATTTCTGTAAAAGAGTCAATATTTTTTATCAGGCCCCTGATCTGGCCCTTTAACAGTCTCGAGCTTCCCTTCATCGTTGGGATCCTGTTTGCTGCTGTCATGACGGCCATATTTAGCTTCCTTATCGGCTTTCCCGTTCTTCGCCTGCGGGGTGATTACCTGGCCATAGCCACCCTGGGCTTTTCAGAGGTTATTCGGGTGGTTTCAACCAATACGATTACCATCACCAACGGAGCCCTGGGCTTGAAGGGGATTCCAGCCTTCACCAATATCTGGTGGTCCTTCGGTTTTGCCGGCTTCTCCCTTTTTGTCATCTGGCGGCTGATAAACAGCAGTTATGGGCGGGCTTTCAAAGCAATTCGGGATAATGAAATGGCTGCAGAAGCCATGGGAATTGCCCTATTCAAAAACAAACTGCTCGCTTTTGTTATCGGTTCGACGCTTGCAGGTATAGCCGGCGCATTGCTGGCTCACCTCCTGACCGCAATCGACCCCGCTATGTTCAGGTTCTTCCTCACATTCAATGTTCTGTTGATGATTGTCCTCGGGGGTATGGGCAGCATTACTGGAGCAGTCCTCGGCGCGACTATAGTAACCTTTTTATTTGAATTTCTGAGGTACCTGGATTCCCCTATGGAATGGGGTTTCATTACAATTCCTGGAGCTCCCGGGTTGCGTATGGTAATTTTCTCCACCCTTCTAATTATCATGATCCTTTTCCGAAGGCAGGGGTTAATGGGCGACCGGGAACTGAGTTTGGCCTGGATTGAAAAAAGTTTCTCCAGGATCTTCCACAGAAGGGGTGGTGGAAATGGCAATTCTTAAGCTCGACCAGGTAACGAAAAGGTTTGGAGGTCTCGTTGCCCTAAAAGATTTCAACGCAAACCTGGAAGAAGGTGAAATTGTTGGCCTGATCGGTCCTAACGGGGCCGGAAAAACCACCGCCTTTAATGTAATAACCGGGGTTTATAAACCGGAGCAGGGGCGGGTAACCTTTAACAGCAGGGATATTACAATGCTGAAAGCCCATCCCCGCACAGCAATGGGAATCTGCAGAACTTTCCAGAACATTAGACTATTCGACCAGATGACCGTGCTGGAAAATATCCTGGTGGCAATGCACATCCGGTTGAAAAAATCAATATTTTCCGTTGTCGCTGGCTCTCCGGGTTACCAGAAAAGGGAAAAGGAAATGAAAGAAGAAGCCTTTGAACTGTTAAGGTACGTCAACCTTGACCACCTGGCGGATGAAAGGGCACCCAATCTCCCTTACGGCCAACAGCGGCGCCTGGAGATTGGCCGAGCCCTGGCAACCAACCCCAAACTCCTGTTACTAGATGAGCCGGCAGCGGGAATGAACCCTCAGGAAACTGCTGAACTCATGGAGTTCATTAACAAAATTCAGGGTGAGTTCAAGCTAACAATCTTTATTATCGAACATCAGATGATGGTAGTAATGGGAATCTGCAAGCGGATCCTGGTCCTGGATTACGGTTTAACCATTGCCCAGGGAACACCTAAGGAAATCCAAAATAATCCCAAGGTAATAGAAGCCTACCTGGGGGTGAAAGACAGTGCTTGAGCTAAAGGATGTTCATGTATATTACGAAGGTATCCATGCTTTAAAGGGGATATCTTTAAAAGTTGAAGAAGCCAGCATTGTCACCCTGATTGGAGCAAACGGAGCGGGAAAAAGTACCACTCTTAAAGCAATCTGCAATATGGTTCCCTATGAAGGCACAATTAGTTTAAGGGGACAAGATTTACGAAAAATTAAAACCCACGAAATTGTGCGCCTGGGTATGACCATGGTTCCCGAGGGGAGAAGGATTTTCACCAATCTAAACGTCATGGAAAATCTCCTTTTGGGGGCTTATGCCCGAAGGGAATCTAAAAAAGTCGAGGAGGACCTGGAATGGGTTTTTTCCCTATTCCCCCGGTTAAAAGAACGCCATAAACAGCAGGGGGGAACTCTTTCCGGCGGAGAACAGCAGATGCTGGCTCTGGGGCGGGCTTTAATGTCCAAACCAAAACTTCTTCTTATGGATGAACCTTCCCTGGGCCTTGCCCCACTATTGGTCCAGGAAATTTTTAAAATGATTGAGACCATCCACAAAGAAAAGGTAACTATTCTCCTGATTGAACAAAACGCTCACATGGCTTTAAAGGTTGCGGATTACGGTTACGTCCTGGAAACAGGGACTGTTGCCATTGAAGGGCCCGGGAAAGAGCTTGTTGATAGTCCCAAGGTCAAAGAAGCCTACCTGGGCCGGGAAGTAGAAGTTTAATTCAGGGGGTTAAATTAGAAAACCCCCAGTCCTGAATCAATAAGAGGAGGGGGCTATAGCCCCTCCTCTTATTTTTCCACTGCGGGGGTAACCCTGTTTTATGGGAGGAATGAAGGATGAAAAAATTAGCTTCAGTTGACCCTGAAGCAGCTCGCCTTGTTGAAGCCGAGCTGTACAGGCAGAATACCAACCTGGAATTAATAGCCTCGGAAAATTTCGTCTGTGAAGCTATCCTGGAAGCCCAGGGTTCTATTCTTACCAATAAGTATGCTGAAGGATATCCGGGCAAACGTTATCATGGTGGCTGTGAACACATTGATAAAATTGAAGAGCTGGCAATTAAAAGAGCCTGTGACCTTTTTGGGGCTGAACACGCAAACGTTCAACCTCATTCTGGAGTAAATGCCAATCTGGCTGCCTACATGGCACTTATCAACCCCGGAGATACTATCCTGGGAATGCTCTTACAACACGGGGGGCACCTCTCCCATGGAAGTAAGGCGAGCATCACGGGTAATTTTTACAGGGGAGTTTTTTATGGTGTCAGCCCCGACACGGAAATAATTGATTATGATGGAGTTGAAGAAATAGCAAAAAAACACCGACCCCGGCTTATTGTTGCAGGAGGCAGTGCATATCCCAGGCAAATTGATTTTGCCAGGTTTAGAGAAATTGCCGATCAGGTTGGAGCTTTCTTTCTGGTGGACATGGCCCATATCGCGGGATTAATTGCTGCAGGACTTCACCCCAGTCCGGTGCCCCACGCCGATGTTGTTACAAGTACGACCACCAAGACAATGCGGGGAGCCCGGGGAGGTTTCATCCTTGCTGGAAAGAAATGGGCCAGTGCTATTGACAGGGCTATTTTCCCCGGAACTCAGGGAGGGCCTATCCTGCAGAACGTTCTGGCCAAGGCCGTTACCTTCCGCATGGCCATGACCCAGGCATTTAGACAGTACCAGGGCCAGGTGAAGAGTAACGCAGCTTTTTTAGCAGATCGCTTACAGGAAAAGGGCCTGCGGATTGTTTCGGGGGGAACTGATAACCACCTGATGCTGGTTGATCTCCAGACTGCAGATTTAACCGGTCAAAAAGCAGAGGAAATCCTGGGGAGCATCGGTATTACCGTAAATAAAAACCTGATACCTTTTGATTCAAGGCCTCCCACAGTAACGAGCGGAATCAGGATCGGGACGGCAGCCATAACCTCCCGGGGAATGAAAGAAAGGGAAATCGAGGAAATTGCCACAATTATTTTTTCTGCCCTCCAGGAAGGAACCTCCCTAGATCCTGCTCCTTACCGCAGAAAGGTCCATGATTTGTGCCAGCGGTTTCCCCTGTACCTTGACCCCCTGGAATTTGCTTGCCTCCAGCCCTGACTTAGCTTTCACCCAAGAATGGACCCGGGTAATATAAATGAGTAAAAGCCACCTAATCACGTTCAGGGATTAATCGCAGGCTTTTATCCAGGTACCTGTAATGTTCCCAGAGGTGTTCAACCTGCCTGCGCAATACTTTTCTGGCCGTCCATTTTTCTCCTGGGTCAAGTGTAGGATAAAGAGTCGGGATGTATACCTTGTTGCTTTCTCCCTCTTTTATCTTTTCCAGTAGGAAGATCCGGGCTTTTTCATGGAAAAACTCTATCCGGTTTAACTCATTAAGGTTATTATCAGCCCACTGGTCAACCTTCTGATCAATTCTGCTGCAATACCACCAGACTGTATTTCCAATATGTTGGAGGGTTTCCTGCAAACTCCTTCGATTAGAATTGGGTTGAAACTCAAACTCCTCTTTACTTAAACCCTCCACCCTGTTCTCTATTTCCTGGCGGATATAGCCGGCAACTGTAAAAGCTTCTTCAACATTCCGTTTCGAGAGTTCGTTTTTATCGGAAGAAAAAAGGGCCATTGGAGCCCCTGATGCGCCCACTTCACCGGCACTATTTCTTACAAATTCTGCCACTTTTATTTCCCCCGGCTCCGGGATTTCAATTCCTGGATCCCATTTTTTCCGAAACCTGATAAATTTTTCTACCTCTTTTTTCGAATTATTTACAACTTCCCGGGAAGTATTTCCCAACCAGCAACATCCCCAACTTCCTGCCCAGTGACCCATGCACATCCCCCTGGGGCCCTGTTCAAGTTGAATTTCTATTACATTTATCGAAGACAATTAACCAGCCTCCCCTGAATTGCAATGGTATTATCTAAAAAAAGAACGACCATTAAAATGGCCGGTTTTCCTTTTTTCCCCTTTTCCAGAGAATTGGTTTCCTGAAAAAAGGAGGGTTAATATGGCCCGTTTCAATAACTTAACCCGGAAAGAAGAAGAAATCAGGGATGCACTACTGGGAAGGTTTTTGGACCATATTCTTCCCTCATGGGTTCACCCCATCCATATTTCCCTAACCCGCCAGGTCATTTTTTTTTCAGCCCTCTTTTACTACATAAACCAAGCCTGGCTCGAAGTTACAGTTATTTTGCTGGCCATTGTGGGGGGGCTTGATGCCCTGGACGGTTCTCTGGCCAGGGTCCGGAAGCAAAAAACCTGGACAGGTTCATTTCTTGATCACCTCGGGGACTGGGCCCTGGGAATTTTTCTCGGAATTTTAGTTTTGTTGCATGATTTATTATCTCCGGTTTTAGTCCTTTTAATTATTCTTCCCCAGCTTGTTATTGCAATTACTGGGTTCCCCCGGAGGAAAAAGCTACTTCTGGAATTTAACCCCTCTTTTTTCTCCCGGCTCCAGTTTGCCCTGGTAATTTTTTCCTTTTGTTTTCTCCTCGCTTCAGTTGCCTGGGACAAAAGTTCATTCGCTCTTGTGGGCTATATTTTCTTATATGGTGAAATTTTTACCGCCTGGTTTTTAGCACTGACCCAGGTCAAATTGCTCAAAACCAGAAATAGAATTTTATAGCTACAGGGGCAATAAGTTTTTTCCCAGGACTTTAAACCTACATCTCTTCAGCCCAGAAAAAAGCCGGAATATCTTCTCTTTCCTCGAAACCAAGCTTTTTTGCAAGGGCAATCGATCCTTCTCTATAAGGCCAGGTTGCCCAGTTGGGAGCTAGTTCTTTTTTTATGCACTTCAGGATAAAGGCTGCAGCTACTATTTTGGCAAAACCTCTGCCCTGGTATTTTTCATTGGTCCTTATATCAATTTCCGCTTCCCCGCCCCCGGTAAAAATTGAATAACAGAAGCTAATAATTTCTTTTTCTTTTCGGATACAGTACCCGAAAGAACTTTTTGAAAAATCCGCAATTTCTCTTTCAATTTTTGCATCTGCAGCAAGGTCATTGTCCAGTTTTTCCATTTTATATCCCGGGGTAATACTCTCTATCCACTTATAATAATCCTCCAGAATTCCGGGTTTAAGAACAAGTTTAAACTGCTTTCTGTGAATCCGGACCCCCCTTTTTTTCTGAAATAATTCTTCCAGATTTTTCAGGGTAGGTTCGGAATAAGAAAAGATAATCATGGATTTTTCCTGCATCCGGGGTAATATCTTTTGGAATAGGGTTCTGGCCAGGAGACGCTTATCTTCTTCAAACACCACATTGCCCAGTACAAACAGAAAGTTGACCCTGGTTACAACCAGGGCGAAATCGGGGTTTTCCGTTTTGTTTACAAATACCATTCCTGGGTGTTTGTTTTCGATTACCGCAAAAACCAGGGCTCGATTGTGGTCGATTTTGGCAGTGAGAGGTAAGATTTTCTCAAATTCATTTTTGGACAGCTCTAACATATTAATCACTCCATAGCTTTAAATAAACTTACATACCAATAGATTCTATGCTTTCTCGGGCTGGCAGCCAGGACAAAAATAAATACTGCCTCCCATGTAGGATTTTTTCTCAATAATTTTGCCGCACTTTGAACAGGAAGAACCAACGGTATTTTTACTCAGCAGGGTTCTATATCCACCCTTTTTACCAAAAAGATCTTTTTCTGTATCCCTGCCCCCCTGCTCTGTCATTTCCCCGAGGGTTTCTTTTATTTCCCTGAAAAGGTTTTCCTTATCCCTTTCAGAAAGAGATTTTATTTTTGTTTTCGGGTTAACACCTGCCCGGTAAAGGATATCCTGTAAAACCCCGTTGCCCAGACCAGGTATTCTTTGTTCGGTTGCCAAAAAAGCTTTAGCACTTAAGGTTTGCCTGCTTTCTTTGAGCAATTTTTCCCAGTATCGGTGATGGAATTCATCGGAAAGTGGGGAAGGTTTTTCTCTGCTCATCAAAAAATATTTGTTGTCAATATCAGTATTCTTCTGGCAGAAGATCATTCCGTACATCTGAACGGAAACAGTTAGGGCATAGCCATCTGTAAATTCCAGAAGAAGCTGGTGTTTTTCCGGTATTTTTCCCCCGGGTTTATGCAAGAGAAACCGGCAGCCATCGCTGAGAAAAATCGAAACATCTTCTCCAACAATGATCTGAACCCAACTACCGCTTGCTTGTGCTGTTTTAATTTTCTTTCCTTCCAGTAAAGCAGGATAATTTTCAGATTCTGAAAAGAAAGCAAATTTATGCGGGGAATGCCCTACTATCACTTTTTTTATTTCCTTGCGGGAAATGTTTTCTCTGAGCTGCCGAGCCAGAACCTGAGCTTCAGGAAATTCTATCACTTTCTTCATCTCCTTTTTTGGACAGGGCTATAATTCCTTTTCCAGTTCAATTTCGTGCAGAATAGGAATTCCGCCAAAACCCCGCTCTGGAATCTGAGGTTTTAACTTCCTCGACTCTTTGATTGCATTTAAATGAATATTTTCGATAACAAAACCCCGCTTCTGGTAAAAACGCAGGGCACGGGTATTATCATTTGTAGTAATTAACCATATTCTTTTACAACCGGCCTTACCCGCCTCAGTCTCAACCAGTTTTATCAATTCCTCTCCAATTCCCAAATTTTCTTTAAAGCTGTCCAGGGAAACTATTTCGCATTCAGTTCCCTCAATACTGTAAGTAATAAGGCCTTTTATTTCTTCATTTTCCAGAACTATAAATCCATCCAAATCTGAAATGAAATGTTTTTTGCCCTTGGAAACTATAAAATCCGAACCCCATCTATTTTGGACAAGTTCCAGTACCTTTTTTGTATTCTTTTTATCGATCTCCTGGAAATTAAACAAGAAACCCCTCCTTTTTCCCAACCTTTTGGCCCGGAACACTTAAATTATAAAGTCACTTATACTTTACCATATTAACCTACCTATTCCAAACTAATTATTTCCAATTATTTTTTCATTTTTGAACAAATACTAGCAGGAAAACCCAAAACCCAATAGAATTTAACTTAGAGATTATTTTCACTTATTAAAAAGGAGGTGTGTTATTGTTTTAAGTATTTAAACAACTTTCACCATTTTAGAAGGAGGTTAAAATGAAAAAAATTACTGTTATTTCTCTTGTCTTCCTTGCAATGGTCCTACTTAGTTCTTCAATTAGCGCCGCCCTTCTCTCTGAAGAAGCAATTGATGCTATCAAAAGCGAGGGGTTTTTGGCAAATGTTGACGACGGTTATTTAACTTATGCAGAATTCAAAGAACTGGTTGCTGCGGCTTTCCCCGGAAAAGAAAATCTTATTTCTGGAGATGGCTTTGTAACAAGATCTGATTTTATCGTTTCCCTGGTTGAAGTTTTGGGTCTTCAGGGAGAGGCTGCAAAATTCGATGAAGTGCGGACCATGGCCTTTGATGAAGATCAGGTTCCTGAACCTGCCATTGGGGCTTTTTCCCTAGCCTTTCAGAGCAACCGCCAGTTAATGACCTACCGCTACGGGCATATCCTTCAACCTGAAGAGCCAATAACAAGGGAGGAAGCTGCTCACGCCGTATACATGGCTTTGAACCCTCCTCAGCAAGGTGGGCGAGCTGTTACTGCCGTTACTGCTGACGCCCCGGGTTTTAATACTCTTTTCACTTCTGCCGGGCTGGTCTGGACTCTTAACAATATTATTGGCGATGGGTATATTGGAACGAACCAGGACGGTTATTACCATCCCCGGATGATCCGCAGAATGCCCACTCTGGAAAATGGATTGATGCAAATCAATTCGGATGGCACAATGTCAATTACCTACGAACTGCGCTCGGGGATGAAATGGCATGATGGTGAACCCGTAACCGCAAACGATGCTAAATTCCAGTGGGAAGTTATGACTTCCGGAGCCCCTGTTACATCTTCTTACTATGAACACAATGTTAATGAAGTTGAAATCCATGATGATCTAACCTTTACAATCCACCTGGATGATGTCGTTGGGAACGCCGAATTTGGTTCCTCGGGCTATGCTTATTACTTCGGGTGGTTTCAGCTTCCCGAACATAAATTTAAGGATGCCTTTGAAGAAGCCAAAAATTCAGGGAATTGGGATTCATTTGTCGATTTTGTAAATCAAAATCCCATCATGACCGGTCCTTACAAGTTCAAGGAATATCGTGAAGGTGAAAGAATTGTCATTGAAGCTTTTGAAGATTATTTTATGGGCAGACCAAATATCGATGAAATCGTCATCCGAATTGTTCCGGATAGTGATGTAGTCTTTGCTTCTACTCTTGCAGGTGAAATCGACTTTGGCAGGTACACCCTTACCCTGCAGCAGAGCCTGCAGCTGGAAAGAGAACGTCCAGAACTATTCGAAACCTACTACACTCCTAACGTTGCAGTAGACATGGTTTTCCTTAATTTCAACGATCCCGACAATCTAGCTGAACCCCATCCCATATTTGGTGATCCCCGGGTTCGGCAGGCCATCCTCATGGCCCTTGATCGAGATCGCTTGAACCAGATCGTTTATTTTGAACTGGCAGATCCCGCTCATACCTGGATCACCCCCCTTCATTCCATGCGGGAAGCCCTGGACGGAGCAACTGAGTACTCCTATGATCCCAACGGGGCTCAAGAACTATTAGCAGAAGCCGGCTGGGAAATGAACCCCCAGGGCTTTTTAGAAAAAGATGGTCGGGTTTTCGAATTCACCCTGGCTGGTATGGCCGGAAGTCGGGAACAGGAAATTGCTTCCCAGCTTATCCAGGCAATGCTGCGGCAGGTCGGAATCTCGGTAAAGGTTGACCTTAAACCCGCCCAGGTTGTCTGGGCCAATGTTATGCCCTACCGGGAATTCGATGCCCTACTCAGCGGATGGGGTTACGGGATTTCCTGTGAAGCCCTGAATTACTGGCACACCAGCAGCATTCCTTCCGAGGCTAATTCCTGGGGAGGGACAAATTATGCCGGCTGGGCCAATCAGGAAAACGACGAAATTATTGAAAAAGCAGCAAGAGAACTGGACCCGGAGAAAAAGGCGGAACTCTACAGGGAACACTTTGCTCTCTGGACCCACTATCTGCCCGTCCTTCCACTTTATTCAGCTCCAACCCCTCACTTCGCTAAAGCCGACATCAAAAGTTTCAATTCAGGTTATGATAATGGCCTGGGCTGGATAATCTACAACTGGTATTTTCAACAGTAAATAAAGGGGGGAGCTTCCTCCCCCCTTTATTCAATATTTTCCTAACAATCCATTTAAAAGGAGCATTAAAATGAAATTTGAACCCCTGGGAAAACTTATCCCGGACTATTCCCGTTTTTTTACAGTTGACGAACACAATGAAAGGTCTTTTGAGCTGGTCAAGAAATATCCCAAAACAGTTCGAATTAGCCATGAAGGAACATCAAGGGCAGGAGATAAAATTCCAGTTCTGGAAATCGGAAACGGGTCCCGACATGCCCTCCTTTTTGGCTGTCCCCACCCTAACGAACCTATTGGAGCCATGATGCTTGATACCCTCTGTAATTTACTTGCGGGAGAAGAAGACCTGTTAAAAGAACTCGACTACACCTGGCATATTGTTAAAGTAATAGATGTAGACGGAACAAGGTTGAATGAGGGCTGGTTTGATAAAAAGGATTCTATTGAAAGTTACGCAGAAAATTTTTACCGGCCCCCGGGTTACAAGCAGGTAGAGTGGACCTTTCCCGTCCAGTATAAAACATTGAATTTCCAGTCTCCTCTTCCGGAAACCAAACTTCTCATGGAGTTAATCGAAACCTACAAACCTGATTTTATGTACTCCCTGCACAACTCAGGATTCGGAGGCGCCTACTACTATATTTCCGGAGACAGTCCCGAGCTTTACCCCCACCTGCACAGTATCCCGAAGAAATTTGGGGTTCCCCTTTCCCTTGGAGAACCTGAGGTACCTTTCTTTGAGCACCTGGCTCCTGCAATTTTCAAGTTATTCTCCTCTAAAGAACTTTATGATCACCTGGCCAAACATACTGACAAAGACCCGGCCCAAATCCTGCGGATGGGAGCGGGTTCAGATGAGTACGCAGAAAGGATCTGTAAGACCTACTCCCTCGTTACTGAAGTCCCCTATTTTTATGATAGCAGGGTGGAAGACCAAACCGAGCTTGAAATCACCCGCAGGGAATCCCTATTGGCTAACTTAAAAAGACAGAAGGATTACCTTTCTCTCTTGGAGTCAATAATGGTTAAGGCAGGAGATTTTCTTGATAAAGATTCCCCATTTTTTTTCCCAATAAACGAGGTTTTGGAAACCGGAGCTGAGAGCCTGAAAGCTGATGAAAACTGGATCCAGTCCGATGAAAAACTAAATCGCCCAGCCACCGCTGCTGAAAATTTTGACAACCAAAATGTGAGCGAATTTTACCGTTCCCTTTCCCTGGGAATGTTAAGGAGACTGATGCAAGCAAGCAGGGAAAAATTCGGTTCGGAGGACAAAATCCTCCAGGCCTCTAAAGAGGCTGACCTGGCCTTCTCCAACCAAATTAAACTCCTGAACAACAATTTGAATTATAAGGCAATTCCAATAAAAAATCTGGTAGGAATTCAACTTTTAACCGGCCTTTATACTGCCAAATACGTCCAGGAGAACAGGTGATTTCATGAAAAAATATTTAATCCGCCGGCTTCTTGAAGTAATCCCCATCCTGCTTTTTATTTCTATATTAATATTCGTGATTTTAAACGCCATGCCCGGCGATGCGCTGCTGCAAATGCGGATGGAAAACCCCCGGGCCTTTGCCAATGACCCTGCAGCCCTGGAAAAACTCCGAGCCCATTATGGGTTAGATCAGCCAGTTTACGTCAGGTACGGGGTCTGGCTTGGAAAAATGCTGCAGGGTGATCTGGGTTATTCAAGCACCTACCGGGTCCCGGTATTAAATCTTCTGAAATCCCGGATTCCCAATACCCTTTTTCTCACAATTACAGCCTGGTTAATTGGCCTGGTGGTTGCCCTTCCTATCGGGATATATTCGGCAATAAAGAAATATTCAGCTTTCGACTTTCTGGCAACGGGCTTTGCCTTTGTGGGGATATCCCTCCCCCACTTCTGGTTTGCTCTGATGGCAATTATAGTTTTTTCGGTTCACCTGGGCTGGTTACCCATTTCCGGAATGTCTTCCTACGGGCTTACCGGAACCTGGGAGATTTTCCTTGACCGTTTCCGACATCTTATTTTACCCGCCTGTATATTGGGTTTTGTCCAGGTAGCCTACTGGGTCCGGTATATTCGGACTGCCTTAATTGAAGTAATGAATATGGATTACATCCGAACTGCTTATTCCAAGGGTATCACCCGGAAAAAAGTAATTTTCAAACACGCTTTAAAGAATGCTTTAATCCCTATTATTACCATCCTGGCCCTTGATATCCCCTATTTTTTCGGGGGGGCAGTTATTGTGGAAACAGTTTTTTCCTGGCCGGGGATGGGGCGATTAATGTACCAGGCCGTTTTGGGTAGTGATCATAACCTCGCGATCAACTGCCTGATATTCCTGGCCCTGATAACACTTCTTTCCAACCTGATGGCAGACTTTTTATACGCATTCGTTGATCCCAGGATCCGCTACAACTAATGGGGGTGTTCACAATGCCTGGAAAAAAACAAATTAAAACTGATGATCCTGTTCACATAGCAGGTTACTGGCAGCTGGTCTGGAAACAATTTCGCCAGCATAAATTGGCCTTAATTGGGGGAGTGATTTTTCTTTTCCTTATCCTCTTTACTGTTGCCGGACCATTTTTTGTTCCCCATAAATATGGGGATATGAATTTTATGGCCATATTTGCTCCTCCTCTAACCGAAGAGCATCTCATGGGAACCAACGAACTGGGTCAGGATGTCCTGGTCCGGGTTATGTACGGAGGCCGAATCTCCCTGATGGTTGGTTTCATTGCAGCTAGCCTGAGTGTTAGTATTGGGACCACAATTGGCCTGCTTTCAGGGTTTTTTGGGGGAAATGTTGACCGGATCCTGATGCGACTTGTGGACGTTATGCTTTCTATCCCCATGTTCCCCGTACTTTTAACCCTGACCCTGGTTTTTGGATCAGGACTGAGGAATGTAATACTGGTTCTGACCCTGTTTGGCTGGATGGGAGTAGCAAGGCTTGTCAGGGGGACGGTTCTTTCTCTACGGGAAACAGAATATGTCATGGCTGCGCGAGCTCTTGGGGCAAGGAATTCCGGAATTATCCTCCGCCATATCTTCCCCAATGTCCTCCCAATTATTATCGTTTCCGCAACTTTGAACATTTCATTTGCAATTCTAGCAGAATCCTCCTTAAGTTACCTGGGCCTGGGAATTCAACCTCCTACCCCCTCCTGGGGAAATATGCTGCAAAATTCCCTGAATTATATGCTGGGGACAGCTCATGGAGTATCGCCCTGGTGGCTTACCTTTTTCCCGGGATTTTTAATTTTCTTAACCGTCTTAAACATAAATTTTTTAGGAGACGGACTGCGGGATGCTCTGGACCCAAAAGTAATGAAGAAATAATTAATAAAAAGAACCCCGGTTTCAAGGGGTTCTTTCCTATTTAAACATTTATGAGGAACATTATTAAAGTGAAAGGGGATCCTGATGGAAAGAATGGATTCTTTTTGCGGATTGTACTGTGGGGCCTGTGATATTTTCCTGGCCCGCAGGAAGGGTACGCTCGCTGAACTCGCCAGAAAGTGGGGTAGAACAGAAAAAGATTTAACCTGCAACGGTTGTAAAACTGAAATTGTTTCCCTTTACTGCCAGAAATGTCCCATAAAGGTTTGTGCTCTAGCAAAAAAGCTTGATTATTGTTTCCAATGCTCACTTTTCCCCTGCAAGGAAGTGGTGGAATTTAATAATGATCAGCACCCTCATCATTCCATCGTCCTGTTTAATCTTGCTTTGCTAAGAGAAAAAGGAACAGAGGAATGGCTTTGTGAGCAGGAAAAAAGGTGGAAATGCCCGAACTGTGCTTCCCCTTTTTCCTGGTACGATGAAATATGCCCTGCCTGCAGTACTCGGGTAAAAAGCTGCAGGGCCGAGGAAAAAGAAATGGGAACTTAATCTATATTCCAGGGTACTCTTTACTTACTTATTCTCGTCAAAAAGGCTCGGAGCTTCCTGTTTTTTCCTTTCCTGTTCTAACCTCGCTTTCCCTTTCTCGGTTAGAACCCACAAACCCCTTTTTGCCTCAGGGGAAAGGAAACCATCATCAACCAGGCTTTGTCGACACCACATCGCCGTATTTTCCCAGCGAAAACGGTCAGGATGGGAAGGAATTGACTTGAAATCATAATCATTTAACCTCTTCTCCATTTTCTGAAAAACCTTTTTCAAGACCTCTTTTACCGAACCCGCCCCACCAAGTTCCTCAATTGCCTCCAGGATGGGAATTACAAAATCTTTTTCCGGGGTTTTTATGCCCCGGGGATAAGATTTTCTTTTTTTATCCCTCT
>SKTZ01000050.1 GCA_007122335.1 Bacillota bacterium
CTTGAAGATTATTGAATTTCAGACGCGGAAGGGATATAATATTGCCAGGGATTGATGGCATTTGATGATTACTCCTTTCGTGGTGGATTTGAGTAATTGTTTGCCGTCAATCCCTTTTTTCATGCAACAAAAAATGAAAATGGATTGAGTGAGCTGTCAGGTAGGAGCGAAGTCAAGATTAAACATTTATCCTTAACAGTAATATCAAGTGGCAGGAAAAACAAATAACTTAGAGTTTGTCAACTGTACTCATTTGGAGAAGAACCAAAAAGTTTAAGGAAACAAAAAATATTTTTCGCTTTTAATGAACCGTTTTAGGGCGGTTTTTTCATTTAAGAATTTCACTCCAGGTTTAATAAATGCTATGGACTGAAAACAAAACCCGGAAAATTAGAAAAAGCCGATCTTCAAAGGGAAGAATCGGCTTTAATAACCCAATGGGAAGTAAGTTTTATAATAAATCCTTTTCCCCCTACCTTAAAACCAAAAACAGAACAGTTGCTGCAATCATTACTGCCGCATTAGGCACGAGGAAAAATTGATACAATTTACCAACCTCGCATTTAAAATAGTCCTTGGTTAAAATCAAGCACAGGTGCACAGGAGAAACTAGATAACCCACTACTCCGCTTAAATAGGCAAAACCAACATAAATTATATAATTATCCATTGGAAACATAGGTAAAAGCAATGGAAAAGAAATTCCAATATTAGCAGTATTTGATCCGGTAAAAAAGCCACCAATGAAGGGAACAAAAATCATTAAAAAAGGTAAAGGAATCCCCTGTTTTTGGAAGAAAATAGCTACTTGCTCAACAGCTCCTCCTACTTCAAGAACATCCTTAAAATAAATTATAGGGAAAATTGCAAGGAAAATGTTCCAGTTAACTGACTTAAAAAGGAAAACAATATACCGGAAAAAAGGAAGTTTTTTTTCCAGCCAGAGATAAAAATAAACAAGCATAATGCCTGCTCCTAAAGCCAGGGGGAAATAGATATCGAAAACCAAACCAAGAATAATTGCCAAAAGCATTGGACCCAATGCTTTAAGCAAATTCAAAAGTGAAACCCTGTTAAGGCCTTCATAGTTTTTGTTTTTTCCCCTGCCTCTGCCCCGGAAAAGAATATAAAAGGAAACAAAGAAAGCAACCAGGGCCAGGGGAAAATTAAAAGCCACAATCCCCAGGGGATTAACCCGGGCTAGCTGAGAAGCAAGGATCATACTTGGAATCAAAGGAAAAATCAAATGCAAGAGGTGACGGAACATTAAATTCGCAAAGGTTTTTTCTGCTGAATTCATTTTTTGCATGCTCCCTAATTCTCCGATCATGGGGGCAGACAAAATCGCCCCTCCGGGAAACATTAGCATACCTATTAAAGAAGGCAATATAACCATAATTATCCGGGCATCCCGGATAATTTTTTGCAGGCTTTCAATTAATAAAGTCAGCAATCCTGCCTTTTCCATTATTTTCCCAAGGGCGGAAACAAAACCTATAGTCAGAGCAAGTTCCCATGTGGTTGAACTTGTAAAGGTTATGAAAGCTACTTCGAACATCTGACCTCCGAAAAGCCCTCCACCAATTGCGCTTATAATAGCTCCAGCTAACATAGCCAGACCAATTGGGATTTTCCAACGGATTAACCCAAGTATAACAAAAAAACTGAGGACAACGCTGGCCACCGGCAACATCTAACTGCACCTCACAATAAGTAAGCTGGAATTATTCTAGAACTGTTCTTCTTTTCTTCGTACAGAAATCATTACAGAAAATTCCCAAAGCGTTTAAAGCAATATGTTCTTCATTTTGGCAATTAAATTTTTAGCAAATATGGGGGAAAAGAGAAGGAAAATTTAAAAGCTTTCTATATTTGAAGATCATTTTTCAGCTTCCAGTATATTTCGGTTCCTCGAAAATTGCCGTTTTTTTGGATATGATCAAAAGCTGTGTTACCTTTTCTATCTTTTACTTTTGTATCCACCCCCGCTGCAAGAAGGGTCCAGATTACACCCTGTTTTGAATTATTGTTTGCTGCCCATAAAAAAGCGTTCATTCCATTCAAATCCCGAGCATTTACATCTGAACCTGCTTCAATTAGAAATTTAATTATCTCCGGGTTTTCATTTCCCATGGCTGCAAACATTAAGGGTGTGATTCCGTTTTGGTCTTTTTCATTTACTTTTGCACCGGCTTCAAGGTATGTTTTAATTATTTCTGGATTTTGATTTCGGGAAGCGAACATTAACGGGGTTCTTCCTACTTCGTCTTTATCATTAACTCTTGCTCCAAGCCGAATTAGAGTTTTTATAACATTTGGGTTAGTATTTGCCCCTGCTGCCATTAAAGGCGTAATTCCAAAGTTACCACGCCCGTTAATATCTGCTCCCGCTTCTTCAAGTAATCCAATAACCCGGTGATCTTTGTTTTTCATTGATGCATAGATTAAAGCAGTCATGCCGCTTTCATCTTTATTATTTACATCCAGCCCCTGGGAAATAATATCTTTTACTTCACTGGGAACTGCTTTTTTCATTGTTTTTAACAGGGGTAGCTTCTCCATTCTCTCTCCTCCCCCAAAAAATTGTTTTCTCGAAATTTTGAGGATAATTGGAATTGAATAAGCAGAAAACTTAATAATGGGAGTATAAAGTTCTTAAAAATTCTCCTGCCCAAGCCTTACAAGTCTAAATTGTTGAACAAAGATATTAGAACTTTTAAGTTTCCTTTGCCTTTTTGGATTCCTTGATTATTGAGTAAACGGTAAACCCAATGCTTAAAAAAGTGGCCACAATGAAAAATAAAGATATTGGGCTTCGCCAGAAAATACCTAAATCCCCACCACTTATGAGCAGGCTTCTTCTAAATCCTTCCTCAAAAATTGGCACAAGGTAAAAGGCAATAACAGTTGGAAGAACGGGAAAACCGGTCCGTTTCATAAAAAACCCAAGGATGGCAAAAATGAAAACCAGTCCAACATTAAACATGCTTCTTTGGATGCTGTAAACGGCAACCGTTGAAATCACCAAAATGCACGGGAAAAGAATTGCCGGGGGAACTTTGAGGGCCTGTTTTGCAACTCTAACAAAATAAGGTCCAATTAAAAACAGGAGGACATTAGCAAGAATTAAAGTTATTAACAGGGCAAAAATCATTCCTGGCTGTTCCCGCATTATAAAAGGGCCGGGCGTAATACCCTGCATCATAAAAGCAGCGTATAATACTGCAGCGGTAGCACTTCCGGGTATACCAAGAGCCAATAACGGGATTAAATTAGCTCCATTAACCGCGCTGTTTCCAGATTCAGAAGATACCATTCCCTGCATCAAGTTTTCCCTGCTACCCTCTTTATACTTGGAAAGTCGCTTGGCTTGGGTATAGGCAACAAACCCTCCAACTGTGCTTCCCAAACCGGGCACAGCACCAATAAAAAGGCCAATAATTCCTCCCCTTAAAACCGAAGGGAAAATAACCTTGGCATCAGACCTGGTAATCTTATCTTCCTTTAGGATTTCTCCCTCTTTCAAATCTTTTTGTTTAATTTCTTTGCTTTTAGCTGTGACTTTTCCCAAGCTAAATTTGCAGTAGATTTCAGAAATAACAAGTATACCCACCAGAAATGGAACTAGTCTAATTCCATCTTGCAAGCGGAGCACACCGAAAGTAAACCTTTCTGTAAAAAGAAAGGGGTCTCTACCAACGGATCCTAAAATAATTCCTAAAGAAACAGATACCATTCCTTTAGCGGGGTCATCAAGCACAACCATCCCCACAATAGTCAGGGCAAAAAGAATTATCATGGAATTTTCTGCAGGCCCTACTCGTAAGGCCAACATAGCCAGGGGAGCTGCCGATACCAATAAAACTATGTCACTTAGAAGGTCCCCTC
>SKTZ01000011.1 GCA_007122335.1 Bacillota bacterium
AGACTATTCGGGAGCCGTGTACGCGGTCCGTACGCACGGTTCTAAGAGAGGAAAAGTCCCCGAATTATTCGGGGACTTACCTACTCAATTTGGCTATCTTTTACATCATAAATATTGCAACGATGGTAGCTACAAATAGGCCGGCCAGGACAGGGATGAAGTTCTTTCTTGCCAGGTCCAAGGGCTTAACGCCAGCGATACCGGCAGTCGCAACCAGGCCAAAAGCCCAGGCGATAATAGTTCCGCCACCGGTCCATACCGAGCCCATTTGACCAATAGCTGCCATGGCTTTTACATTAATCCCGGCGGGGCCACCCAGAGCTTCAGCAAGACTGGCTGTAAGGGGTAGGCCGGAAAAACCGGAACCGTCCAGCCCTGTTGTAATTCCAACCAGGAGGTTACCAAAAGCCAGGGCGATGGAGTTCAGTGGAATGGCCTGGGCCAGGTTCTCTCCCAGGTCAAATAAGAGTGGTGGAGCACCGGCCCCCAAAATGCTTTCGACGTTTCCTGAACCCAGGAAGAAGAAACCGGCTATGGGAATTACGGGAGCAAATATTTTGATGGCAAACAAAAATCCTTCCCGGAGGTAACCAACAATTTCTTCCAGGGCTTTCCCCTTATGTTCAACAATTCCCGAGAGAACCAGGAGTGCACTGGCAGTTCCGCCCAGAAGGGCTGTTGCTCCGCCACCTCGAATTCCCTGGGTAACCATTGCCACAATAACGGCGAGGAAGACAACGGGAACTAATACAGCGAAAGTTGAAGCCCTTGTCGTCTTTTCAACCGGGCCATCATCGTCAGCTCCGGAGATCAGGTCGGAAGAAAAACCCCCTTCACCGGGTTTTTTGAACTCCTTGCGCATCATGAAAAAGGCAATTGTAGCGGCAACAACACCGGTAACTATTGATAGGACTGCAACATAAGGGAGCATTGATCCGGCCGGAAGCCCGGCACTTGATTCACTTAACCCAGGGGCACCCTGAATAACCAGGTCTCCACTGAGGGCCATTCCGTGCCCGAGAATGTTAACGCTCATGGCGGCAGCCATGGGTGGGAGTCCTGATTTTAAAGCGATTGGGATAAGCATTGTCCCAACCAGGGCAGTAGCCGGGGTTGGCCAGAAAAAGATAGCGGCCAGATACATGACACCACCAAGGACCCAGAAACTTGTGGTGGGTGTTTTCATCAGTTTCTGGGCGGGAGCGACCATCAGGGCATCAGCTTTCATGGTCTGTAAACTCTTGAGCATGGCCACCATCAAGGCAATAACCAGCATTATATCAAAGAGTTCTTCTCCCGCAGTCAGAAGTCCCCTGAAGAGGATCTGGACCGAATTAACCAGGCTTCCAGAATAAGCAAAGCCCACAATAAATAGACCAATGAGAGACGGGAGAACAACATCCCGCCGCATTACCATGAATACAACAATTACTAGAATGGATACAAGATATAGCCAGTGTGCAGAGGTTAATGCTTGGGCATCAATATCCATCAGATTCCCTCCTAATATAAAATTTCTTATTTGGTTTTCAGGGTCCGCAGGGCGTTTATTATAGTTTCCAGTAACCCTTCGCCCGAATTGAGAACTTCTTTTTCTTTGCCTTCATGCTCGGCTAAAAGCCTCATTGTTACAAGTCTTTTTTCATATGGGCCGCGCACGGCGTTCATCAATAATCTTTCGTTTTTGATTTCTCCTACTTCATCATCCAGCATCTTGCAAAAAGCATTACCTATTGCACCCAGCAGGGTTTCACCTGTTGCTTCATAGTTTTTTTCTTTTCCATCTATAGTGGATTCCAGGAAAACCTTGATATTGCCGTCTTCAATGGGTTCGCTTCTCATACTTACGATTTGCATTCTCTCACCCCCTCTATGGGCCCCAAGGCCTTAAATTAATTTCAGGTTATTTTTGTACTGAAAATATCGGTAAGACCAGCTTTTTCAATCCGCTTTCTGATTTCATCTTTATCCGTGGTGTAAAAACCCTTTTCCTGCAGATGGTCAAAAAGAACTGACCCGGAGAAAGTATATTTTTTGCTTCGACCGGGCTCGGTTTGCATTTCTTCGTTTACATAAGCAATTGCTTCTCCGATTGAAGTCTCCCGGGATAGCTCGAGGAGTTCTTTGCCTTCAGCCTGCCTTACGGCGTTATGCCCGGCCAGGGTTCCGGTGACAATAGCCTCGGTATGTCCCACCAGGAGTCCTGCTTTTTCCCCGCCGCAGAAAAGGTTATTTAATCCCTTAACTTTTAGAGTGTTGTCTCGGGGAGAAAGGGCCATATAACGCATAGAATTACCCATATCTCCTGCGTAAGGATCTTCGTATCGGGCATTTTCGAAGCCGGGAATCATCCGGAGAGCTTCCAGAGGGAAGAAAGGTGACATCAGTTTAGCATGCCCGGTGTCAAGGAGAATTACGTTTGCTGCGTATTCGGCAAGAGCATACTGCTGGCAGGCTTTCGAACTGAGGGAATCTTCTCCTTTTTGTAGTTCTTCAGGTATTGGAACTACGGCCACTCCAGTGGTGTTCAATTCTTCCTGGATCTCTGGGGACAGGGATTCTTTGAAAATTTTGCAGGATCCACTCATGGCACCAATAGAGCCATCACCTTTGCGACCTACCATTTCCTTTATCCCGAGTTTTCCAGCGATGCTAACCCTGTTTCCATAACTGTGGCAACGAATTACACACATTGCGCAACCGTTTCCGTACTTAACACAATTGGCCATGGGTCCAGCAGTTCCGGTTGCTTCAACAAAAACATCCCCGGTAATTTTTTCCTTGTCCTGATCAAGAATAACCGCTGTGACATTACCGTTTTCATCTTTTTCTGCATTGATGGCTCTTGCTGTTAATCGTAATTCAATTCCCATTTCCAGTAAATGTTTTTTTACAGCAGGTTCCACCAGGCTAATATCATACAGGTTGGCGTGTTTGTGGCCGGGAAATTCAATGTTGTGGTGTCGGGAAACCCGGTCAGTAATTTGGAAAAGATCACCCCCGCCCATGGCGATGGCTTCTTCAGTTGCAGTATAACGACCGTTGTTGCGCATTATACCTCCTACAAGACCTGTTCCCAAGAGCATTTCCATCCTTTCAATAACAACAACTTCAGCACCCTGTTTTCTTGCAGCAATCGCGGCAGCAGAACCAGCCCAACCGCCACCGATTACAACGACCTTACTCATTTTAAAAATCCTCCTTTAAATCATTTTTTATTAAAATTGGAATTGAGTTTTGATCAAGCAAAGTATTTTAGGGGACATCACCTCCAAAAACTTTAATGAGGGAGAGGGGTTTAATAGGAAAGAAAAAAGAAAACTTTGGCGCTCATCAATGATGAGCCGTATATATAAATACTTCGACAAAAAAAAATAAATCCTGCAAGAATGTAAGAAAACTTTTAAAAAAAATCCTTTCCGTTGTTAAGGGAGGAGTTGCTTTAAAGAAATAGAATGGGAAAGAAGGATGATTAATTTAGGGAGTTGTAAACATGAAAAACTGTTCCCTCTGCGGGTGGGAAAAACTAAAAAAGAAAAAAATGTCCCCGGGAATTTACGGGTTTTGTTCCAATTGTCACTTAATTTCTCTGGATCCCCAAAATTTAATTAGCCTTCAGGAGGAAAAAGAAAGGTATCTGGAACACAATAATACTCTTGAAAATGAGGGCTATGTGAAAATGTTTAAGGAATTTATCTCCCGGGCAGTAAACCCTTTGGTTAAAATCCGGGGTAAGGCACTTGATTATGGATGCGGTCCAGAACCTGTGTTGGGGGAGCTTCTCCACCGAGAGGGTTTTAGCGTTGAAGTGTTTGACCCTTTTTTCTTTCCCCAAAAAGAGTTGGAAAAAG
>SKTZ01000090.1 GCA_007122335.1 Bacillota bacterium
CCTGTAAAATGATTATTGATATTTTCAACTCTGACCTGGAGATTTCGGCAGATGAAGCGGAGAGAGGGGTTGGGCAGAAGGGCTCCTGGCAAAAGGCCGCATTCCAGGAGAACCTGGAAGCCGTTACATATTCCCAGGACCCTGCCTCCTTTTTGGGCAAATTCCTTTACATCTTCCATAATCGGGGCGAGGGAGGAAATCGCTCCAGGCCGGAGGTAATCTCCGTAAGAAAAACCTCCGGGAAGAATTATTAAATCGTAGGAGGAAAGATTCTTCCGCTCATTGTGCCAGAGGAAATCGGCGGTCCATCCCATTAAATCACTGGCTTTTTTACAATCCCTATCACAGTTGGACCCTGGGAAAACAATTATCCCGGTTCTCATGATGGAATTTTCTCCAGGGAAAAACTAAAGCTTTCCATAACCGGATTGGCCAGGAGACGGGAACAGATTTCCTGTAGGATCTGTTCTGCATTCTTTTGATCTGATGCTTCCAGTTCAACATTAATAACCTTACCCACGCGGACTTTTTCCAGTGGATAGCCCTGTTCAACCAGGGTTCGGCGCAGGGTATCTCCCTGGGGATCAAAAACCGTTTCCTTTAAATCAATGCGAACAGTCCCTTCCCATTTCATTCTTCCAGCTCCTCTATTCGCCGGAGAATTTCCTGGTAGGCAGCTTCAGTATTCCCGAGATCCTGACGGAAACGATCCTTATCCAGTTTTTCCCCGGTTTTCAAATCCCATAAACGACAGGTATCTGGGGAAATCTCATCACCAAGCAATAACTCCTCTCCCGCCCGGCCAAATTCCAGTTTGAAATCCACAAGCTGTATTCCAATTCCCCGGAAAAGCTCAAGCAGCAGGCCATTTACCCGGTGAGCACTTTCTCTCATTTTTTCTATTTCCTCCCGGGAAGCCCAGCCCAGCACCTGAATATGATCTTCATTAATCATTGGGTCTCCGAGCTGGTCATCTTTAAAGTAAAATTCAAGGATGGGAGGGTTAAAAGGAAGTCCTTCTTTTAAGCCAAGCCGGCGGGAAATGCTGCCCGTAGCAAGATTTCGAACAACAACTTCTACAGGTATAATTTCCAGCCTGCGGGCTATTATTTCTCCCGGTTCGCTCTGTTCAATGAAGTGATTATCTATGCCTTTTTGCTGGAGATACCGGAAAATTCGGGAACTAATTCTGGCATTTACCTGCCCCTTATCTCCAATTTTTCCTTTTTTCTTACCATCAAAAGCGGTTGCATCATCTTTGAAAACCATTCTAACTACCATAGGGTCCTCGGTGGTCAATATTTTTTTGGCCTTTCCCTCGTAGAGAAAATTATCCTCCATTTTTTTCTTCCTCCATTCTTTTTTCCCAGTATTCACTGATTATTTCTGCTTTCTTTTTGGCGAATCCAGTATACCGGGCAGGATCTTTTAAAATTTTTTTCTGCTCGGGAGTCATCCTCTCCAGGTATAACTGGATTTCCTTTTTCTCCCCCAGGATTTCGTGCAGGGCCAAGCCTTTTTCCTCGGCTTCTATGGTTAGCTTTCTTACAACCTCGTGAGCATCGGGATGGCCTTCTGCAGCCAGGGCAATATAAAGAGGTTCTGCCAGGATAAAATCCTGATTTTTTTTCAGGTTGGCAAGCATGGCTTTTTGGTCTGTTGAAAATTTCTCCAGAACACGCTTTAATCTCTGTAGGGCCAGGAAAAACCCCACAGGAATATCAACATAAAATCGGGTTGAAGCGGAGTTCGTTAGATCCCGCTGATGTTCGGATAATTGATCCATGTAAACAGTTTGAATTCTTGGCTGAATTGTTTTCCAAAGGCTTTTGATGTGCTCATAATTTATGGGATTCCTTTTCTGGGGCATTGTCGAAGAACCTACCTGATCAGGAGCAAAAAATTCTCCGACTTCTTCAATTTCTGATCGCTGCAGGTGGCGCATATCGTCGGAAAAATCTGCAATAATTCCAAAAGCGACAATTATGCTGTGCAGATAATTTAACATATATTCGGGGGGAACAATCTGGGTACTTATTGGGGCCGGTTTCAAGCCCAGTCTTTTTAAAACCCCTTTTTCCAGGTCCAGGGGGTCTTTGACCAGCATACTCGAAGCATTATAGGCTCCGACAGCCCCTGCCATTTTCCCGCAGAGCTGCTCACTTCTTTCCAGACTCTCTTCTGCGGCCCGCCCCAGCCGGTCCAGGTACTGGGCCAGAGCAAAACCGAAAGTAATTGGGACTGCGTGCTGACCGTGAGTTCTGCCAACCTGCAGGGTGGCTTTTTCCCGGCGGGTTAAACTACAAAAGAGCAGAATGACCTGGCGGAGAAGAGGAGCAATTAATTCCCTGTGGGCTTCCTTAAACCGGAGAGCATTAGCAGTATCAACAATATCCATGGAGGTAGCCGAAAGGTGAATAAAGGGTCTGTAGTCAGGGGAAACCTCCCGGGCCAGGACATTAACCAGCGCCCGGATATTGTGGCGGGTTTTTTCTTCTTCCCTGTAAACTTCCTCCGGATCCAGTTTATCCAGGGCTTTTTTAATTTCCTCAACTGCGCCCTGGGGGCAGATCTTTCTCGCAACAAGTTCTTCAACTAAAGCCAGTTCAACCCGGCCCTGGTAGGATATCTGGGCAGCTTCGGAAAAAAAACGGCTCAGATCAGAAAATTCTTTTTCTCGGACTGAATACCGGTGATCCCACGGGCTTAAATTGGAATAAATATCTCTGCTGGACAAGGCACTCCCTCCTTTTAAGTCTACTTCAACTTTACCATAACCCTGCAATCCCTTCAACAAAAATACGAACTTTTTTCTGTTTTTTTATAAAAACATTCGGGTTTTTTCCTGTTGGATTCAAATCTTTTTCCTCTAAATTCCTCGTCTTCTCGGGAAAATAACCCTAAAAGTAATCCTCAACACAATATATGGGGTTATTCGCTATAGACAAACACAATATATTGTATTAGAATGAAAATGAACCCGGCGATTCATATTACATAGATGGGGAGGATGGTTTGATTATGGCAGAAATAAAGTTATCGGATAGCGGATTGCGTGTTCTGGAGAGCCGTTATCTTAAAAAAGAGGGGGAGCAGGAAGCCTTAGAAACTCCGGAAAACCTTTTCCGGCGTGTAGCAGCTAATATTGCGGAGGCCAGCACCAATTATGGTGAAGATCCAGTAGCAGATGAGGAAAATTTTTTCCGGGTCATGGTTGACCTTGATTTTCTTCCCAATTCCCCTACCCTGATGAATGCCGGCAACGAACTGCAGCAGCTGGCGGCATGCTTTGTTATTCCCATCGAAGATACCATGGAGGGAATTTTCGATGCGGTGAAATCAGCTGCTCTTATCCACAAGAGTGGCGGCGGAACTGGATTTTCTTTTTCGAGATTACGCCCCAAAAACGACCGGGTTCTCTCAACTGGAGGAGTTGCTTCTGGACCTATTTCCTTCATGGAAGTTTTCGATTCAGCAACCAACACTATTAAACAGGGGGGGAAACGCCGGGGAGCCAACATGGGTATTCTCAATGTTGACCATCCCGACATCCTGGAGTTTATTTCCTGCAAGGAAGAAAATGACCGGCTTAATAATTTTAATATTTCCGTCGGGTTAACTGAAAAATTTATGGAAGCAGTAGCAGAAGACCGAGATTATCCCCTGATCAACCCTCAGACGAAAGAGGAAACCGGCCGCCTGAATGCCCGAGAAGTTTTTGACCGGATCGTGAAAATGGCCCACAAAAACGGGGAACCAGGCATTATTTTTCTGGACAGAATTAACGCTGCCAACCCCACTCCGGAAATGGGCCAAATCGAAAGCACCAACCCCTGCGGCGAACAACCTCTTTTACCTTTTGAAGCCTGTAATCTTGGTTCGATTAACCTGGCCCACATGGTAAAAAAAACCCATCACGGACCAGCCGTTGATTACGACCGCCTGCGAGAGGTTACCAGAATTTCTGTTCGGTTTCTGGACAACGTAATTGATATGAACAACTACCCCCTGCCCCAGATCAGAGACATGGCTCTGGGTAACAGGAAAATTGGACTGGGAGTAATGGGCTGGGCCGACATGCTTATCAAACTAAGAATTCCTTATGGTTCCCCCGAATCCCTGCGCCTGGCCGAGGAAGTTATGGGCTTTATCCACAGGGAATCCGAAAAAGTTTCAGAAGAACTCGCAGAAAAAAGAGGGACCTTCCCCAACTTTCCGGCAAGTGTTTTCAAAAAACCCCGGCGCAATGCTACCCTGACGACCATTGCTCCTACGGGATCGATCAGCATCATCGCCAATGCCTCCAGTGGAATTGAACCTCTTTTTGCCCTGAGTTATCAAAGGCATGTCCTCGACAGCACTCTTACCGAAGTTCACCCTCTTTTCGAAGAAGTGGCCCGGGAAGAAGGATTTTATTCACCAGAAATTGTGGCCCGCGTTTCTCAGGGAGATGCTCTGGAAGAAATCGAAGAAATACCCGATTATATTAAAGACATTTTTGTTACCGCTCATGATATTGACCCCGAGCGGCATATAAAAACCCAGGCTGCCTTCCAGAAATTTGTCGACAACGCCGTCAGCAAAACTGTTAACTTTTGCAATGAAGCTACTCCAAAGGACGTGGCGATGGTATTTCAGCTCGCTTACGAGCTCAAATGCAAGGGAGTCACTATTTACCGGGACGGGAGCCGCGATTCCCAGGTCTTAACAACTGGAAAAACCGATGATAAACCCAAGAGCAAGCGGCCCAGGCCTCGTGTTACTGTGGGAACAACAACCAAAACAGAAATCGGTTGCGGCAAACTATATATTACAATTAATTCCGATAACGACGGCATCTGCGAGGTCTTTACTTCAACCGGCCGCGGTGGGGGTTGTCATTCCCAATCAGAAGCAACAAGTCGGTTGATCTCCCTCTCCCTGAGGGCAGGGGTCCCGCCCAGGGAACTTATCCACCAGCTAAGAGGGATCCGCTGTGCAGCTGCCTTGAAGCGAAAAGGAGTTAGTAACACTTCCTGTCCTGACGCCATTGGGCGCGCTATCGAAGAATACCTGGAGTATGTAGAAACCAATAAAAACCTTCAGCAGGACGTAATAAACCGGCATCAGGATAACGGAGAATCTCAACCTGATATCTTCGCTACCAACGGCTCATTTGTCTGCCCCGACTGCGGAATGGAAGTTGAACACGAAGGGGGCTGCGTTCTCTGCCGCAACTGCGGATTCTCTCGCTGCGGCTAAACTCCTTTACTTTAAATTAAATAAAAGGTAAAATAAACTGAGGCAGGAATTACTTTTCCTGCCTCAGTCCATAAATAGAGAGGAGAATCTCCCAATGCAAAATACTTATAAAACCGCAGGTATTGTCCTGGTCATCCTTGGAATTATGGCGATTTTCAATATTCTGGTCGACCTGGCTTTCTGGAGAATAGTTATGGGGATTATTGTTCTGGGAACAGGGCTTTTCCTGACCTTTAAACAACCCGGAACTGAAAAAGAAACAAGCACTTCCCGGGATTATCCAGAAGAACACTCTCATGTTCTCTGCGAAGCCTGTTCAAGTTCCTTACCAGAAGGCTCTGCTTACTGCAGTAAATGCGGAACAAAATTATAAAACGAAAGCCCCCAAAAAGGGGGCTTTTCTTATTTCTGAAGTTTTTTATCTTTTTCTCGAACCCCAGCAGCCATGCTTTTGCGGAATTCAAGGAGCTTTTCTTCTACTTCACTGTCTTTAAGAGCGAGGATCTGGCAGGCAAAAACTGCAGCGTTTTTGCTGCCATCAATTGCCATTGTGGCTACCGGAACACCCGGCGGCATTTGGGCAGTAGACAGCAGAGCGTCCTGTCCGGCCAGGGAGCTTCCCGAGAGGGGAACTCCGATAATAGGGAGATGGGTATGGGCTGCCATTGCCCCTGCCAGGTGAGCTGCCATTCCCGCGCCGGCTATGATAACTTCGACCCCACGTCCTTTGGCTCCTTCAGCAAATTCTTTTGCTTCGGCAGGAGTTCGGTGGGCGCTGATAATTCTCATTTCATAGTTAATTCCCATTTCTTCCAGCAGTTGAGCACCTTTTTCCATCTTCTTCAGGTCAGAATCGCTTCCCATCACTATTGCCACTTTTGCCATTATTAAAACCTCCCCAGGTCAGTCCTGTAATATTTATCCTTGAAATTGACTTTTTCCACTTCCAGGTAGGCTTTTTCACGGGCCTGGGAAAGGTCTTTGCCCAGGACGGTCACACCAAGAACCCTGCCCCCGGCAGTAACCAGCTGATTATCCTTAGTACTCGTTCCTCCCTGGAATACAATTGTCTCGGGATTTAATTTTTCCAGTCCGGATATTGGATAGCCCTTCTTGTAAGAACCCGGATATCCTCCGGAAACAAGGTTAACACAAAGACAGGCTTCTTCCTTCCACTTAATGGGTTCGGGAAAAAGTTCTCCTCTGGCGGCCGAGAAAAGGTAGGGCAGGAGATCATTTTCCATCCGGGGCAAAATGGCCTGTGTTTCCGGATCCCCGAAGCGAACGTTAAATTCCAAAACTTTTGGCCCTTGTGGAGTCAGCATTAACCCCGCATATAATATTCCCCGGTAATCGATGCCCTTTTTCTGCAGAATATCCAGGATTGGACGGAAAATCTGCCGCCCCAGTTCGTCCTGTTCTGCAGCGGAGATTTCCTCAATTGGAGAATATGCTCCCATTCCTCCTGTATTTGGTCCCTGGTCTCCGGTTTTCAACCGTTTGTGGTCTCTGGAAGGGGCAAAAAGAAGGTATTCTCCACCTGCACAAATTGCAAGCAATGAAGCTTCCTTCCCCTGGAGAAATTCTTCAATAACCAGCTTTTGCCCGGCCGACCCAAAGCGATTTTCTTCAAGGACAGAGCGGGCTTCTTCCAGGGCTTTACTGTGGTCTTCACAGATCAAAACTCCCTTTCCAGCAGCCAGTCCGTCTACCTTTAAGACATAGGGCTCGGGGTACTTGGCAAGGCTTTTTTCAACCTGTTCCATGGTTACTGCAACATCGTAACCTGCAGTCGGAACACCTGCTTCATCCATGACTTTTTTTGCCCAGCTTTTACTTCCTTCCAGGCGGGCTCCTTCCCTCCCCGGACCAAGGGCAAACAGGCCGCGGCGGGAAAAACTATCTGCAAGGCCATCTACCAGGGGAGCCTCCGGGCCAAAAATGGTCAAATCAATTTGCTGCTCCCGGGCCCAGTAACCGAGTTTATCGGGATTTTTAAAATCACCCTCAATATTCTCTCCTAATTCGGCAGTTCCCGGATTTCCGGGCCAGCAATAGAGTTTTTCCAGATGGGGACTCTGCCCTATTTTCCAGGCCAGAGCATGTTCCCGAGCCCCGGAACCAATTAAAAGAACTCTCATTACAAATCGCCCCTTACAATTACCTGGTTTCGTTCCGGCCCTACCCCGATTAATTTAATGGGGAGACCCATTTTGTCCTCAATATAATCAATATATTTACGGGTATTTTCAGGAAGATCAGCAAAGTTTTTTATTTGGGAAATATCCTCTTCCCACCCAGGAAGAATATCATAGGTTGGTTTACATCTACCCAAAAGGTCGGTATCTGTAGGCATCTCCATTAGCTCTTCTCCCTCCACCATGTAACCCGTGGCAACCCTGATTTCCGGATGGCCGGAGAGAACATCAATTTTTGTCAGGGCCAGGTAGTTGATTCCGTTTACCCGACAGGCGTGACGCAGCAGAGGTAGGTCCAGCCATCCGCAGCGGCGGGGACGACCCGTTGTAACTCCGTATTCATGCCCTTCTTCACGCAGGCGGGTCCCCTCTTCTCCCTTGTCTTCTGTGGGAAACGGTCCTTCGCCCACCCGGGTCATGTAAGCCTTGGTAACGCCAATTACCTGGTCGATTCTTCCCGGACCCAGGCCCGCTCCGTGGCACACGCCTCCCGCAACAGTAGTTGAAGAAGTAACATAGGGGTAACTGCCGTGGTCAATATCCAGGAGTGTCCCCTGAGCTCCTTCAAAGAAAATATGCTGCCCTTCCTCCCTCCACCTGTCCAGCAGGAGCGCAGTATTTGTTATATAAGGAGCAAGGCGCCTCCCGGCTTCCCAGAGGGAATTGAATACTTCCTGATAGGAAAAGACTTCCTGGTTAAATGCTTTTTCCAGAATATGATTGTGGTAATTCAGGGCAGCCTTTAACCTTCCCGCAAGCCGTTCCCGGTGCAAAAGATCACCCATCCGCAGTCCTCTTCGGGCCGCTTTATCTACATATGCCGGCCCAATACCCCGGCTCGTTGTTCCCAGCTTTTCTGGCCCCCGCATTTCCTCCTCCAGGCGGTCCAGGACCATATGGTAGGGCAGGACCAGGTGAGCCGTATCGCTGATATAAAAGTTATCAAAGCTGATATTCCTTTCCTTCAGGGCATCTATTTCTTCCAGCAGGGCCTGGAGATTAACCACCATACCTCCACCCATGACAGTTTTCTTCTCCGGGTAAAGTATCCCCGAGGGAATAAGGTGGAGTTCAAATTTGTCATCATTAACAATCACAGTATGGCCGGCATTATTTCCTCCCTGGAAACGAACAATTACATCGGCCTGCCTGGCCATTAAATCTACAACCTTCCCCTTTCCTTCATCACCCCACTGAGTTCCAACAACAATGGTAACACTCATTAAAAGCCCTCCCTTCAATAAGGGGCTGCAAAAAAAATAACCCAAATAGGGGATAACCTACCTGGGTTGGAATTGGTCCCATGGCTATATTATCAAATTAAGGGACAGGTGTCAATAATGGACCGAACATTTTTAAAAATTATTCTTTTTTTGTTCGTTTCCTGGTTTCCTCAACCACCAGACGGTCAATTTGCTGGCTCAATTCAAGCATTTCCTCGTCGATTTCCCTCTTTTCATCGAACATCTCCTTGAGATACCGCTGCATCCTTACGATTTCCCTCTCCTTGTTAGGGCTGTTGTCTTCCGGGCGAATAACAATTACCCCCTTTTCCTTATTCTTCCATTTATTTATATTTTAATACTTATAGTGTCTTCTGTCAACCATTTTTAATACTTTTGGTCTATTCAATTGCTCTTCCCTTTTAACTATAATAATGTTACCTCAGTGAGGAGGAAGGGCAATGGATATTAAATTCCGGTTCGGCCAAACAATTCGGAAGCTGCGCAAAGAAAGAGGGATGACCCAGGAAAAGCTGGGGGAACTCTCCGGTTTGCACGCCAGTTACATAGGAGGGATGGAGCGGGGAGAACGCAATCCATCCCTGAAAAGTTTACAAAAAATATCTGCAGCACTGGAAGTTTCCCTTACCGATACATTTGCAATGACGGAAGAACCCGAGCTAGCAAGAGAATCCGCTGTGCCATATTTTACCGATATTTCCTCTGAAGACGCCGAGTTTCTGCGGGATTTAATTCAGAGACTACTTGCGTGGAAAGAGGATAAGGGTTAACTCCCTTTTCTGTATTTTTTTTACTTTTCCTTTAATTTTCTCGATTAATTTTTCGGGACTCTTAAAAATATCCAAAAAGGAGAATCTCCTCCAGGCGTCGAAGAATTACCAGTAACAAAGGAGTGACGGACATGCCTGCCGAGGAGATTTATCTTTTTGACCTTCATAAACAGCGGGGGAGCGAAAATTATATTGCTCTCTCTTCCTCCGCTTTAAAAAATGGACTTTTTGCCGGTTGGACCGGAAACCAGCTGGCTATTTTTTTCTTGCTTCTTGCTCACGCTAATTCCTCCCTATCGGGAGAAGTTAAGCTAGAAAAACTGGAAAACCTTCTGCCTGACGGAAGAAAAGTTATTACAAAAGAACTTCCCCGCCTGGAAAAAGGAGGGTTTATCGAGTACGAGGAAACCCGGGGGACGGTTTCCTTTAAAATTTTCCTCCCAGCTCTCGACAAGAATTCCCGGGGCTCTTCTGGAGCCCTAGAACAAGAAGAACGTTTTTTGCGTGAACTTCTTTCTGGAAGACCTGTTTCCGAACAGGATCTGGTTAAAGGCCTGGTCATGATTTTAGCCCCAGAAAAACTTACCGATAGACTCCGGAGTGAGATTGAAGAAATAATGGCTACCTTCTCCCCGGAAACGGTGAAGGAATTAATCAGGAGGGTAAAAAAAGCCCTTGAAGATAATCCCGACCTGAAGCCCCTACCCTACCTGCGGGGAATAGTGCGGGATTGGGTTAAGAACGGCATCACCTCATACGAAGACCTGCAGAGGGCGGACCGCCTCCACCGGGAAACACATGAACTGGCAATGGAATTTGGCATTTCCCGGGCCTGGGAAATGACTCCTTCCCATAAAGAAATCTTGCTTTCCTGGATCACCTGCAAGGATAGCGAGGATCACGCCCTGAGTGTAGAAGTTGCCCGGTGGGCCATTCAGGAAGCCATCCGCAGTAAACGCGACGGCCGGCCCTCCCTTAATTATATTGACCGCAATTTCATCCAGCCGTTGAAAAGGGCCAAAACATCTGACATTGAAGAAGCCCGGGAGGCAATGCAGCAAAAAGAAACATCACCTGCAGAGGATAAAGCAGGTTGGGATTACGATAAATATCGCGATGATTGATGAGAGGAAGGTATTGTCTCATGCCTTTTGTTTTTAAACCTGAAATGACATCACCAAAACAACAAAAAAAACTGGAAGAAGCTACCCGGCGGCGGGAAAAAGTTTTTGCCGAACACCCGGAAGTCGCTGAACTGGACGCTGTAATAAAAAAGAAGGAATTTACCCTGCGGGGAGCTAACTTTCACGGTCTTGACACCAAAGAAAGGCAACAACTCCAGGGAGAAATTACAAAACTCAAGGGAAAATTCAATAAACTGCTCTCGGAGAAAGGCATCCCGGAAGATTTTAAACAACCCCGCTGGGATTGCCCTAAATGTCAGGATAGGGGAGAAGTATTAACCTCGGAAGGTTATACCCGCTGTTCCTGCCATCAGGAAAGAGACCTTTCTCTAATCCGGAGGCAGGCCGGTTTACCTCCTCGCTATGCTGAAGCCAAATTCGCAACGGCAAATCTCGACCTCTATCCTGCCAAAGACAGTAATGGGAAGGAAACCCCAAGGTTAAAGGCTAAAAAAGCCTTCAAAGCAGCTCAAGAATTTGCCCACAGCCAGTTAAAAGAGGGCCACAGCCAGGGCCTGCTTATTGACGGCCCAGTAGGCAGCGGAAAAACCTTTCTGCTGGCCTGTATTACCAATGAACTTCTGGCCCACGGGAAGCCCGTTCGCTACATATCCTACAGTGATTTTCTCTTCCTGGTCCGCTTGAGTTTTGCTCCGGATTCCCCTTATTCTGAATACCAGTTGATTCACGAAATTGAACAGGCCCCGGTTTTGATAATTGATGACCTGGGAACAGAGCAGGCCACTGATTTTTCCAGCAGCCTGCTGTACAGGATAATCGACCACCGCTACGGCAGACAGCTTCCCTTTGTTATCAGTACAAGCTGTTCTCTGAATGAGCTGGCCCGCCGCCTGGGCTTTTTAGGAGAAAAGATCATGCAGAGAATTATTGAATCCTGCCGTGTATGCGGCCTCAAGGGAGATATTCGGCAAAAACTAATCGCCAAGGAGAGAGGTAAGGATGGCTAAACAAGCTCAGGATTTTGCCCAGGAAGAGTTTCAGGTCCTGGGAATACTATTACAGAACCCCGAATTGATAGACGAAGTTGCCGATCAACTCCAGCCCCACCACTTTTCCCAGAATCAATCCCGGGTTATTTACCACCACCTGCTACAGCAATATCAGGACCATGGCGAGCTTTCCAGGACCCGCCTATATATTCAGTTGAAAAAAGAAGGCCTGGCTGCAGACCCGGAAGACCTCCTGGAGAAATTGACCTCGGGTTTTTTGACCCCCTCCGAACTAAAGCCCTCCGTGGAATTAATTCGGGCCCGCTACCAGCGCCAGCAGTTGATTAAAGCCGCCACCCAAATTCAGAATATGGCGGCTCAGGAAGACAACAAACTGGAAGAGTGTCAGGCAAAAGCCCAGGAAATCATTTTTACGGCAACCACTGAAGGGCTGGTCCAGCGACACATATATACCATGGAAGAAGCTCTGATGGAAGCCTACCAGGCCTATATGGACCGCAAATCAAAACAAATTGATACCGGTCTTTTGACAGGTTTTATCTCCCTGGATAAAGTGCTCGGGGGAATTAAAAAAGGACACCTCAGTGTCCTTGCTGCTTCCACCTCTGTTGGTAAATCCGCTTTCGCCCTGAACGTTGCCCTTAATGTGATCAAACGGGAAATACCCGTGGCCGTAATCAGCCTGGAAATGGATGCCCAGGAAATTATGGACCGGATGATAATCAGCGAGGCGGAAATTAACGGCTGGAGATACAGCCAGGGAGAAACCAATGAAGACGAAGATCTTAAGGTTGCCCAGGCCCTGGATAACCTTTACCATCTTCCCCTGAGGATTTCTGATGAAAGGGGATTGAACGTCTCCCAGGTTCGGGCCCGGTTGCGGAAATTTAAAGCCCAGACCCGCGGTTTGGGTCTGGCTGTAATCGATTACCTGCAGCTCCTCAAATTACCCCAGGAGGGTTTCAGCCACCATAACATGGCTCGGGCTGTAGGGGAAAACGTTTTGCAGTTGCGCAACATGGCCTCTGAACTGGAAATTCCAATCCTGCTCCTATCCCAGATCAGCAGGAGTTTCACCTCGCGGACCGACAAAAGGCCTGTCCTTTCTGACCTGAGGGATTCAGGAAACATTGAAGAAATCGCTGACAGTGTCCTTTTCCTCTATCGACACGCTCACACCTCGATCGGAGCCCGGGAAGAAGCTGCCCAGGAAGGCAAAGAAAGGGATACCGAAGTTATTGTCGCCAAAAACCGGACCGGCCTAACCGGCCATACGATCCTGTTCTTCGACGAAGAAAGAATCCGCTTTATCGACCCAGAAAATCTCTCCATTGAAAGGAGCATGCCGGGTGAAGAATAATCTTGACCTGGAAATCATGGTTTATTTCACAGAGGCCTACCACCGCCTGTGGGAGGAAGGAAAAATTTCCAGTGAAGAACACGAACAGGTCCAGGCCCTTCTGGATAACCTTGAGCAGTACCCTCCTAAAATGCTAAAAGAAAAACTTAATTCCATATTCGAGCAAAAA
>SKTZ01000028.1 GCA_007122335.1 Bacillota bacterium
TAAATAGTGATTTAGTTGTAATTTGTCTTGCTAACAATGGTAGTAAATGTTAAAATGAAGGCGCAGGCGGCATCTTTTTGGAGCCGCACTGAATTTGCCGATAAAAATTGGTTTCGCTTGGATCTTTGGACCGAGACGAAAGGAGGAGAATTAAAATGGTTATTGAAGATGCCTTGCTCTGGAACCGGGGTGGCATCTATATTTTTTGGAGCGGTGGTGGATTAAATGAAAGATAATCCTTCCATCGCTTTTGTTGGTCCTGGTAGGGTTGGTTGTGCTCTTGCTGCAATAATGAAGGAAGATGGTTTGAATGTAATTGGTGCAGCTACAAGGCCGGATTCTTCTGGAGAAAAAAAACCTGGCCAGGAAGTTTTCCCCTATTTAACTCCAGATCTGGCTCAGCTTGCTCAAAATGCTGATATTATTTTTATTACTACCCCCGATGACCGGATTGCTTCTATTGCCGAAAAACTAAAAAAGGAAAAAGCCCTGAAGCCAGATACAATAATGGTTCATACCAGCGGGCATCACCCGGCTTCAATTCTTGGTGATAAGAATGTCCTGGCCATGCATCCCCTATTATCTATGGCTCGCTGGGACCTGGCCCGGAAGAATATTAAATCTGCCTGGTTTTTTCTTGATGGAGATCAGCAGGGCCTGGAAAAAGGAAAGGAACTTGCAGAAACTCTGGGTTTGAACTGGACAGTTATTGAAAGTGATAAAAAGGCTTTTTACCACGCTGCCGCAGTCCTTTTCAGTAATTACCTGGTGGCACTGGTAAATGCAGGCCTGGAATTACAGGAAAAAGCGGGGATCCCTAAAGAAACTGGTTTAAAGGCGGCACTACCCCTGATTGAAAGTACATTAAACAACCTCCAGGAGCTGGGCCCGGTAGCAGCCCTTACAGGGCCCGTCGCCCGTGGTGATAAGGGAACTGTTGCCGGGCACTTGAAGGCAATGAAAGGGGATAAGCGGCTTTGCAAACTTTACCGCGAGCTGGGTTTATTTACCCTGGAGATTGCAAAGGAAAAAGGTTTACCCGCGGAAGCCTACAGGCAGATGCTTAAAACTCTAGAGGAGGAGATTACCCATGGCTAAAGAAGATAAGGTCCGGACTACAGATTTCAGGAAAATGAAAAAAGAGGGGCGGAAAATTACCATGCTTACCGCCTATGACTATAACACTGCCCGGATACAGGATGAGGCTGGAGTAGATTCTATTCTTATCGGAGACTCCCTGGGAATGGTTATGCTGGGTTATGAGAATACTCTCCCTGTAACAATAGATGAAATTCTGCACCATACCAAAGCCGTTGTAAGGGGAACCAAAAGGGCCCTTGTAATTGCAGACATGCCGTTTATGAGTTTCCAGGTTAGTCCAGAAAAAACGGTAGAAAATGCTGGCCGCTTCCTAAAAGAAGGAGGGGCAACGGCCGTTAAACTGGAGGGAGGTAGAGAAGTTCTTCCTCAAACCAGGGCCCTGATGGCTGCAGGAATTCCGGTTCTTGGACATCTGGGGCTCACTCCCCAGTCCATCCATCAAATGGGAGGGTTTAAGGTTCAGGGAAAGGTTCTGGCCCAGGCCGAAAAACTCGTTGAGGATGCAAAATTATTAGAAGAAGCTGGGGTTTTTGGTATCGTCCTGGAATGTATTCCCGCTCCTCTAGCGGAAAAGGTCTCCCAATCCCTATCAGTACCTACCATAGGGATTGGAGCGGGTAAAGGCTGTGATGGCCAGGTGCTTGTAGCCCATGATCTTTTAGGTTTAAGCGGTGATTTTTCTCCACGCTTTGTTCGGCGCTATGCTGACCTGGGCGAAGAAATGCAGAAAGCTTTTTCCCGGTACCTCTCGGAAGTTCGCAGCGGAGAATTTCCCGGGGAAAAAGAAAGTTTTTCAATGGACGAGGAAACTCTGAAAAAGATATACGGTTAGGAGGATTGCCTTGGAGTTAATAAAAGAAATTAAAACCATGCAAAAAATCAGCCAAAAAGAGGCTTTGGGAAATAAAACCATCGGTTTTGTCCCCACAATGGGTTATTTACATGAAGGGCATTTGCAGCTGGTGGAAAAAGCCGTTGAGGATAATGATACTACTGTAGTTTCGATCTTTGTAAACCCTACCCAGTTTGGTCCGGAAGAAGATTATGAGGAATATCCGAGGGATCTGAAAAGGGATTTAGATCTGCTGCGGGAGCGGAAGGTTGATTATGTGTTTTACCCGGCTGTAGAAGATGTCTACCCCGAGGGATATGCCACCTATGTCCAGGTAGAAAAAGGGACCGATGTTCTTTGCGGCCGCTCCCGACCCAACCACTTCAAGGGAGTGACGACTGTAGTTAGCAAATTATTTAATATGGTCAGGCCTCACCGGGCCTATTTTGGCCAGAAGGATGGCCAGCAGTTATTGATTATCCGAAGGATGGTAGATGATTTGAATATGGATATTGAAGTAGTTGCCTGCCCTACGGTTCGGGAAGAAGGTGGGCTGGCCATGAGTTCCCGCAATAAATATCTTTCACCCGAAGAGAGAGAAGCAGCCCTGGTTATTAACCAAACCCTGCAAAAAGCCAGGGAGTGGATCGAAAAAGGGGAAAGAGACGGCTGGGAAGTAAAAAAGAAAATGGAAAGGGAGATTAAGGCAGAACCCCTGGCTACCCTGGATTACGCAAGTGTTGTTAGCAGGGAAAATCTGCAGGAACTGGGAGAAATTAAGGGACCTATAATGATCGCCATAGCAGCCTTTATAGGTTCCACAAGGTTAATAGACAATGTCTGGCTGGAGGTGAATTAGGTGTTAAGGGAAATGATGAAATCCAAATTGCACCGAGGAGTTGTTACCGATGCAAATCTTAAATACATGGGGAGTATAACAATCGATAGTGAACTGATGGAAGCTGCTGATCTTCTTCCCCATGAAAAAGTCCAGGTTGTTAATCTTAATAACGGGGAACGTTTCACTACCTATGTTATTGCCGGGGAAGTGGGGAAGGGAGATATATGCCTGAATGGTGCTGCTGCCCGCCTTGTCCAGCCCGGCGATGAGGTTATTATAATTTCTTATGTCTGGATGGAAGAAAAAGAGATTGAAGGATATAAACCCAGCGTAATTTTCCTCGACGAGAATAACCGCATAATATCCGGGCAGGAAAGTCATTAAAATTGGAGAAAAAAATAAGTAACCTGCAGTATTGTTAAAATTTTCCGAGGGGGATGAAAATTGGATAAAAAAGAACTGGCGGCCGAAATAGCAAGGCTTAAAGAAGAAAAGAACGCAGTAATTTTAGCCCACAATTACCAGATTGGTGAAGTTCAGGACGTTGCTGATTATGTCGGGGATTCTTTTGGGCTGGCCCAGAAAGCTGCAGAAGTGGAAGCAGAAGTAATTATTTTTTGCGGAGTCCACTTCATGGCTGAAAGTGCAAAAATTCTGGCTCCTGAAAAAAAGGTTATCCTTCCCGTTAAAGAAGCAGGATGTCCCCTGGCCGATATGGCTAGTGTGGAAGCGGTTCGTGCTAAAAAGAAAGAACATCCTGACGCGGCTGTAGTTGCTTATGTGAATACTTCTGCGGCAGTAAAAGCTGAAATCGATGTTTGTTGTACTTCATCCAACGCGGTCAAGGTTGTGGAATCTCTCCCCGAGGAGAAGATAATATTTCTTCCCGATAAGAACCTGGGCCAGTATGTTGCTGACCAAACTGACAAGGAAATAATAATCTGGGACGGGTACTGTATTACTCATCACCGGGTTGACCTGGAAGAACTTAAAAAAGCCCGGGAAGCCCATCCTGAAGCTCCCATTGCAGTCCACCCCGAATGCCAACCTGAGGTTGTTAGAGAGGCAGATTATGTTGGAGGGACCTCAGGTATTTTGAAGTTTGCCCGGGAAACCGATGCTCAATCATTAATTATTGGAACGGAAATGGGAATGTTGCACAGGTTGAAAAAAGAAAATCCGGGGAAAACATTTTACCTGCTCTCTCCTCGTTTGATCTGTGTAAACATGAAAAAAACCACACTGGAAAAAGTAGCGGAATCCCTGCAGAATCTTTCTCCTCAGATTGAGGTGGAAGAAGAGATTGCGAAAAAAGCGAGAAAATCTCTGGAAAGAATGCTTGCCATAAAATAGGAGGCGGGGATTAACCGATGGAAATTCCCAGGTACCTTTTACATTTTGATGTCGAAAATTTACAGGTTGAAGAAGTTGATCTCCTGGTTGTTGGCAGTGGATTGGCTGGACTTTATACCGCAGCCAAAGCAGGGGAGAGGAAAATTGCGATTTTAACCAAGGAAAAAACCGAAGATAGCAGTACTGAATTTGCCCAGGGAGGAATAGCAGCTGTTTTAAGTGATGAAGATTCCCTGGACCTGCATATTAAAGATACCAAGACAGCCGGGGCAGGCCTTTGCTATCCCCCGGCTGTTGAAGTCCTGGTAAATGAAGGTGCAGGCAGGGTTAGAGAATTAATCGCAATGGGGACTGCTTTTGACCGGATTGAAAACAGTCTGGATTTTACCCGCGAGGGAGCCCACAGCCGACCCCGGATTCTGCATGCCCGGGGGGATGCAACCGGTGAAGAAATAAGGCGGGCCCTGGTTAATCATATTCAGCGCCTGGAGTGGATTGACCTTTATGAAAACACCTATGCCCTGGAAATTGTTCTGGGCCCTGATGGGGATTGTCAGGGAATTTTAGCTTTTGACCGCAATCGGGGCGGTTTTATTTTATTTGTTGCCCCCTACGTTGTCCTGGCTGCAGGAGGTTGTGGTCATGTTTATCCCAACACCAGCAATCCCGAAGTGGCAACTGGTGACGGTATCGCTATTGCCTACCGGGCCGGGGCAGAACTCATGGACATGGAATTTATCCAGTTTCACCCGACTACCCTGTACCATTCCGAAGAAACAACCTTCCTTATTTCTGAAGCTTTACGGGGGGAAGGGGCTGTTTTAAGGAATAAAGAAGGGCAGAGGTTTATGACCCGGTATCATCCGCAGGCCGAATTGGCTCCCCGGGATATTGTGGCCAGAGCAATTTTTACCGAAATGCAAAAAGATGAAAGGGAATATGTTTGCCTCGATATCACGCATAAGGATAGGGACTTTTTAGAACAACGGTTTCCCAAAATATACCGAAAATGCTTAGAACTCGGTTACGATCTTAAAGAGGATTGCATCCCGGTTCGTCCTGCTGCCCACTTTATCATGGGTGGAGTAAAAACGGATATAAAGGGGGCCACTAACATTCCGGGCCTTTTTGCCTGCGGGGAAAACGCAGCAACCGGAGTTCATGGAGCCAACAGGCTGGCCAGCAATTCTCTTTTAGAGGGCCTTGTTTTTGGCAGGCGGATTGCTCTGGAGGTAAAAAAAGGTGGAAGGCCGACTCCGCCGGTAAAAATGGTTAAAGACCAAATCGCCAAGGATAGAAGGATTGGTGATGATCGTGAATTATGGCGGGTCCGGGGGCGCATGCAAAAAGTTATGATGGAAGAGGTTGGCATTGTAAGAAGCAAGGAAAGCCTGAAAAGAGCTCTAAAAGAACTGGAGGAGCTGGGGCCACATCTCGGTTTTACTTATACCCGACCTGCGGCCTGGGAAACCCAGAACCTGCTTATTGTGGCTTTCAACATTGCGCGGGCGGCTCTGTCAAGGGAAGAAAGCCGGGGCAGTCATTTCCGCAGTGACTTTCCGAAGCAGAGATCGAGCTGGGAAGGCAAACATATAATCCTGAACAAGGATTACAAGGAGGGGAAAATAATTGAACTTTCCTAACCCAACAATTGATCGACAGCTGGAATTAGCCCTGGCAGAAGATATTGGAGCCGGAGATGTTACCTCTGAAATTCTAATTCCTGAAAACTCTCAAACCCGGGGAAAAATCTGGGCTAAAGAAGCGGGTGTCCTGGCGGGAATGCCCGTTGCAGAAAGGATTTTTCAATTAATAGGCCAGGTTGATTTCCAGCCAGAGGTTAATGATAGCGCAGAAATAAAAAAAGGTCAGAAACTGGCTACCATTGCAGGTTCAACCCGGAAAATTCTCCAGGGGGAAAGACTTGCTCTGAACTTTCTGCAGCGTCTCTCGGGAATAGCAACTCAAACCCGAAAAGCAGTTGAGCAGGTGGGAACCGGAAAAGCAAGGGTTGTTGATACCCGAAAAACCACACCCCTGTGGCGCTGGCTGGAGAAATACGCCGTCCGGCAGGGAGGGGGTTTTAACCACAGGCTGGGCCTTTTTGACACAATATTAATTAAGGATAATCATATCCAAGCTGTGGGTGGTGTAAAGAAAGCAGTTGAAATAGCAAGATCAAAAGCAGGCCATACTCTCAAAATTGAGGTGGAAGTAACCAATATTGAAGAACTTAAAGAAGCTCTTTCCGCCGGACCGGATATTATAATGCTTGATAACATGGGGACAGAGGAAATGAAAAAAGCGGTTGAATTTGTTGACGGACGTGTTTTGATTGAAGCTTCCGGGGGAATAACCCTGGAAAACATTGGAGAGATCAGCCGTTGTGGAGTTGATATAATTTCCATGGGTGCTTTGACCCATTCTGTAATGGCACTGGATATTAGTCTTGATTTATCCCAGGGAGGTTAATTGTGGAAAAAGTTGAACTGCCGGGCTGGGATCTGGGGCCGGTTTATTTTTCTGAAAAAATAGATTCCACGAATAATTACCTTAAAATGCTGGCGGGGAAAGGGGCTCCCGCGGGAACTGTAGTGTGGAGCCGAGAACAAACCGGTGGGCGGGGTCGCCGGGGGAGAAAGTGGATGTCCCCCCGGGGAGGGCTTTACTTTTCAGTATTATTGCATATTCAAAAAGGAATTAAACCTTCTTTTTCCCTGGTTGTCGGTGGTTCGGTGATTAAAGCTTTGGAAACCAGGGATGTTCCCGGCCTGAAACTCAAGTGGCCCAATGATATTTTCCGGGGGTCAAAAAAGGTTGGTGGGATTTTATGCGAGAACCTGTCTGGAAATTTAATTGTCGGTATCGGGCTCAATCTCAAACCAATAAAAAATTTAGATTTTGAAGAGAAATTTCTTCCTGGAAATCTGGGCGAACTTCAACAATACCTGCCCGAGGAAATTATTGGCTTGATTTTAAGAGAACTGAAAGAAGACTTCCAGGTCTACCAGGAACAGGGGTTTTGTTTTTTCCGGGAAAAATTGCAAGGCAGGTCCTTCTTATTAAACAGAAGAGTTCAAGTTGATAATTTCTCGGGGGAAGTAATGGGTTACGGAGAAAAAGGGCAGCTCATTTTAAAACTCCCCGGGGGAGCATTTAAAGAAATCTGGCAGGGAACTGTGGTTTTGCTGGAGGAGGGATAGGATTGTTTTTGGCCATTGATATTGGTAATACCAACACGGTTCTGGGAATATGGAATTCTGGAGAATGGCTCTGGGACTGGCGAATTTCGACAGAGCGGAATAAAACACCTGATGAATATGGGGTTTTGCTGGCCAGCCTTTTTGCCAATGGGGGAGTAGAAAAGGGAAATATTGATGATGTTTTAATTTCCAGTGTTGTACCTCCCCTGAACAGTGTTATGGAAAAAGCACTGGAGTTGTACCTGCACTTAAAACCTCGTTTTGTAGGGCCTGGAATAAAAACAGGACTAAATATAAAAACTGATAATCCCAGAGAAGTAGGGGCAGATAGAATTGTAAATGCCGTTGCAACCTACCACCTTTACGGAGGTCCTGCTGTTATTGTGGATTTTGGAACTGCCACTACCTTTTGTGCTCTTGCGGAGAACGGGGAATATCTGGGAGGTGCCATTGCTCCAGGTGTTGGGATATCTTCGGGAGCCCTTTTTGAAAAAGCAGCCCAGTTACCCCGAATAAACATTCGGAAACCGGAACAGGTAATTGGGGCCAGCACTGTCAAAGCTCTGGAATCAGGAATTTATTATGGTTTTTTAGGACAAATAAAGGAAATTGTTAACCTTTTTAAAGCCAGTTTGCCTGGTGAACCCAAGGTAATTGCAACTGGAGGGCTGGCCTGGTTATGGGAAAAGGATGCGGATTGTTTCGATATTGTTAATCCGCGTTTAACCCTGGAAGGTCTGCGCTTTCTTGGGGAGATGAATCGAAAATGACCGGGCAACTAAAACTTTTTATGGCCCCGATGGCCGGCATTACAAACAGGGTTTTCCGAGCCCTTGTAAGGGAATTCGGAGCGGATTATACCTGTACTGAAATGGTAAGTGTGCAGGGTTTAATCCATGGCAATAGAAAGACTTTTTCTCTTTTAGATTTGCAAAATAAAGAGGACGCCGGAATCCAGCTTTTTGGAAGAACCCCAGGGGACTTTATTAAGGCTTTTCAGATTATAGAAATGAAAATAAAATCACAATTTATCGATATTAATATGGGCTGCCCTGTACCTAAGATTGTAAAAGGTGGAATGGGGGCGGCCCTTTTACGTGAACCCCGCCTGGCAGAGAAAATTGTAAAAACCCTTGTGCGAGAAGTTAATGTCCCTGTTTCAGTAAAAATCCGACTTGGCTGGAATCCGGAAGAGAAAACCGGGGGAGAAGTGGCTCTTCGCTGCCAGGACGCGGGAGCAAGCTGGATTACCGTTCACGGGAGAACTAGAGATCAGTTCTATTCTGGAAATGCCGATTGGAATGAGATTGCTGCAATCCAGGAAAAGCTGGAAATACCGGTTGTGGCCAATGGGGATGTTTTTTCCGCCAGAGATGCTCTTGCTTTGTCCCAGAAAACAGCGTGCAGGATGATAATGGTCGGCAGGGGTGCCTTGGGAAATCCCTGGATTTTCAGGCAAATAAGAACGCTGGAAAACGGAGAAAAAACTTCTATTCCTGGAAAAGAAGAAATTATGGAAGTTTTAAAAAAACACATAAATGGGCTGATTTGTTTAAGGGGTTCGGAAAAAAGAGCAGTAAGGGAGATGCGAAAACACCTGGGCTGGTATATCAAGGGATTACCAGGAGCCCGGGAGGTAAGGAAAGATTTAGTGAGAATAGAAAAAGCCCGAGATGTCCAGGAGCTATTGGCTGCTTTCCTGTCGAAGTCAGAGAAGGGTAAAAATGAAGCAGAGGATCAGACATGAATTTAACCTCGGAGAACCCTTGTTTACTCTCCCCCGCGGAAAAAAGGGTGGAAAAAATGGGGTTTCCTCAGCTAAATTCCGAAGCCCAACACAGGGGGGTTTCTCCTTTTAATGGTCTTGGCTAAATCTATATAGAGGGAGTTTCGATCATGATTTGTTACTGGGGATAATTATAGTTAGAAGTTCTTGTTTGGAATAGTTTATTTTGATATAATTGATTATGAGCACAACCTGTGCACAGAGGAGGCGTTTTTTTGCAATTTATCCGGATTGGGGAAAAATTAATCAGCCGGGGGAAATTGGAACGAATAATTGAAAAGATACTCAACCTGAGAGCCCAGGGCTATTCGCAAAAAGAGGTTGGGGAACGCCTCCAGATTGAACGGAGCTTTATTTCCCACCTTGAATCCATCGGCCAGATCAGAAAAGGGGACCGGGTTGCTCTAATTGGCTTTCCAGTTGCTAATAAAGAAGAAGTTAATAAGCTGGCCGAGGAAATGGGAATTGACTTCACCATGGTTTTAAATGATGAAGAAAGATGGTCTTATATTAAGGATAAGAACGGGATTACCCTATTTAACGAACTTCTGCAGTTAATTAAAGAGCTCCAGGATTATAAAACCGTTGTTTTTATAGGTTCTGATATGCGGGTGGAAACGGTGCAGTCGCTTCTCGAAGGAGAAGTTATAGGGTTGCCGCTGGGCCCATCACCCATTCAGAAAGATACCGTTGTCGACACAGAAAAATTGAGGGAGGTTTTGCAGCAGGTTAAAGAAAAGGGGGAATAATCCTTGAAACATATAGTAAGTATAAGCCTGGGATCTTCCAACAGGGATCATAAGGTGGAAAAAGAAATCCTTGGAGAGAATTTTTTGATCGAACGGCGGGGCACGGATGGCGATTTTAACAAAGCCCGCCGTCTTTATACTGAGCTTGACGGTAAAGTAGATGCAATAGGAATGGGCGGGATCAGCCTCTACATTACCACTGGGGAAAAAAAATATTATTTCCGCGATGCAAAAAAATTGGTTGCGAATATGCGGGAAACTCCCGTTGTTGATGGGTCTGGCTTAAAGGATACCCTGGAACGAAAAGTTGTGGAATTTATGGATTCCGAGCTCAAACTTGACCTTGCCAGCAAAAAGGTGCTTGCGGTGTGCTGTGTTGAACGATTGGGAATGGCAGAAGCTTTTATTGAAAGTGGAGCCGATATTATTTTCGGAGATGTAATTTTTGCCCTGGGACTGCCCATACCAATCCGAACCATGAAAAGTCTCCGCCGCTTAACCAAGACTATTGCTCCGATAGTAACCAAGCTTCCTTTTGCCATGGTTTATCCAGTAGGTAAAGCCCAGGATAAAGAATCCAAGAGGATCCATAACCGTTATTATGAACAGGTCGATATCATTGCTGGTGATTACCACTACATTAAGAAAAATTTCCCCCAACGTTTGGACGGCAAAATAATAGTTACTAACACGGTAACTGAAAAAGATGCAGAGAAATTAAAAGGCCTCGGAATAAAAATGCTGATCACTACAACACCAGACCTGGCCGGGCGTTCTTTCGGAACCAATGTTATTGAAGCAGTTTTAGTAGCATATCTCAGGGGCAAGGGCATGGAACCTGGAATTGAAAACTATGCAGAAGCCCTGGAACAAATTGGTTTCACTCCCCGGGTAGTAAATTTTTCTTAAATAATAATTTCCAGACCGGGAAAAGACCTTTATTTGGAAGGGATAAAAAAAGGGTAATCTTGACAAACCCAATATTACCGATTATAATTAACAATTAATAAATGGATATAGTTAGTGTCAAGGGGGCAACACTTGGCACTAATTTTGTGTTTAATTGATCCGAGAAAACAAAAAGGAGAGAGGACATGGGCGAAGAAGTTTTCTTAACCAAAGAGGGGTTGGAAAAATTAAAGGCTGAACTACACCACCTCAAAACAGTAAGAAGAAAAGAAGTTGCAGCCCGAATTAAAGAAGCCAGAGAATACGGAGATATCGTAGAAAATTCCGAATATGATGATGCGAAAAATGAACAGGCCTTTGTTGAGGGGAGAATCAAGGATCTGGAAAGCCTGCTCCGCAATGTAAAAATTATTGAAGAAGAGGATGAAAGTCCCGGAGGGAACCACGAAGTTAAAATTGGTTCAACAGTTGAAATCAGGGATGCAGAATCCGGAGAGAAGTTCACCTATACCCTGGTCGGATCTGCAGAAGCTGACCCCAGTGAAAACAAGATATCCAACGAATCCCCCGTGGGAAGCGCCATTCTCGGCCGGAAGGTTGGAGATAAAGTTGAAGTAGAGGTTCCAGCTGGGTTAATCGAGTACGAGATTTTAAACATCTGCAAAAAAAATCGGCAATAGGAGGAACCCATGGAAAAGCAAGAACTTAATTCCTTTATCCAGCAGCGTTTGGAAAACTTGAAATGGCTCCAGGAAAAAGGGATCCCTGGATTTGGTGAAAAATTTCTAAGAACCCACTGGGCTCAGCAGGTTCAGGATGATTTCAATGAACTTGAAGGCAAAGAAGTCAGTCTTAGTGGCCGCCTTCTTTCCAAGCGAGAACACGGAAAGGCAATGTTTGGGGATATTTCCGACCAGTCCGGAAGTGTGCAGCTGTACTTAAGGGTAAATTCAATCGGGGAAGAAAAGTTCGAAATTTTTCAATCCCTTGATATTGGTGACCTGATTGGGATTACAGGAGAAGTTTTTAAAACTCGCAGGGGTGAAGTTACAATTAATGTCTCCTGTTTTGAAATTCAGGCCAAATCGCTGCGCCCCCTTCCTGAAAAGTGGCACGGGCTAAAAGACGTTGAACTTCGCTATCGACAGAGATACCTGGACCTTATCGTAAATCCCGAAGTCCGGGAAATTTTTATGCGGAGAAGCAGGATAATTGCTTCCATCCGGCGCTTTTTGGATTCCCGGGAATTTTTGGAGGTGGAAACTCCTATTCTCCAACCCATTCCGGGAGGAGGAAATGCTCGTCCCTTTGTTACGCATCATAAAACCCTGGGTCGGGACCTTTATCTGCGGATAGCCCTGGAACTTTACCTGAAGAAGCTCATAGTGGGCGGTTTTGACCGGGTTTATGAAATCGGCAGAAATTTCCGGAATGAAGGTTTCTCCTACAAGCACAGTCCTGAATTTACCATGCTGGAACTATACCAGGTAAACACTGATTACCAGGATATGATGGAGCTTACTGAAAACATGATCAGCTCAGTTTCCCAGGAAGTTTTGGGTTCTCAAAAAATTGATTATCAGGGAGAAGAAATTGACCTCACCCCTCCCTGGAAGAGAATGACCATGGTTGAAGTGGTAAAAGAATTTACCGGGGTTGACTTTGAGAATATTGACCTGGAAACAGCCCGGGAAAAAGCTGAAGAAAAAGGTGTCAGGATCAAAACCGGATTTTCCCTGGGGGAAATCTTAAACGAGTTTTTCGAACAAAAAGTTGAAGACAACCTTATCCAGCCTACTTTTATCATGGATTACCCAGTTGAGGTTTCTCCTCTGGCCAAGAAAATTCCCGATAATCCAGACTTTACTTACCGCTTTGAAGGGTTCATCGGTGGTATGGAAATGGCCAATGCCTTTACCGAGCTTAACGATCCCATAGATCAGCGGGAAAGATTTGAAAAACAGGTGGCCCAGAGAGAAGCAGGAGATGAAGAAGCCCACATGATGGACGAAGATTTCATCAGGGCCCTGGAATATGGAATGCCTCCTACTGGAGGCCTGGGGATAGGAATTGACCGAATAATTATGGTTTTAACCAACACCCGCAACATTAGAGAAGTAATTCTATTTCCCCCCATGCGCCCGGAAGAGAAGGAATAAAAAGGCCAATTTTTGCCAAAAAAAAGTAGGAGAAATTGTTCCCGGAAAGTCTTGACACCGCACGAGGCGCGTGGTAATATAATTAATGCACCATAAAAAGTGGTCTTTGAAAACTGAACAGCGCCAGACGAGAGTAGATGCTGAAAAGCATCACCAAAATAAGAGAGTTTCA
>SKTZ01000082.1 GCA_007122335.1 Bacillota bacterium
GCCCGCGAATTTGGAATCTGAGTAGCCGGCAAAAATACCATCTTCATCGTCAATATCCCAAAAGCCCCAATCTCGATCAAAGTTCCATCTTTCTTCTTCATCGGGTTCAAAGATAGAGGGATCATATAATGCAGCAGCAGTTAACGAGAAAGCCATAATTACACTTAAAGTCAAGAACAATACGAGCATTTTTTTCATTTTCTTTTTTCCTCCTCATTGGATTTTTTCTTTTTTGCTGGCCGGTTTCACCACTGGCTCGACCCCACCCTATTGGTGACCAATTAAAAAGCGGGGCGTCGTAACCTCCAACGAGAAAGACTATTCTTAAAAAAAGACTGCTCCTCCCTATCAATCCTTACCCTTACTCCAAACCACCCCCTTTTCAACCATCAATCTTCCACCACTGTTGCTTTAAAAACCATCGGCAGAGCAAAATTACCTGCAGGAAGCGAAATGTAGTCTTTTACTCTTAAAAAATAGGGGATTTTAACCCAGAAAGAACCATCTTCAAAAGTTGTCGGCCCTCCCCCGCCGAGGAGAACTTTCTCCTCTTTAAGCCGAATTGATAGCTGAGTTAAAACCTCAAATCCACTTTCTTCTTCTGCCACAAGGACCAGTTCCAGGTTTCCCAATTTTAATTCTTCTATCGGTAAACATTCGAGGTAAAGTTTCCAGTTGGAATTTGAACCAACTCTTACTTCCCCAGGAATTCGGTTAATTAAAGTTCTCGCTTCTTCACCTCTGCTGCCAACAAAAATTTCTCCAATAACTGTTTCAATTATCACCCAGGGATCAATTTTCAATCGAATGGGCAGGAACCTTTCTTTAATCAACCCTTCACTGTTCATTTCACGGATAAACAGAACCGTGCTATATTCCCCGGGCCTATCCTGGGGTTTAACTGTGAAATTTAGAATTAACGGCAGCAGGGCGGCTGTATTTTCATCGGTCAGCAATTGATGTTCCGCGGGAACAGCGACCGGGTCCATATCCACCCAGTATATCCCTCCACGGGTTTCTAACTTCAACCGCTGCCCTTCCAGGGTGAGCAACCTATCTTCTGTGGCGGGTAAACTTTCCAACCCCACTTCCAGGTACTCCACCCCCTCATCGGCCAGGGGCACAAGAACCGCCACCGTCTTAGTTATTTCTTCTGTGGCGGTATACGTGCCGAAGTCAACTGCTGGCCGTCCAGCCGCTCCTGCCGACGATGCTATCAGGAATAAGGTTATTAAAATCAGCAAGGTGACTTTCTTTTCCATTCTTTTCACCCAACCTTTTTGGTTATTCTGCCGGTTTTGTTTCCAATAAAGTCTCCTTGATTTCATCCCAGTTTTGCAAAGTAATACTCGGTTCGATTTTCCCTTCTTTTTCCAGTGCTTCCTGGATTAACATTACCATTTCCAAAAAGCTGCGAAAAAAACGCCTCCGCTCATGTTTAACGCCCAGCCACTGGATTTCTCCCTGCCAGGTTGCATGCTGCCGGAACTGGACACGAATTAGGAAATCAGTGGAACCAATTTTCTTTTTCTTATCAACTGTCTTTGGGGACAACGTTTTCACTCCCTCATTCATTTTAAAAGGGCTTTAAACTTCGCATAAATTTAAACAAGCGCTCCCCCTGTTTATCAACGGAACCTTCATCATTGTCCCAGGATCTCGGATTCTCAAGGGAAAGGTCGGGGTTAATCCGTTCAAGGTATTTTCCTAAAATATAAGCAAGTTCAAAAAAGTTACCAAATTTCTCCTGGGCACCGGATCCTAAATTCTTTATTTCTCCCTGAATATCTTTCCCATCCCGGGAATAAATTTTTATTGAAAACGCTGGCTCTTTTTCAACAACCAATCGCTTATCTGCCACTTTTAAGGCCCCCTATTCCCAGAAGCAAATATCCGTATAAGCTAATACACCTTCCTTACTTGAAGTATAACACCCCTATTTAATTCTGTCAGTTATTCAAGGGTTAAAATCAGGTTAGATTAAGGTTATAAGAAAAAGGCCCTTCTTTAGGTAGTTCTTCCAAGCAAAAATTATTTTCTTCCTGATTTAACCATATTTTAAAAAGAATATCTAACCAAAATAAAAAAGAGCCCCTTGCGGGACTCCCCTAAATTTCATTCCACCTGTGTTCAAATTCCATTTCAGTATCAACAAATTCCGGGGTTACATTCTTTTTAATTCTCTCCATAATTTTCCCTATCTCTCCCGGAGGAACATTGGTAAGAATTGCCATAAAATTTCTTAAACCCCAATTACAAAATACATCCCCTTTGCGCAAATTTTTCTTTAAAGAATTTTTTAAGCTTTTTCCGATCTGTTCAACTTCAGAATCCGGACATTCCCCATTTAAATTCAAATAAACAAGGTATCCGGGGTTCTGCCTGCGTTCACTTCTGCTTTTTTCAAGCTCATAGATCAACGAAAAATTCTCCAGACTGCTTTCAAAAGCCCCTTCCTCTCGACTCCTGGCCTGCAACTTTTGCAAAATTTCTTCTGGGTTTTCGGGTTTTTTGCTCTCTTTTTTCAGGGATTCTCCTAGGCCTTTTAAAGTTGCAGGAACATCCAACCCATTTTCTTTGTATAAAGAGGCGGCTTCTTGATACTGGATTAAAGCCAGCCCAGCTTTTCCTCCATCAATCAGGGCCTTTAAAGAACTAGTATGCAGTTTTTCTTCCAGGGGAACAATACGCAGGCCTTTTTCGCAAAGCTCCCAGGCTTCCTGGTACCTGGCTTCCTTTCTTAATAGTTCATTCGCCTCCAGCATGGCCCGTAAATAGAGCTCTCGGTAGTGATTGCGGGCAGGAATAGCCCAGTAAGCATGCGGAACATCCCCCAGGTAATTCCCCCGATAAAGGGATAGGGCTTCAAGGTAAATATCAATGGCTATTTCAGTTGATTCTTCGGCAACCTGTCTACCTTTCTTACACAGGGTTTCAAAAACTTCAGCATCAAGCCAGTAATGTGATTTTTCATTGAATAAATAACGACCCTGGGAACAGTTAATATACTGTTCCCCATTTTTCACTTTAGTTTTATCCTTTCCCAGAGAACGTCGAAGATAAAAAACGAGGCTCTTCAAAGCCTCCGAGGGGTTAACACTTTCTTCCAGGGAAAGATACTTATACATTTGCTCCGATGATAAGGCCTGTCCCTTATAAGTAATTAATACTTGGAAAAGTCGCCATCTTTTATTCAACCGTTGATCTTCCCGGGAGATAGCCTGTCCACCTCTCCTGACTTCGAAGCGGCCCAGGCTGAAAACCTGGAGAGTATTTTTGTCCATGGCATCCACTTTCTACCACCGCTTTCAGAAAAGTTTTCTCTTCCCGAAACAAAACCCAATGAAAAATAATTTAATTTTTTTAAATTTTTAAGCAAGGAAAATCTTCTACTTTTTTTTACAAAAACCTTCAAAACTTTAGCAATTTAATAAGCTTTTTTCCTAAAGGTTTTCTTGGTTTGATGGAGGAAATCGCAATTTTTGAACTAATAGAGTAGGGAAGCCATTTACATGGCTCCCCCCTCATCAAACCGCACGTGCCTTATTAAGGCATACGGCTTACCAACGTGATTAGACTATCAATCCTATTTCACACTCTTCATCTGTGGCCATCCAGTACA
>SKTZ01000015.1 GCA_007122335.1 Bacillota bacterium
GGGGAGTTATATATGCCTCTGATTATGCCCTTGATGTTGCTGAAACAATTTTTCCCGAGAAAATTACCCTGCTTGGAAAAGTTGGCTATGGGGACTCTGAGGACATTGTAGCAACAGTTTTAAATTCCAATTTAATTTCATTACTTGGAAAAGATACTGTATCACTGAATTATTTTGATTCTCCAGGATGGAATGTAATCGAATCCGTCGCGAGCGGAGTAAATATTGATATTAAAGGGGATATTCAAGTTTATGAGGAGTGGGTTCTTGTAACAGTTAGTGACAGTCCCCTCCTGGTTCACTTTACCCATGGAGAGGGGTTGGTTATTTTAACAACTTTCCATAATGCCGCTCAGGCAACTGTTGATATGCTTAAGATCCTGGAGCAAATGGCCTTTGGATTATAGGAAAATTAAAGCCCGCGTTTCTTAACGCGGGCTTTAATTTTTCTGAGCATACCTTCGCAGTTCTTTTATAATATAAGGGTAAAAGCCAAATAATCTTTCCTTATTTTTCTTAATCCTTTACCCCACCCCAATTACAATAACTTTTTTACCTTCTCCCTGCAGCCAGTGTTTCCATTCCCTTGCAAATTCTACCTTTCCCATTCCCAGTGTTTCCAGTATATTTCCCCTGGAGCATCGCAAAACGGTCCTGCGGATTACTTCCCTCCCACGGGTTTGCTCCAGAAACATTACCGCGGTCCAACCCCAATCATAAGAAAGGTCAACCCTGCGTTCAATTTCCTCAAATTCCGGAATTTCCCCTTCGAGCAAACCTTTAACTACCGGTTTGCGGAATTTAAACTGGTCATAATATTTCCACTGTCGGGAAAGATAAACTGCCAGTCCCTCGCTCCACCAGCGGGGAACAAGTTCAATATTGGGAGAGAGTAACTCTTCAAACACGTGGACTGTTTCGTGGAAGACAAGCCTGCCGAACTCTGCAGGTTCAAATTTGTAAGTAGAATGTTCTTCGTAGGCAGAAGGGGCAAGAAAAACCAGGTCCTTTTTCTGAGGCTGTGCAATCCGGCCGGGATTTGAGGGAATTTCAATATCAACCCCCAGCAAATTAACAACCAACCGCTCATACTCTTTCCGACTTGGGGTTAATATCGCCCTTAATCCCTCTGGCCTTTCCACGCTAAAATATTTACTTAGCTCTTCTACCGCCCTATCCAGGTGTTCCAGGGTCTCCCCCGCCAGGGACCTATCTCCTCCACTAAAGAAGACTGCGAGACCTCTATCCCCAAGCGAAGAGTAATTCTCAAGCATTTTCTTTTTCCCTCCCCACCCTTTCGTCAATACGCCGGACCAGGCTAAAGGTATAAGGGGTGAAATAGCGGTTCCAGAATTTACTTCCCGTAATATTTATCGACTCAAAATCAACTCCGCAAAGGGGATACCCTTCTTTTTTTAACCATTTCTGGGCCCGGGCCAGAAGAGCAAGCCCGACTCCCTTTCCCCTTATATTGTCTGCAACAAATGCACCGGTAATGTTCATTACCGAGGGATGACGGGAAATAAAAGTCTCTCCTGCTGGTTCAACCTGCAGATAACCAACGGGGGCCCCTTCATCTAAAGCATACCAGAAGTGATGATTTTCTCCTGATAGCCATTCCTCCAAATCTTCCAGTGGATCTTCAAAGTTTTTCAACATAAAAACAGGTGATTTCCGGTAATAAATGCGGTGATTATGATGCAGCGAAGCTAACATGGGAAGATCAGAAAACTTCCCTTTTTTTACTTCCAGCCCTGAGGGAGAAACCTCTATTTCCTCGGTTTTTCTAATCGAATCAACACAACGGAGGCCAAAACCAAGCCAGAACCAGGTGTCTATTGTTTCCCGGTCATGAGCAAAAAAAGTTAAGGCATGGGAAAACATCCCTCCCTCAACCCATTTTTCTGCTGCGTGGGTGTAGAGTTCCCGGTATATTTCCTGTCGATTATTCTTCTGGGTCCCATGCCCAAATAGGGGGACATAAACACCCCTGCAGGACCCGAAAAGCTGTTTTACCGGATAACCCGCTAGAAACCCAATCATATCCACATCTTCCAGGGCAACAAAACCCTCACCCTTTTCGGCAAGGTCTTTTATGTTTGTCTGCAGGCCCTGGGCCAGTTCTTGATATTCAGGTAAGAAAGGTATCTTCTTTTTTTCTTCCTCGTACCCCTCCCGAACAAGTTTTAAAGCTCGGGGGAGGTGTCTTTTTTCGAGCTTCCTGATAATTAATTTAGACAAAATTCCACCTCTATTCAACTGATTTCTCCTCTTTTTTCTCTCCGATACCAAGGGCTCCCAGGACCAACAAAATCCAGAGGATTGAATTTCCCCCGGCATGGACAATAAAAGCCGCAAAAGTATTCCCTGTATACTGGGCAACCCAGGGAGCTATCAGCATTCCGGGGAGCATTCCAATAAAATGCCATTTTAACCCGGCGTGAACCAACCAGGCCCACATCAATCCATTCACCAGCCAGGCAATTTCCCCAAAAACCCCCTCCTGCAGGGGAAGGATAAACCCCCGCCACATTATTTCCTCGCTAAACATGGCCACAATATGGAGGGGGATGAAAAATAAAAGTAGTTTCCAGTTACCCCGGAGGGGTGAGCCCATAAACTCCCGGGGCGGGATTTTAAATTTCTTCAGGGGATTAAAGGGAGCTGGAAGGTAGGAAGGTGGGCTTAACAATCTTACCCTGGCCAATTTTTTTCCAACCGGTTCCAGCAACTGGTCCAAAAAAAGAGTAGCAACCAGGGCCAGGGCAATCACCAACCAATCACTTTTTTGGATTGGAAGGAGCCGGAATCTTTCCAGGATCACCTGCAGCGAGCATTCTCCCCCCTCAAATAACAAAAATAGGATTAAAGCAAGAGGCAAAAGAGGAATCACCGGCAACCACAAAAAGAAAAAGAAAGTGGAAAGTAAACTCCGTCCCTTTTTCAAAAAAACCGGCGTCCAGAAATGAATGCCCAGGTAAATCAAAACTCCCGGGACTGCAAACAAAACTAACTGGAAAAAGAGAGGCATTGCAAACCCGCCTTTTTCAGAAATTTTTCCCTACTTAATTTCTACTTGTCCCGGATCAGGATCCCGTAAATAAATAATTAAATTAACCAGAGCCAGGACAATAAAACCCGCCAGACCCGCCATCCCTACCGTGAGTTCGTTGCCCCCTTTTATATACATCAGAGAAAGTCCAAAATTGGCATTAAGGGATCCATGCAAAATACTGGGACCAATTACAGACCCTGACTTTATCCTTATATAACCGAATAAAGGAGCCAGGAGAATACACCAGATAACCATCATTATTACCCCAGGGTAGAGGTAATTGGGATAGTTGTGTCCCTGCATAATAATTGGCGCGTGCCATATTCCCCAGATAGTCCCAATAATGAATGCCGATTTCCAGAAGCCAAAAACTTCAAGCTCTTTCTGTAAAAATCCCCGCCAGCCCGCTTCTTCACCGAAGCCCGCCACCGCGTTTACAGTAATTCCGAAAAAAAGGCCCTGCAGCAGTGTTAAAAAGAATGGATTCAGGGGCATTTCGGCAAGCTGACTTTCCATTTGCTCGATTTCTTCTGGAGATAAAAGGTGGCTGAAGCGCTCAAAAAAACCTGCCATACCCGGCGAATATTCAACCCCTGGAAATAAAAGTGCTACACCAAGGGCCATTGCTGCCAGAACAACAGGCAATAACCAGGCCATAATCCACCAGGGGTTAATTTTCCACCTCATTCCCAGAGATTTAAAAATATTTTCTCCACTCGTTTTTTGCACAATTACTACTCCCAGCAAAGGCATAAACATGTATACAATTCCCAAAACCGTCCCCCAGGGACCAATCCAGTTCAGGCCGGTCAGGTAAAATACCAGGGCAAGAGTCCAGCTCATTAAAAAGGTAATAACTATGAAGCGAAAAACCTTGCCCGAATTCATTAATTTCCCTCCATTAAATTCATAAAAGCCATGCCTGTCGTTTGTACTCCTGGCAAATCCTCTCTTCCAGTTTTATTATTCTACCCTGTCCTCTTTTCTCCCCCCTTCTTAATTAATATTTAACCAATTTAAAAATATTGCACGCCCGGCAGGGAAAAACATAACTTTAAAGAATTAAAAAAAAGATAGGGGGAATTCTTAAATGTATAAAACCACCATCACCACAAAAGAATGGCTGAAAATCAACGACCTGCTGCTCCTCCTTGGAGACGAAACCAGTATTAGGAATTACAGTTCCATTCTTTTAAACGGTATGGGGGAGTTGATTCGTCATAACTGGGCCCACCTTTTTTTTCACAAACCCCATCAGCAGCTCCAGGACGATCATTTTTCAGTGGGAATAAGCGAAAAAACTTTTTCCACCTATAATTCCTACTATTACAAACTTGATGACATTCGGAAAATTACCTTTGATCAAACATCTCCCATCAGGAGCACCCAGGTTATGGATTACCCCAGGTGGGAAAACACCGAATACTTTTCCGATTTTTTAAAACCAAATAGTTTTTACTACCTTTGCGGAATTGATATCCACTACCCCAGTCAGCTTATAGCCACCCTGACCTTTATCCGGGAAAAAAACGAATTGGACTTTTGTAACCGGGACCTTTTAATCCTCAAAAAGATATCTCCTCACTTTGGTATCCACCTGGCCAATTTTTTCGGCCTGAAAAAATACCGGGTCTGGTCGGATAATTTTAGCTTTACCCAGCGGGAATGCGATATCGTAGAACTGCTTGCCCATGGCTCAACCAACAAGCACATCGCAGCCGAATTATCTATTTCTGTTAATACGGTAAAAAAACACCTGGGCAATATTTTTGAGAAAGTCGGTGTTAACAGCAAACTGCAGTTAATTTCCAAAATCAGCAGCCTTTAATTTTCCTTTCTCCATTAAATGGGGAGAGGTAATTTTTTTGTACAGGAGGCAGAAATGGATTTGAAAGAAAGCCGTTTAAAAAAACTCGGGGAATTTGCTTGTAAAGAACATGAGAAAGATTTCTTCCATAATTGCCTGGCCTTCAAAGAACCCGGCTTTTCCCAGGTCTTTCTTTTGATCGGGTCCTTTTTTTCCCTTTTTGCTGTTTTTGACCTTTTGAACCTGCCCCTGGGTGCACCTCTTTTTATTTCTCTTTTTTTGCGTGCTTTTTTTCTTTGCTTTTCAATTTATTTGTTTTTTAACATAAAAAAAACGAGAGGCACCCCTCTCTTTGTCAACCTGATTTCATTATACCTGGGTGCGGGAAGTTTCTTTCTCCTGATTTTCAGCATTCTTTATGGGGAAAACTTCAATTTCTTTCTCCAGGCTTTTTCTGCTTTTTTAATTACTTTCTCCACTTACCACTTTCTGCCCAACCCCTTAAAACGAAAGGTTTCTATTTCCTTAATTTTTGGCCTGGGGTTCTTTTTGATTTCCTACTACCATCATCAAACTCCCCTTGCCCAAACGCTTGCCGTTGCCTTCTACCTTTTAATTATAAGCGCCTTCAGCTTCTACACAGCAAGGCGTATCGGTTTTTTGCAGCGCAAAGATTACCTGCAGCACACGGCAATGGAAAAACTAGCGTTTACCGACCCCCTGACTGGAATTGCCAACCGGAGGAAATTTGAAGAAACCTTGAGCCGCCTTTTTTCCGAGGCCCAACGCTATAATTCTACTTATTCCCTGATTATCTTCGACATAGACAACTTTAAGTAAATTAACGACCGGGGGGGCCACCTTCTGGGGGACAGGGCCCTGGTCATGGTAGCTGGTATCGCTTCAGCTGTAAAAAGGGGAAGCGACCTGCTGGTCCGCCTCGGGGGAGACGAATTCGCCATATTAATGCCCTCTACCGGGGGACCCGAGAGCAACACCCTGGCAAAAAGGCTGGCCTCTGCTGTTTCATCCACAGGGAAATCCTTTCAGTTTTCCCTCTCCTGCAGTTTCGGGGTATCCAGCTACAGGGCAGGAGATATGGGGCCGGAAGATTTAGTTAAAAGAGCCGACCATCAGCTGTACCTAGCAAAGGAAAGCGGGAAAAACCAGATTTCCTGGGATCATGGGCCCGAACTGGTTCGTTTTTCCCGGCCGGGATAAAAAAATTCCCAAAATAAATCCCGCCGAAAACAGAAAACATCTTCTAAAACCAAAAGGAAAAGGAAAAGGCGAAAATTGCCCTTTCCTTTTTTCTTTTTCTATCCCCGTTGGGATGATTTCCCTTATTGAACTTCTTTTTCCCTGGAAAAATTGTTCCGGATAAAGGATAAGCAGCTCAAAAAACCACAAAAAGTAGATTTTTTTCTTTGAAAAAGCTCTTTCTTTTTTCCGGTTTTATTTGAAAGAGGAGAACTCAACCTTTATAACTGAACCTTCACCGGGTTTGCTTTTTAGCTCCAACCGACCATTTGCCTGGTGAGCCCTGGCAGCCATATTGTCCAAACCCTCACCTCTTGCTACAGTTTCTGGGACAAAACCCTGCCCATCATCTTTTATCGCCAGGATAAAGTGGTTATTCTCCTTCTGGAAAGAAATCCAGGTTTTTTTTGCCCGGGCGTGGCGACCTATATTGGAAAGCCCTTCCTGGACAATCCTGAAAATTGCGACCTCCTGTTCCGGAGAAAGACCTCCAGGGTAATTAACTTCTATCTCTAAATCCAAGTTCTGTCTGCGGGCAAACAAATCCGCATAGAGCCGGAGAGCCTCTTCCAATCCCTGGTCTTCAAGAAGCGAGGGCTTCAACTCTCCAATTAATTCCTGGAGTTCCTGCAGAGTTGCACTGGAAGTAGCCTCCAGGTGATTTAATATTTCTTTTTCTCTCTGATCCATTTCCCCCAGCTGTTCCCGCAGGCTCTGCAGTCCATAAACTATACCGTGGACTCCCTGGGATATCGAGTCGTGCAGTTCTCTCGCCATCCTGTTCCTTTCCTCGGCTACAATCAGGTTGCGGGTTGCTTCCTGGAGAAGCTGGTCCCGATGGGCAATCTCCCCCAAAAAGCGGTTCTCCACCTCCAGCTCCATCATCCGGCGACGAACCTTCCACCTCCTGTAGTCAAAAAAAGCAATCCCCCCTCCAAAGAAAATCCCGCCCAAGACAATTAAAATAGCGTTGCGGAAAAGAGTTTCGTCCAGGAGAGGTCTTCCCCAGATAAAAAGTACAGTTAATCCAATTAATAACCCAAGAAAAGCAACTACAAAAAAGCTAACTCCCCGGCGGAGAGCTTCGTCTTCCCAGCCCCGGTCTTCAAGTATTGCCTCTAAAAGGCTTCCGAGCACTCCTCCTCCCCCCGAAACCAGCGCGGGGAAAAGAACAACAAGGAGGTAGTAATTCATCGGCCAGGTTAAATCCCAGAAAAAAGAAAGGGAGGTTACTACAATCAGGCCAAAAATTGCTCCAACCGGAGCGCTGATTAAAAATACCTTCAAATATGGGAGCCTCGTTAAATTGCCTGCCAAAGCTAATCCCTCCCCACAAGGCCTTCACGCATTGCCAATAATGCTGCCTGAGTTCTACTCTTAACCCCCAGCTTTTGCAGGATATTGGCAACGTGAGTTTTTACCGTTTTTTCGCTCACAACCAGTTCCTCCGAAATTTCCCGGTTGGCCAGCCCCCGGACCATGAGCTTAAGAACCTCTTTTTCTCGGGGAGTTAGGGGGTCAATTTCTTCCGGACCTGCCTTGTCCCGGTCTACCCGGGCCAGCAACTCCCTGGCCACCTCGGTCCCAAAACAAACACCTCCTGCAGCAACTGTTTTAATTGCTGCTAGTAATTCCTGCGGGGGAGCATCTTTAATTATATAACCGGAAGCCCCTACCTGCAGGGCAGAATAAACCTTATCCCATGAACCAAATGAAGTCAGGACCAACACTTTAACTTCCGGCCATTCTGCCCGTATCTTCTCCAGGGTCTGCAGGCCATCCATTCGGGGCATCTGCAGGTCCAAAAGCACTAAATCCACCGGGGTTTTTCCCAGCTGTTCCAGCGCTTCTTCTCCCTGCTCTGCCTCTCCGGCCAAATGGATCTGCTCCTGGCGTTCCAGGTAAAGCCTTACCCCCTGCCGGAAAAGCGGGTGATCGTCAACAATTAAAACCCGGATTTTTTCTCCCATCCCAAATCCCCTCCTGCCTGTTATTTCCCCCTCAAACATTTAAATTCCTTTCTCCTATAAAAAGATGGCTCCCAGAATATAAGGCACGAGAACCAGGGCCGCAAGGTATGATGGCCCGCGTCGGGTTGTATTATTCTGATCCCAGGAAAAAAGGTAACCTCCCAGGGCAAAGGCGAGAATTCCCCCGGATATTAAAACCAGGATACTTCCTGCTGGCGATATCCCCAGAGCGGGTTCCCCCCAGCCCCACGCCCGCATTACTTCCATGGCATAAGTAGTAGGAAAAATCCTAGATACACCACCAATAAACCCGGGGAGTTGTTCAACCGGAACCATTAAGCCCCCGAGTAGCATTGCGGGAATATAGACCAATTGGGCAAGGAGTAAAGAAATCCGATTATTGGAAGCCACTACACCAATTAACACCCCGAGTCCCGATCCTGCTACCAGGAAAGAAAATGCTCCAAGAAAAAATTGAATCCAGTTTTCGGGCAGAGGAGCAGAAAATAGCATTGGTGCGGAAAAAGTAATCACCAGGGCAACTAAAGCAAGGTGCAGACCAGCCGTTATTGCTGGAATAAGCATGATATTTAGGGCCGGAACTCCGTGAACCCTGTAATTACGGAAAATCCCTTTTTCTCTTGCTTCCACAAGAGGTGTGGGCAACCCCATAATTGTCCCGGTCAGAATTGCAAAGGCTACCATGGAAGGAATTGCCATGTCCCGGAAAAAGGGATTTAATTCGGACATAACCGTTCCCATCAGGGCATAAAACCCCAGGGGCATCAGGTAATACATCATTAAAAGACCTTTATTGCGCAGTCCAGTAAAAAATTCGAATTGAAGGTGACAGGTAAAAGCTTTCATTTTCTTCCTCCTCTTGTTCCTTTTTTATTTGGAGAGAAACTCTCCCATTTTTCTTACCTCTTCATTTATTGTTTCCAGTTCTTTTTTCAAAGAAGCTACCCGGGCCAAAGCTCCCAGGGAAAAAATAAAAGCTATCGGGGCTAACAGACCAAATATTTCCATAATATCAACTCCTTGTTTTGGTTATTCTCAACAACTTTGTTCTTGCTTATCGCCTAACTTACATTTTGTGCCTGTTCGGTTAGTTCAACAAACTTTTCTTCGAGAGTTGGTCTTTCCACCCGCAGATCCACGAACTCATCTCCTGCTGCTTCAACAACCTTCAGGATCATATTCAACCCATCCCGAACCTGGGAAGTAAAGAAAACCCTGTAACCATCATTTTCTTCTTTTTCCAGGAGGCCGGGAAACTTTTTGCCTTCCAGACTGGAACCAAGGGTTTTAACCAGTATTTTGGTCCAACCCTTGCCTGTAGAAGTTATCTCGCGGGGGGTCCCGGTCATCCTAATCCTTCCTTTAACCAGAATGGCCAGTCTATCTGATAAAGCTTCGGCTTCTGCCATATCGTGGGTAGATAGGATAATGGTCGTCCCCCGTTCTCTTAATTCCCGGATTAAACCATGCAGCGCTCGCCGGGAAGCAACATCAAGACCCGCAGTTGGCTCATCCAGGATCAAAAGAGAAGGATTATGCAGCATAGCCAGGGTCAGGGAAAGGCGCATTTTTTGTCCTGTAGAAAGCGCCTGGTACCTGGCTTTTTTTAATTCTTCCAGGTGAAGGTTTTCCATAATATTTTCTTTTTTCCCATTTCCATGGTAAAAACTGAAAAAGTTAATTGCTTCTTCAACCTTAATGGTTTCCGGTAATGCCGAAACCTGCAGCTGAATCCCGACCAGATCCTTAAGTTTTCTGGGGTTTTGCTGTGGATCGAAGCCCATTATTCTGATTTCTCCTGCATCTGGCTCCCTTAAACCAACCAGGCACTCCAGAGTTGTTGTTTTGCCAGCCCCATTCGGCCCCAAAAATCCAAAAATCTCTCCCTTTTTTACCTTGAAGTCCAATCCATTGAGCACAGATAGTTCTCCATAATTTTTGCGAAGGCCATTTACTTCCAGTACCACTTCTTCCATTTTTTCCCCTCCCGAGTTCTTTTTTCTCAACCCTCCGTTAATTTGGCTCATAAAAATTCCTCCCTGAAAACTTTTCTGCCTCAATTTTACTCTATGCCTTTTCCCCCCGCATCTGCCAAAAGGAGTATTCCGACCTAGGCCATAAGGACTATTTTTTGGCGAAAAAAGACCAGCTCCGGCAGTTACCCACCGGAGCCAGTTTTGCTTACCCCTGACCATAAATTGTTTTCAAAAAAATCTTTTTATAGACTTAAGGTGAACTTCTTGTCGTTTTCTTTCTCCCTTGTTTTCCTGTTCTCCAACCTCAATAACTGCGGTATACCCCCTGAACAGATACGGAACTTTAACTTCCGAATCACCCGGGAGTTTTGTGTCTTCATAAATCAGGTTTTTAAAAATCTCCTGCAGGTCCTTCTCGAAATAAACTTTAATCCAGACCGGGCAAAAATCTTGTCTGCCCGAACAAAAGGACATTCCCTCGGTCAAAGCAAAATTCTTTTTCCCTTCCCTATCAGCAAAAAATAGCCGTGGAAGCACAATTGAAGCCAGGAGAGTATCAATATTTACCCTTCTCTTTGGTTCTTTCAAACTTTTTCCTCTCCTCTCCCGGGCACCCTTTTGAGGGCTGTCTTTTAAATATAACAGAATTAACCCGGAAAAAAATCACCCCAATGGGTAATTTTTTTTTGGGAAGATAGTTTAATTAGGATTAGTTTTTTCATCCTTTTAATTTTAACCAGAAGAGTTTTTGGGCAGTTTAAATTTTTCCTAAACAATAGGTTTTCTTATGCCTAATCTGGTTCTTCTGGCTATTTTAACCCTTTTATTTTTTGGTGTTCGGGAATCTACCTGGCAAAGCAGGAAAGTGTTCCCCGAAACCCGCACTGACCTCCTTTCACCCGATGAAAAATCCAGTTTCTTTTTCCTCCCTATTTCACTGAATCAATTGTTTTTTACTATAAAACCTCCGGGAAGGTGAAATTGAAACTAACTGACCTGGAGAGAGATTAACCCACAGCAACAGTTTTTTTTTGAAAGGATTTTACTTGAAGAAGACCCGAGAGCAGGCCTGATCTTCGACCCGGTTTTTATTTAGGAATATTTTACCAGGGAAAATTAGCGAAAATTATTATCCCCCGTTTCCCTTTTCAGGGAAGAACGGGGGATTTTTATTTAATCGATAAATCCTTCTTTTTCGAGCCAGATTTCGGCAACTTCATAGGGTTCATAACCTTCAATATCGACCATGGCGTTGAGTCCGCTCATGGTTTCATCATCAAGTTCCGCAGCAATTGGGGCCAGAATCTCTTCAATCTCCGGGTATTGTTCAAGGGTTTCTTCCCTTACCACCGGCGCAGCGTTGTAAACCGGATGGTAATTCTTATCATCTACAAGGTTAACCAGGCCAAAGGCATCTATCCTTCCATCAGTGGCAAAACCCATGGCCATAGCAACGTTTCCATCTCTCAGGGCAGCATAGGTAATTCCAAGGTCCATTATCTGAACTCCATCAAAATGGAACTCGTAATGTTCGGTTAAACCAGGGTACCCATCATCCCTGATCGAATATTCATGGTCTGCTCCAAACTGCCAGGTGCCGGGTTCTGGGGCGTCAACTTCTTCATTGATCGCCCGGGCCAGGTCACTGAGGGTTTTTATCCCGAGTTCTTCAGCATCGTCTTCTCTCATCATTATTGTATAAGTATTGTTCAGGGGAGCATAATCAAGCCAGACCAGGTTGAACCTCTCATAATCTTCTTCCTTAACTACCTGGTAGCATTCCTCTGGGTCAGTTATGGCTTCGGCATAACCCAGGTGGGTAATTAAAGCCGTCCCGGTGTATTCCCAGCAGATATCTACCTCGCCGTATTCCTGGGCTTCCCTGAGAACAAGGGTCCCGCCCAGATTGGTCTCATCCTGGACTGGTATACCGTGTTCTTCAAGGACCATCAGGGTAATCTGGCCCAAAATAATTTGCTCGGTGAATTCCTTGGAACCAACTACAACTTCATCAGCCTGAATACCCTGGACTGGAAATACCAGGGCCATTGCCACAAAGAAAAGTGCTGTCCAGAAAATCAATCCTTTTTGCATGAACTATTACCTCCCTGCTAAATTGGTTTTCAACCGGCTGCTGAAGCCGGGTTTTCAGCCATCCCCGAAACTACTGGCAAATAGTTTAACCCGGTAAGATTACTGGGTTTTGCTTGACCTGGAACTATTGGAAACTCACAATAGCTAGTATAAGGGAAATAGAATAATTGTCAAAATTCTCCACCGGCTTTGCAGGGAGTTACAACCAGCTTAAAAACTACTTACCCCATACAGCACCCAAAATTTCCAGCTAACTCTTTTTAACCCTTTGATTCTAGTTTAACCTTCCTTGAAATTTCTTCCAGTTGGCTGGGGTCAACCTTTCCTGTTTTTTTCTGCAGGGCATTGGAAACTCCACAGGCAGAAGCGAAAATTGCCGCTTTTTCCAGCTCGAATCCTTTTAGTAATCCATAAGCCCAGCCAGCAAGCATGGCATCCCCTGAGCCTACAGGGTTTTCTACCCTGATCCTGGGGACTCTAATCTTAAAATACTTTTCCTTTCCAAATACCAGGGCACCGTCCTTTCCCAGGGAAAGACAGGCAATTTGAGTTCCAGAATTAACAATTTCTTTTAATCCCCTTGCCAGTTCATCCTCCTTTTCCAGGTTTTTTCCCAGCAGCTCCTGCAATTCTTCAAGGTTGGGTTTTACAAGCTCCGGACAGCCTTTGAGCCCTTCAACCAAAGGTTTTCCGCTGGTATCCAGGAGA
>SKTZ01000006.1 GCA_007122335.1 Bacillota bacterium
AATCAGCGCTAAAATTGTCAACTCTGACCTCCTGGAAAAGCTCCTTTTAAACCGGGAGACCATCCAGAAAGGCAAGCGAGACCTTTTTGGTTCCCCCGAAGAACCTTTTACCGAGGAAGAAAGGGAGCAGGCCTGGAATTTCATTAAAAAGATATACGATCTATTCCTGAAGAGGGTTGCCAATAGCCGCAAAATGGACATTGAAGATATTGATAAAATCGGGGGAGGTCGGGTCTGGACCGGAAAACAGGCCCTGGAAAACGGCCTGGTAGATGAACTGGGGGGCCTGGAGACCGCCTTAAAGAAGCTGCGGGAAATGGCCAATCTCCCGGAAAATACTCCTGTGGTTGAAATTCCCTTTCCCAAGAGGTCCTTTGCTCCGGTTCCCAGCGCCTCTACCTGGGTTGATTTTGCCCTGGATAACCTGGGTCAGATCCAGAAAAACCAGGCTCTCCTGGCCGGCCCCCTCTTTTTCTCCATATCTCCAGACCAAGAAGCCCAATAAATTTAATTCCAGAAAAATCAATATCATTTAAAAATCCCCTTTATAAAGGGGATTTTTTTTGAAAATTGGAAGGCAAGGGAATTGGCAGGTCCTTCTAATATTTAATTGCAATTGTGATTCCTCTAAATTCCAAACAACCAGTGAAATTAGGTGGGTAGAATTTTTTGGTTAAAAATAATAATTTTTATTACAATAATATAATTTAAAATTATTATATTGCATTGACAATTTATACTTTATAGCGTATAATTATAACAGGGGAAAGAAGGGGCGATATTATGAAACCTACAGGTATGTACCTATTTATAACCCACCTGAGAAGAACTAGAAGAAAGGCAAACCTTACAACAAAGGAACTATCCCTAAGAATCGGCAAATCCCAGTCATATATTTCTCATCTGGAAAAAGGAAGAATTAAGTCAATTGATTTCGACCTGGCCAAAAAAATCCTTCTGGAACTCAACAGAAAGAAGTTATCGGAAATGAGCGACCCAAAGGATTTGAATAATTATAAACAGACCCTTGAAGAAAAATTAAAAAATGTTTTCACTATTTTCCCCAAAGAAGAGGTGTTGGCCAAGGAAAAAATGGAAATTGAGCGTTTGCAAAAACTCCACGATAAAATTGATCAACTCAAAGAGGAGATGCATTATGACCAGGAATACATTATTGACCTGCTAATTAAACTGCTCAGGACAATGAAAACAATGGAAAATGAAGGGCAAAAACAAGTTGAAGAAAAGATAGCAAAGATTGTTTATTCCAAGGGGGGGTAATTAATTATGAAAAACAAAAACTTGCTACTGGTAAGCTTATTGGCCTTGACTCTTCTTGTTGGTAGTGCTTTTACTGTCAATGCAACCCGGGTAGCAGTAATTGGTTTTAATTCAGAAGATTCTTCCTGGATTGATAACAAAGAAAAAGAAAACGAAATCCTGGAAGAAATCGCCTGGTTATTAAATGATAAATTATCTGATGTTGAAAAGTATTCGGTTTTAAATAGAACAAGGATGCTTAATTTGTTAGATGAAGTCAGGTTTTCCAGGGGAAGAAGGCCAACTGTTTCTATCATTAATCAACTGAGGGCTCTTTCTAATGCTGAAATTTTTATTTACGGCAGCCTGGAGCGGGTAAAAGTGGAAACTATAGATAAGTTCACTTTTGGGCCGATAAAAATTTCCGATTTAGAAGTTACTGTTGATCTCAGCGTAGACTTTATAGACGCCCGCACAGCCAGAGTAACGGATACCTATCTCGGTAGTGGAACTGCCACTGTTTCTGGAATGAATATTGTGGATCCCCAGGGCAAGGGGTCTGGTTCTAATATAGTACTTGAAGGAGATATCCTGAACAAAGCTATTGAAAGAGCAGTTGATGACCTAATCAAAAACATTACCGGGGTTAAAACAGATGAAGAGGTAGCCAAAGTAATCGTAGAAACTGAAATAATATCAATCGTTGGAGAAAGATTGGTTGTAAACAAGGGGCGAAATGATGGATTGGTTGTCGGGCAAACCGGAGAGATTATTCGCTACAGGCTCCGGGATACTGGTTCACCTCAGCTTATAATAATTGGCCAGGCAGAAGTAACAGATGTCGGCCAGAGCAGCGCCTTCTTGAAAACTGTTTATCTTAATCAAGACCCACAGGTTGGTGATATTATAGCCATTACCGTAGAGGAAGCCAAAACCACACCCCGCCAACCTTATATTGAACCGATTAAAACCCTTGAAACCAGGGATTTTATTATTGAGATTAATGAGGCTTTTTTAGAAGGAACCCGCGTTACTGTTACAGGTACAGCTTACGCTAAAACTAACAATGCTGTTCTGGAATTAATTCTGGGGAACAGGGATTTTTATGATCATGAGGGTACCCGCAGGAATATGTCGGGTAGAAGAGTATCAATTGGAGACTGGCTCCATTCTTCCAGCAGAATTGCCTCTATAGAAGAAACCATCCAAAAAGACAACCCGCAAAAAATCAGCTGGAGTTTTACCGGTGTTCCAGAAAAAGCTGACAAAATAACCCTGATTGAATTATGGTTAAAAACTTCATATGAAGGTGAAATTTCAATTATTTTAAGAGACCTTAAGTTATAAATTCTCCTTTCCAGGAGATAAATAACTCAAATTGGGAAGGAGATAGCAGTATGAAAAATTACAAGTTTTTTGGTTTACTCGGCCTGTCCCTGGCTTTGATTTTTCTAATAACCGGTTGCAGTTCAACCCCTGCACAAACAGTATCTTATAAACTTACCCTTGAGGTTGCAGGTAATGGTGAAATTAAAAACGATAGCGGATATACTTTAACCGATTCAAAAGCAACCTATTCAATTGACAGGGATGCTGTTGTCAAAGTAAATGCCTCCTCATTCCAAAATTCTGATTTTCTTTTTTGGACCGGAGACTCTACCAGTATTCTTGATGTCAGTCAGACTATTTTAATGAACCGGAATAAGGAATTAATCGCTGTATTTGGAGACCCTCAGGACGTTTTCATGGCCGGGTATGTAGCCGAATCATGGGGCAATATTAACGTGATTGGCTACTGGAAGGCACTCCTGGAATATCCGAACCTGGAGGTTTACGTAAGAGATCGAAACGGGCTTGAAAAAGCGGAACGTTTTATCTTTGACAAAGGGGATTATGAAGCAGACCCTGAATCTGGCCAAATAGTTTATTTTCAACCCGACCCCATATCGGGCTCAAAATTTATTGCAGCAATAATGCGGGTCGAGGAAAGCAATTTAATTGAACTGGGAGAAGCGACCAGGTATATATTTGTTTTTATTGACCTGAAGGGTTTTAGTGCTTTAATCCTTCCAGACAGCCCCGCAAATTATGATATCTATAAAGATATTTTAGACGAGAAAGACACGGAAAAATTTATCGAAGAAGTAGAAGCCTTGATTTTTGATAACAGGGATCAGGATATAATAATTGGCAACACTGTAATTATTTATGACCACTAATAAACCTGTTTTCCCCGCCAATTAAATTAATCTACCCATAAGAATAATCCCATGATAACTTGCAAAAACATTACCAGGTTAATCTTTTTTCCCATAAAAACAACCAAATCCAAAATTCAATTAGCAGGGCAGCTGCCCTGCTAATTTGATTCAATCAAGCTTTTGATAATCCTATGGAAAATAGTGAACAAAACCCGAGGAAACTTGCCCAAAAGAAAAATTACTTTTCTGCAACAAAAATTCCGCTCTCTCCTTCTTTCCAGATTAATTCTACCCGGGAAAAACCTGCCAAAGAAAAAAGTTTTTTCTGGGTTTCCAGGGAGAAAGGAAGATCAATATGATAATGCCCCCGCCCTTCTTCATCCACGGCCTTATATTTTTCCAGATATTCTTTTTCCTTTTGCGGAGTAACATAATAATCCCCTTCAATATATTTCCCTTCGGGGCGCAGGGCGGAATAAATTTTGTTATAAAGGTCCTGTTTGGGGCCCGGCAGAAGGTGGTGCACAGTCATAACCGAAACAGCGTAAGCAAAAACTTCATGGCCCAGGTCTTCCTCAAGGTAATTGCCCTGGATTAAATGGATCTGGTCAGAAAAATCAATATATTTTTCCCGAAGTTTATCCAGCATTTCTGCTGATAGATCGATCCCGGTAATTAAAGCCCGGGGAGTCCTTTTAAGGATTTCTTCCAACTCAAGGCCAGTTCCGCATCCCAGGTCCAGGATTTTTACCGGTTCCTCTGTCTGGGGAATTGTTTGGGCTATTTTCCGGTAAAATTCCTTGAATGAACTGACGTTTTCCTGCATGTGCCGATCATAACTCTCGGAACGACTATCAAAAAAACTTCTCATTTCTTCCAGTTTTTTTTCTGACATAATTTCATCCCCCAAGTCTATATAATACAATTGCCAGGGCCCGGGCAGTTCCCAGGGGATAGAGCAGGGTTTCTTCGGTAAGTTTTTCCCCGCCGGCAATTACCCTGGCCCCTGCTTTCTTAAAATCTCTCCATTTCCTTTTTCCCTCCAGACTTTTTATAACTTCCCGGGGAGGTAAAGCTATCAATCCACTAATTTCTTCTGGATGGAGGTTTCCGGGAAAATTTTTCATCCCCGCCCGGAAAATAAAAATGTAATAATCCTTTCCAGCTTGGGGAGTTCCGGGAGGATGGACCATTTTATAAAGAATCCAGGGGCGGATCCTTTCTTCCGCCTGGATAGTTTGGATTTCTCCCTCCCGGGAGATGAATAGTGTGGGATGGCTGTCTTGAATTTCGATTTCCAGCTCTGCCTCTTCTGCTGCTTCCCTTTGGGCACACTGCAGCAGGCTTTCTCCCTGTTCGAGATGTCCCCCAATCCCTGCGAAAAAAATTTCCTTAGGGGGGCAATTGTACCGGGAACCAGCAAGAAAAAAGATATAGTCTTTGCCATCAATCAGGGCCAGTCCCGCCCCGATTTCGGCTTTTTCCGGAATAATCTCCCTGGCCTTTAACATCATCTATCCTCCCAAAATCATATTTCTTCCGGGGCTTTTTTCGCCTCCAGACAAAGAAAAACGCCCTTTTCGGGGCGGTAATTTAATCCAGGCAGCAATCTTCTCCCATTTCTTTGCGGGGACAGGCAGGAACGGATTCTCCCCTTTTTTCCAGGAGTTCGCGGGCCTGCTTTTGAAAATGATTGAGGGCCTCTTCCTCGATAAGGTAATGGACATAATACCCGCGCTTTTCCGCTCTAACCAATCCCGCTTCCCGCAGTACCCTCAGGTGCTGGGAAACTGCAGATTGGGAAACCCCCAGTTTCTGGGCTATTGCTCCAACACAAAGATTTTTGTGCTTGATCAACTTGAATATATTCATCCTGGTTTCGTCACCCAGGGCCCGGCAGGCTTTTATAAAATCTCTCATTTTTTCCTCCCCTTCAACCTATTATACACAATCGGGGCGGGAAATAAAAGCAAGAAAAAATTGCCGGGAGAGGCAAATTGTTTTTCAGGCATTTACTCTTTTTCCTTTACACAGGGGTGTTCGGGATCGTCTCCGTGACACTCTTTAATCTGTTCGGGACTGCACTCTTCGGGCTTTCCCTTTAATTTTTCGGGCTTCTGACAGCCTATTTTTTCTTCAGCCATTCTTTTCACCCCCTCTCATTTAATGGATGCCTCTCCCGCATTTTATATTAGTATATTCTTAATTGCTTAATAAAATGATAGCATACTTTTTTCTTCCCTGCAACCCCCTTTCTTGAAAAGGTTTCTTTTGTCCCCTACCGAATTGATAAAACAAATGCAAATGAAGGGAGGGATTTACTTGCCCCGGGATTTCCAGTGGAACCTCCAGGAAGCAGCAGGAGCACTGGGTGATTATGGAACCCTGCTACCAATTATTCTTGGAGTCGCCCTTACGGCCCAAATGGACCCTGGTCCCATGCTCTTCTTTTTCGGTCTGGCTTATATTTTAACCGGGATTTACTATCGGCTTCCTGTCCCCGTTGAACCAATGAAGGCCATTGGCGCTCTGGCCATCGCGGGAACTCTTCACTCTGGTTCAATCCTGGCCGCAGGTTTCTTTACGGGCTTATTGCTCCTAATCATCGCCTGGAGAGGCTGGATCCAAAAGATAAAAAAGCTGATCCCCCTGGCAATTATTCGGGGGCTCCAGCTCGGGCTGGGCCTTACCCTTATATTTACTGCAGGAGAATTTATGATTTCTGACCCCTGGGTTGGCTTTGCTGCCATGGGTTTAATCATTATCTTCACCCTGACCCGCATCCCCAATATTTCTGCCTTATTAGTTTTTTTCTTTGGCCTTGTCTGGGGTCTGTTCCAATACGGTTTCCCCGGTTTTTACTTTCTTAATATTACCCTCCTCTCCCTTCCCCCTTTGGGAGAGTTGGGAACGGGTTTTTTCCAGGGAGCCTTACCACAGCTCCCGATTACACTGGCCAATTCAATTTTGGCGACTTCTCTTTTAATCCAGGATCTTTTTAAAGAACACGTCCCCGAGCAAAAACTCACAGTTTCAGTTGGTCTGATATCCCTTATCCCTCCCTTTTTCGGAGGATTTCCTATGTGCCACGGGGCGGGAGGGCTTGCTGCCCAGTATCGTTTTGGTGCCCGGACCGGTGCTTCAAATATTATTTCTGGTTCCATCCTTTTATTCCTGGCCTTATTTTTTGCTTCTCTTGAAACAATCAAGCTTTTTCCTGTCGGGATTCTTGGAGCCCTCTTATTTTTTTCCGGCCTCCAATTGTTTAAAAGTGCTTTTAAAACGGATAATTTTCTGCTCACAGCAGTTGCAGGAATTTTTGGGTTTTTTCAACTGGCCCTTGCTTTTGTCCTGGCTTTGTCCTTTTACTGGGTCCAAAAATGGTATCAGACTAATTATCCCTGGCGCCGGTAAAGGTCTGCATATAGCGGAGATTTTTCCAGTAATTCCGAGTGAGTTCCCAGGGCAACAATCCTGCCCCGATCCATTACCCCAATTCGGCCTGCCCGGCCAAGAGTTGAGAAACGGTGAGCAATTATGAGGCCCGTCCGTCCTTCTAACAATCCTTCCATGGCCTCCTGGATAAGGTTTTCGGTATGGGAGTCCACGTGGGCAGTAGCTTCATCCAAAATCAGGATTTTGGGATCTGCCAAGAGAGCCCGGGCAAAACAGATCAATTGTTTCTGGCCCCCGGATAATTTAACCCCTGCTTCCCCAACTTCCGTATCGTAACCCCGGGGCAGCTGGGAAATAAAATCGTGGGCCCTGGACCTGCGGGCACAGTCTTCGATTTCTTCATCGTTTGCCTGCAGGTTTCCGTAACGGATATTCTCCTTAATTGTGGTATTGAATAGGTAAATCTGCTGAGGAACCAGTCCAATCAGGGAGCGAAGTTTTTTTCTGCCAATATCCCTCAGGTCTACCCCGTCAATTAAAATATTTCCCCGGTCGGGGTCATACAGCCTGGTCAGCAGATTGACCACGGTGCTTTTTCCCGCACCGGAAGGACCCACCAGGCCTACTGTTTCCCCAACACTTATTTCCAGGGAGAAATCCTCTATAACCTCTTCCCGTTCATAAGAAAAGAAAACATCCCGAAACCAGACCTTCCCCGTAAAGCCTCCCGGGGGAACTTTTTCTTCTCCAGGCTCTTCTATTGCCGGCTCAGTCAGCATGTAATCAGAGATTCGGTCCAGGGCTGCACCTGCTGCCTGATAGGTATTGTAAACCTGGCTCAGGTCAGCCAGAGGAGCGAAAAATCTCCGCACATAGCTAAAAAAGGCCATCAACATACCCAGGGTTAGGGTCCCCTGGACAACCTGCCAGCCCCCATAACCAAGAACCAGGGCCTCCCCGAAAACCCGGCTCAGGTTCATGGCCGGAAAGAGCAGGGCCATAATTGAAACTGCCCGCAGGTTGGCCTTTACTGCCTCCCAGCTCAGCCCCTGGAAATTGCTTACGCTCTCCCCCTCCCGGCTCAGGGCCTGAACCACCTGGATTCCGGCCATTGATTCTTCAACATCTGCGTTGAGCCGGGAGAGTCTCTCCTGGACATCCCGGTAAGCCCGCCGCATCCGCCGCCCCAGGAAATTAATCAGGATTAAAATAAGCGGAATGGAGACAAAACCCATCAGGGCCAGCCCCGGGTGGAGCAAAAACATAATTACAACAACTCCGATCAGGGTAAATAAATCATTCAAAAGGTAAATAAATCCACCCGTAACAAGTTCCTGCAGGGCCTGCACATCGTGGGTAAGCCGGGACATAATTTCCCCGGTCTGCCGGCGGTAGAAAAAGTCGATTTCCAGCTTCTGGAGATGGCTGAAAAGGTCCTGGCGAACGCGGGAAATTATCCTCTGACCAATAGAGCTGGAAAGGTACCGCTGGACAAAAGAGCCTCCCCAGAAAAGAAGCTGGACAGAGATCATCAAAACTATGATCCAGTTCAGGCCCCCCAGATCCCCGACAAGGATAAAATCATCTACCGCTACCTTGATCAGGTAGGGAGTTAACAGGGCTGTCCCCGTCACCACCAGCATGGCCAGAGTTGCCAGGATCAATCTACCCAGATGTGGGCGGAGGTAAGTCCAGAAAAAGCGCAGGTGGTGGGAACGAAAATCTTTCAACTGGAAATCTTCTTTGCTGTCAGCCAGCATTCGCCGGCGGAATCCTCCTCGCATCAGCCTTCTCCCTCCCCACCGGTTAATTCCTGCAGGCGCCGGTAATAGCCCGGTGATCTGCTCAACTCTTCATGGATCCCGCTCTGGACGATCCGCCCCTTTTCCAGCACCAGGATCCGATCGGCCCTCTTTACAGTCCAGAGCCGGTGGGCTATGACAAGGACCGTCCTATCTCTAAAAAGATTGTCCAGGGCGGTCTGGATCCGGCTTTCTGTAGCAGAATCAACTCCAGAGGTAGGTTCATCCAGGATCAAAAGCCGGGGATCGGTTAAAAGCATCCGGGCCATTGCCAGCCTTTGCTGCTGACCTCCGGAGAGAGTTACACCCCTCTCACCAACTGGGGTTTCATAACCCAGGGGCAGAGTTTCGATAAAATCGTGGATCTCGGCCCGGCGGGCACAGCGGATTATTTCCTCCCGGGTTGAGTGGGGTTTCCCATAGGCAATATTCTCAGCAATGCTCGCAGAAAAAAGGAAAGTATCCTGCATCAATATCCCGACCTGGCTCCGCAGGCTTTTAATTTTTACTTTTTGGGTATCATACCCGTCAATAAAAATTTTCCCCCTGTCGGGATCATAAAAGCGAGGTAAAAGGTGAACCAGGGTTGTTTTCCCCGCACCGGTAGGCCCGATAATGGCAACAGTTTCCCCGGGGCTTACAGAAAAGTTAATATCATCCAGGATTTTTTGTTCCCGGGAATAACCAAATGAAACATCCCGGTAATCAACCTGCCCCTTTACTGGAGGCAGCTCAATTGCATCGGGAGCATCGGTTATCTGGAAGTCTTCTTCCAGGACTTCAACTATTCTCTCGCCGGCTGCCAGGGCCTGGCTGCCGCTGTTGATCAGCATCCCGGTCTGCCGGATAGGCCGCATTAACATGGCAATATAACCAGTAAAACCAACCAGAGAACCCATGGATAGAACACCTCCAACCACGAGTCGCCCTCCATACCAGATTACCAGTGCCGTAATTATTCCCAATAAAACATTTACATAGGGCATCCAGAAAGCAGTTATCCGGGCCGCTTCCAGGTTAATATCCACATAATTGGCGTTTTCCCGGGAGAATGATTCTTCCTCCTTTTCTTCATTTCCAAATATTTTTACCACCAGCATTCCCGCAATTGTCTCCTGGAGCATAGTAGTCAAGCGGGCCAGGCTTCGCCTTGAACGCCGCAGGCTGGGCCTAACCTTGTAGGCATAATTCAACATGGCATGGAACATCAGGGGCAGCATCAAAAGATAGAGGATTGCCAGCCGGGGAGCCCAGGAAAAAAGGACTGCAAGTATCCCCAGAATGGTTAGGATATTCCCGGCCATATTAAGCACGGCAAAAGATAAAAATCCCCGCAGGGTTTCCGCATCTGCAGTTATTCTCGACATCAAATCTCCAGTGCGGCTCCGGTCAAAAAAACGAAATGAAAGCCGGGTCAGGTGCTGAAAGACGTCTCCCCGCAGCTGGTGTGTTATATTCTGGGCAGTTTTTTCTGCTAAATACCTTTTGCCAAAATCAACCATCCCCTGCAAAAGTGTCGCCAGGACCATAACAAGTCCTAGGATCCATAACCCTTCGGGTCGGGCCTCGAGGATAAAATTGTCAACTCCAAATCGCAATAGCCAGGGAGGAACCAGGCCCAGGACCGTGGAGAGGATCACCAGAACGGTTACACCTCCGATTAATTTTCCGTGGCCTTTCAGGTAGGAGATTAATTTTTTTACAGTCCTTTTTACCTGTCCTTTAGATTTTTTCTTTCGCATTTTCATCCGGCCTCCACTTCAATCAATCCATTTCCGTTTTACATTCCTGATACTGAATAAAAACAAGCCCAGGGCAAAAACAAACAGCATAACCAGGGAAACCCCGGGGTGGAAAATTCCTTCCCCGTTAAGCATTTCCCGCAAAAGGTCCGCTCCATAGGTGAGGGGCAGGATATAGGATAGAGGGCGCAGCCAGAATGGAAGGGTTGCAAGGGGGATAAATAAACCGCACAAAAAAATCATGGGGAAACGAAAAAAATTAGAAAAAGTCTGCGCTTCAAATACCTCGCGAACAGCCACGGCAATGAAAAGCCCCATAAAAGTGGAGGTAATTGAAATAAGCAGCACCCCCACAAAAACCCCTGCCCAGTTAACCCCGGCCAGACTGGTTAAAAAAGAAGCGATCAGGACCGGGACAAAACCATTGGCCACACCAAAGATTATGGCCCCGCTGGTTTTAGCCAGCATCAGGAGGTTGAGATCGATTGGAGCAAGTAAAAGCCGGTTAAAAGACTCCCTTCTCCTCTCAAAAGTAATTGTTACAGCAAGCATGGAGGTGGTTCCAAAAAGGATCGAAAGACCCATTATCCCCGGCAGAATTCCCCTGATATCCATGGGCTCTCCAGTTCGAATGAAAAACATCACCGCCCAGGCCAGGGGGAAAATTATGCCCCAGCTGATGTTAGGAGGTTTCAGGTAATAGGTTGACATATCTTTTTTGAGAATACTGGAAAATGCAATCCAGGTCTTCATTCTCCCCTCACCTCCTTCAGGCCGGAGGTGTCAAGACCGGTTATTCTTACCAGAACATCCTCCAGGGTTGGCCTGACCAGTCTGGCTTCAAATACCTCGCAATCCATTTCTGTGAATCGGTCAATAAAGGACTTTAAGCCAACAGGTTCTGTCGTGTGGATGCGAACCCGGCTTCCCTTGACCTCAATCCGATTTTCGGGAAAGGCCTTCTGCAAAAACTCTTCCTCGAAAACCCTATTGTTGGAAAGAACAAACTCCAAAATATTATCCTCCCGGGCCTGTTCCAGAAGGTTTTCCACAGTATCCAGGTGGCGAATTTTCCCTTCGACTATGAAAGCCACCCGGGAGCAAAGTCTCTCCGCTTCTTCAATATAATGGGTGGTTAAAAAGATTGTCGCTCCAGCTCTGTTTAAATCAAGAACTAGATTACGAATCTGGCGGGCACTCACCACGTCAATGCCGGTTGTAGGTTCATCGAGAAATAAAATCCGGGGACGGTGAATTATTCCCGCAGCGATGGTTAGTTTTCTCTTCATCCCTTTGGAATAGGTTCGAAATGGTTTATTTTTCGCTTCTTCCAGGCCGAATTGTTTTAATAATTTTAGGCCCCTCTGCAACCCTTCACTGCGCCTGATCCCGTAAAGTCCAGCGCAAAAAGCCAGGTTATCCAATCCACTCAGTTCGTCATAAAGGTTACTCTCGTCGGGAACAACTCCGATGATGCTCTGGACATTTTTCACCGCCCTGACACAATCAACTCCGTCGATCCTCACCTCGCCAGAGGTGACCCGGGTCAGGCCGGTTAGCATCTTAATGGTGGTTGTTTTTCCCGCCCCGTTGGGCCCAAGGAAACCAAAAATTTCTCCTTCTTGAACCGAAAAATCAATGTCGTTTACTGCGACCAGATCTCCGTATTGCTTGGTTAAACCATTGACTTCAATTATTGCCATACCCCGACCTCCCAACTTATATAAGTAATTAATTAATTACTTATATAATTGTAACATAAAATCTCTTCCCTCACAACAATATTTCTCCAAAAAATAAGGCCCCGGGGGGCCATGCTTTTGGGCTATTCCTCCTGGAGAGAAGATATAATTAGTTCTTCCCGAGCCCGGGTTGCTGCGACATAACGCAGACAATCCACCTGCCCTTCCCGGTCCCGGCAGTACCACCTGTCCGCTTTAATTTCCTCTTTATCCAGCCAGTGGCCAATCCGATTGTAATAAGGAATTATTACTGCCCGGAATTCCAGGCCCTTAACCCCGTGCATGGTGCTCAGGGCAACCCCCTGGCCTGCCCGGGGGTATTCTTCCCCTTTTAACATTTGATAGGGAATATCCTCTAAATCAAGCACGCCTGAAATTTTTTCAACGTGGGCGGGCGCAACAACGCAAATCTCGTGGGAAGCAAAGCCTGCAGTAAGCAGGCGCCGTATTTCCGAACAGATGAACATGTGCTGGTCCTTTTCCCGGTAAAATACTTTTTCCACCGGTTCGGGACCTCCAAAAAGGCTTTTAAAGCCCAGGAGGTGTTCTTTTTCTGGCCGG
>SKTZ01000112.1 GCA_007122335.1 Bacillota bacterium
GAAACCACCAGCCCAGATTAGAAAAAACACCTTTTAAAGCGGGAACCAATAACCCAACAAGGAGAATAACCAGGACAGTGGCAGCTTCTGGCAGGTCCATGGCTAGTGCCCGGTAGAGGATTATAATCAGGGGCACCAGGAAAAAAACCTGGGCCATTGCTGCGAGCAAACCAAGCGGAATAAAGGATTCTATTTTCTCTGGTAAGAGAAAATAGATTAGTCCAACCAGCAGGGGCCAGATGAAAATGTAACTCCCTCCTGGGAGGAAAAAAGCACTGCCTACCGCCAGAATTGCCCAGATAACCATCACTCCCCAGCCCATGTCCCGGGGAAAAAAATTTCGAGACCCCAAATAAAATAATCCCAGGGTAAAGGAAATTGTCAATCCAGCAAGCCCTCCCTGCAGGTAATTACTGCGGTATGTATCAACATTCCAACCTGCCAACTCTTTTAAGGTATAAACCAAACCAATAGAAACTCCAATACTCACTACAAGGACCAGGATTCCGGTAAGAATTCCCGATAATTTGGGTTTACGAATATTCCAGATAGAAAGAGTTAATAAAACTGCAAAAAGGCTTAAAGGGATAACCCAGAACTGGGAATAATAAACAAGGTGTTTCCCGGTAAGGTTAAAGAAAACCAAATTTTCCTTTTCTAAGTTTTCCATATTATGATTACCAAAATATTCCGCAAGCCCTAAAACATATTCGCCCTGATGCTGTAAAGTCGCCAGGTCAAGCCTTTTCAGGTTATCTTTTGCCGAATGATAATAAGCCATATCTGAAACTATGGCCATACCCAACCCTGGATAATTCCGATCAGCAAAGAGGCGAAAGTCATTATCGAAATTCAATAAATCATAAACATCTTCACTCAAAGAACTGGCCAGAGGCTTTGAGACCCCTCTGCTTAATCCACCAATTAATTCTCTTCCAGTTTCACTTGTTTCAAACATATATACCGGTCCCCTGGGGCCCTGCCCCTCAAAATTAAAAACAAGATCAACCTCTGGGGCAAATGGGTGTTCATTTAAAAAGGCCCGGGCCCCCAAAAGCCCATACTCGTGACCATCAGTAAAAAGGAAAATCAAATTATTGCGCAACCCTTCCCCAGCCTTTACAGCTCTTGCTGTTTCCAGCATTGCAGCAACTGCAATGGCATCATCCCCAACTCCGGGGCCGGTGGGAACAGAATCGTAATGAGCCATCAGGAGGATTGTTCCCTGGGGATCGAGTCCAGGTAAAAATCCAATAATATTTTTTACTTTACCAGAAGAAAAAGGAACCTGTCTTAAATCTGGCGAAATATTTATTATGTCCTGGATTTCGGTTTCAATTCCGAGTTGATCCAGGTAACCAGATATATATTCTCGGGCATTTTGGTGAAATGGTTTCCCGGGGACCCGGGGGCTTTCTCCAATTACCCCGAGGTGGATTAAAGCTCTTTCAGCCGAAAATTTTTCCCTGTCAACCTCAAGTCCTGCTGGCTGGGGAGGAGTGATTTGTAAAACTCCCAAAACCACTGCCAGTCCAAGGAAAACAAGGGTTAAAAAGGCTCCAAGTTTTTCTTTTTTCTCCACTCCAAACACCCCCAGGTAATTTGCAATAATTTCCCTGAAAAACCCCAACCTTTTTTAAAGAACTAAGTTTTCCAAACAAAAAAGTTTTCCTCATTTCCTTGTAAATTCCTGCAAGAATAAAAAAACCCAATTAAATCTTATTAAGGAGGCGCATCATGGGTAAATCAAAGCTTTTTTTATTGTTAGCTATTTCACTTTTGCTGTTTTCTCTTTCGGGTTGTGGATTTATCGGAGATTATTCCCTATCAATCTCTATTGATCCTTTTAAAGAAATCCATGATTTTGGTTATGTAAATGTATCAGTTGAAGGTAAATCAGGATTATATAGCTTCCATAATGACGGAGATATCACAAGATTAAACGCAGACGTAATTTTCCCCGTTGGAATTAAATTCATCGGTTGGGGTGGCCGAGATGGCCATTTAGTTAATGATTATACTGGTGAATTATTAATGAATAAATCAATGCAAATAACTGCAAAATTCGAAGTAAATAAAGGGGTAGCAGTTTATAAAGATGGAACCTGGCAGGATCAAATGGAAGATTCTATTTCAGATGCTATTGGAGGGGACCGTTCTCTCCTTGTTTTTCCCGGAATTTACTTCGAAAATGACATTTTGGTTAATTACCCCTTCATTTCCATATATTCAATGTTAGGACCTCAAAAAACAACAGTAATAGGAAAATTTGATGTAAGGAGCGAAAATTTTTCAACTCTTAAAGGTTTTACCCTCGAACCAATAGGAGACAGCCCCTCAGTAACCTTTGCTTATCAAATCAATGACGATTTGGACTTAACCCACAACATATTTAAGAATGGAAAAGGAATAATTTTTGAAGGTAAAATTAAGGCCCCTCTTTCAATTGAACATAACTTATTTCAAGGTACAGAAGGAATTATATTTTTGGAAGACGTTGAAAATGTGGTTTCCATTCACCAAAATGAATTTTCTGGTGAAACTGGACCATTATTTTATAAAGACATTAAGGGTTTTCTTTCCATAAAAAACAATTCTTTTTCTGATCTTGGTGAAGGCTTATCCTTTCACGGTGTCTTAGAAGAAGAAATTGAAATTGAAAACAATAACTTTCAACAGGTCGGGGCCGGAATTCTTTTTACTGATGATGTCCTCTATTTTAATGACATTCTTATCAAAAATAATTCTTTCCGCAATTCCTCTATTGGGATTGAATTTGGGAGTTACGATGACTATTGGGAACCAAGTTTGAAAATATTAGAAAACAACTTTTACGATAATAATCAGGAAGGAGCAATCGGGGTTCATTTTGTTAATTTAGATAAAATAAATGAGTATTACGATGACGATTACTTAAATAGCAATAACGATCCCCAAATCAGGTATAATAATTTTTCTGGAAATTACATTGGCCTTGGAGCTGGTCAGGATATTTGGTCCACCTTAGACGATGATTATAAAATTGATGCAAGAGGGAATTGGTGGGGCTCTAAGGACGGACCTTCCCCCGCCCAAGATGGGGATCCGGTGATTGGGCCCATTGAGGTAGAACCCTGGAGAGAAACTCCAAATTAAAATTTTTTACAAATTTTCAAGCCCCTCCCGCGGGAGGGGCTTTTTCTTTATACCGGTATAATCATATCTTCCAGTTCTCGGGGGTAGTAGGTTAAAAATTCCATTCCTCTTTCTGTCACGAAAACTGTATCCGAATGCCTGAAACCTCCCACCTCCGGCAGGTAAATTCCCGGTTCAATGCTGAAAACCATTCCAGGTTTCATTATGGTTTGATCGCCAGTATCAAAAAATGGTGCTTCGTGGCCCAAAATTCCCAGGGCATGGCCAGTATGATGCCGCCAGGTTTCCCACAGGTCGTATTTATCATAAATTTTTCTAACCGCCTGGTCTACATCAGAACAGGGGCGCCCCGGCTGAATTGCGTCAAAGGCC
>SKTZ01000065.1 GCA_007122335.1 Bacillota bacterium
TGCCCTGTTTCTTTTAGGTATTTATTAAATAAAAGAGCTTTGCTTTCCAGATAGTCCGCCTGGGAAGGATGAAACTCTCCATGCTCAGGAGTAAGGTTTGTAAAAACCCCTATATCAAACTCCAATCCACCTACCCTTTTAAGTTTTAAAGCATGGGAGGATACTTCCATAACTACACTTTTTGCCCCGATTGAAACAAGTTCGGCTAGTTGTTTTTGTAAATCCAGAGATTCAGGGGTTGTTCTTTCTCCCGGGAAGGTCCTATCCTTGTAGCGGTAGGTTACCGTTCCCAGTAAGCCTGCTTTTTTTCCGGCACAGTTAAGAATTCCCTCAATCAAAAAAGAGGTAGTGGTTTTTCCATTGGTCCCTGTTACTCCAATTAAAGTCATTTTCCGGCCAGGGTAACCATAAAAAGCGGCACTTACCTTTGCCAGGGCAAACCTGCTATCCTCTACCAGAAGGTAGGGAAGATTATAATCCCCCTTCTCCTCAACAATCAGGGCTTTAGCTCCCTTTTCTCTGGCTTCAGAAATATAATCGTGTCCATCAAAACGGTAACCCCTGATCGCGGTAAAAAGTGCTCCTTTTTCTACTTCCCGGGAATCATAGGCTAAAGATTTAATTTGGACATTTTCCGAACCAAAAATCTTAGAGTTGGGAATTAATTCCTTAACCTCTTTAAGTCTCATTTTATACCCCTTCTTAGCGCAATTGCAGTTTTATCTCTTCGCCCTGAGGTCTGAATTCCCCTGCTGATGGTTCCTGGCTTTGGACTGCTCCGCTCCCTGAGAACACAGGTTTGAAACCCAGGGAGGATAGGATTTCTTCTGATCTATTTCGAGTTAAACCCCTGAGGTTGGGGACGAAGGTATAATAGTTCTCCATTCTATCCAGGGTTTCCGGGAAAAACAAAATTATTGTTGATCCGCGGGGGAGATTTGCTCCTGGACGGGGAACCTGATCAACAATCCTTTCACCCATTCCTTCTAGCTTAACATTGAACCCAACCTCTCGCAAATTTTCCATAGCCTGCTCCGGGGAAAGTTGCCTAACATCAGGGACTATTTTCTTTTCAGTTTTAACTTCAACCTTGGGAACATCCTGAGGTACAGTTGGTCTCATCTCCAGGTACCTGATTGCATCCTGGGCAATCTCCCTGAAGACAGGTGCAGCAATCTCACCTGCATAATAAGGATAACTTGTAACCTCATACAAAACAACAAGAATTACCAGTTGGGGATTATCTATGGGAAGAACTCCGATAAAAGAAGAGTCATAAGCTTCTTTTCCGTAATATTTAGCCGTTCCTGTTTTTCCACCAATTTCATAACCCGGTATTTGAGCCTGACCCCCTGTTCCTGAAGCAACTACGCTTGCCAGCAGGGCAAGGGTCATTTCAGCAGTTTCCTCAGACACGACCTGTCGCAAAACCTTTGGTCCAAAACTTTCCACCAAATTCCCTTTTGAATCCCTCACCTCTCTTACCAGGCGAGGTTCAAGCAGAAACCCCTTGTTAGCAATCGCCCCGGTAGCCATAACCATCTGCAGCGGGGTTACTGCAATTCCGTGTCCAAAAGTCATCGTAGCCATTTCAACAGGTCCCATCTCACTGTAATCATAAACCAGGCCCCTGGCTTCCCCTGGAAGATCTATTCCCAGTCGATTGCCAAAATTAAACGCCTGAATATATCTGTAGAAATTTTCTACTCCCAGTCGATTACCCACCTGGACAAAACCGGGGTTGCAGGATTTTTCAACAACTTCAGTAAAATTTAAGGTCCCATGACCTCCATCTCTCCAGCAACTAATTGTTTCAGGTCCTACCCTGATCTGACCGGGGTCGAAAAAAACATCCTCCATATTAACAACCCCTTCATCCAGGGCTGAAGCCATCGTAATAATTTTAAAGGTAGAACCCGGTTCAAAATTATTGGCAATCCCCGCATTCCTCCAGGTGGAGGGAGAATATGCCTGAAAATCATTGGGGTTGAAGGTCGGATAATTGGCCATTGCCAGTATTTCACCCAGTTGGGGGTCGAGAACAATAACACTGCCCCCCCTGGCTTCGTGTTTCTGCAATGCATTTTCAAGTTCTCTTTCTGCTATGTACTGAATAACCTGGTCAATGGTCAAATAAATGTCGTGGCCATCCTGGGGGGGAATGTATCTTTCAATACCCTGAGGAATATCCTGTCCCAGGCCATCTCTTTCAGAAGAAATTCGGCCCGGTTGCCCCTGGAGAAAGTGATCCATTGAAACCTCAATCCCTTCCAGGCCATGGTTATCTACACCCGCAAAACCGATAACATGGGCAGCTAATTCTCCCTGGGGGTAAAATCTCTTGCTTTCTTCAATAAATGAAATCCCTGGTAGCTCCCAGCTGGCAATCGTTTGCGCCCTCTGGTCGTCAATTTTTCTCTCCAAATAAATTGCAGCCCGGGGTTGGGTTATTCTCCGATAAATCTCATTGTAGGAGAAGTTTAATATTCCCGCCAAATCCCGGGCCGTTTTCTCGGGGTTTTCAATTTCCGGGGGAAAAGCTACAACTGTTTTTGTCCCTGCGCTTATCGCCAGCTCCCGCCCCAGCCGGTCATAAATCAACCCCCGCTTTGGTTCTAACTGGAGCATCCGCAACCTCTGGTCACTGGCCATTTGTCCCAGGGCTTCTGTTTGCCCGATTTGGATGAAAAAAAGCCGGGCAAAAATTGCCACCATCAGTGCCACAAAGAAAACAAACAAAATAATAATTCGGTTTTTAATTAGCAAGTTTCCCTGACCCAAAGCGCATCACCTCCTACTCCCCCAAGGCACCTGCAGCTACAGTTGCTCGCTCCCTTACCCACTGGGTAAGTTCTCCAAAAAATCCAGCAAGGTTTAATTCAAAGGTTCCTTCACGATCGGTTCTCTCAACAGTCTGCAATTGTGGTTTCGCCATTACTATGTATTCCTGCTGTTCCGGCCTTTCCATAGCCAATTCCTGTCGAGCTCGCTTATCAATTTCTCTCAGGTTGGTTTTTTCAGCCAATTGAAGCCGAAGACCCCTGGTTTCTTTCTCCAGGAAATCAATTTCCCTTTGCACAGTTTCAATTTCGTAATTCAAGGAGGAAATTCCCGCCTGCAAAACGAGAAAACTAATTGAAATCCCAACACTAATTACTATAAGGAAAATATAAAACCAGGGAATGGAGGATTTGGCAGGACGCGGTTTAACTTTTTGCGATCCTGGGTTGTAAACTACGCTTCTTTGATAATTCTTTTCCATTTATTATCCTTCCTCCTTTCCCTTCGTCAGATTTAGCTTTTCAATAACCCTGAGCTTAGCGCTGCGAGCCCTTCGATTTCGTCCGACTTCTTCTTCGGTTGGTTCTACCGGTTTCCTGGTCAAAATCTTTATTTGCGGCCCCTCGCAAACACAGGGTAAATTTTTTAGACAATTGCACTGGCTGAGATTTCGAAATACATTTTTAACCAGACGATCTTCAAGTGATTGAAAAGTAATAA
>SKTZ01000079.1 GCA_007122335.1 Bacillota bacterium
CCCTTTAAAAGCAGCAGCAGGTAAATGGTAAGCAAAATTGAAGCCCCAATAAAACCGGTTTCTTCTCCCAGTACACTGAAAATAAAATCAGTGTGCTGCTCGGGAATAAAGTTAAGCCTGCTCTGAGTGCCTTCAAAAAGGCCTTTACCCAGGATATTACCTGAGCCAATTGCAATCTTAGACTGGATAAGGTGATAACCATAACCGAAGGGATCCATTCCAGGATTCCAGAAAACAATAATCCTCATCAGCTGGTATTCTTTGAGGGGCAACCATACACCCCAGTGCAGGTGAGCCAGGATCCACCCAAAAAGCCCGACAATAATTCCCCCCGAGGTGGTGAGGAGATAAAATCCTGGAAACCCCGCGATATAAAGCATGACCAACAAAATAAAACCCAGAACTAAAGAAGTTCCCAGGTCATTTTGCAGGATTAAAAGGAAGGGAACTACCGTGCCCAGGATAGATTTTCCCAGTGAACTAACAGAAATTTCTTCTTTGTCCTGAGAAAAAATATAGCTGAGCAGGATAATCAATCCCAGTTTGGTCAACTCCGATGGCTGAAAAGCCAGGGGGCCAATACTAATTGAACGCTGCGCGGCAACCCCACCTGCACCTCTCATTAAATTTATTGCAAGTAAAAATAATGCCCCTCCATAAAAAAAGAGGTAAAAGTCCCGGAACAGGCGGTAATCAAAAAAAGTTACTACAATCATCAACAAAAACCCAATTATAGCTGATACTACCTGCCGCTGTACATGCGGAGTTTGCCAGGCCTCTGGAGACGTTTGAGTAGCACTGCTTATCATTACCAGGCCCGTACAAACAAGGAGAAAAGCCAAAAGGGGCAGCGTTATATCCACCTGGCGGAAAATCTTTTTATTATAACGCAACTAAATCCCTTCCCATCCTATCTTGAATCTCGGAGCGGAATATCAGCTTCCAGAGCCATGGAATCTTTTTTCCGGCTAACACTAATATCGAAATCCTCGGTTTTAACATTTAAGTGTTTTTTAAAGACCTCTCGCAGGTCATCTTTCAATTCTTCCATTTTTCCCGGAGACAATTCAATCCGGTCATGGATAAGTATCAAGCGCAATCTTTCTTTTGCAGTTTCTTTACTTCTTCGCCAGAACGGCGCCATAAAAATCCCCCCTAAGAGATCCCAATCATCCGTTTAATTTTTTGGACAATTTTTCCCCGACCATTATTGTTTAAAGGAATATCTTCACCCTCGATCCTTCTCGCAATATTGCGGAAGGCTTCTCCTGTCCGGGATTTATTGTTTAAAACAATTGGTTCCCCTTTATTGGTGGAAACAATAATATCCTCATCATCTGGAACAATACCCAGGAGACCAATGGCCAGGATCTCAATCATGTCATCAATATCCATCATATCCCCGCGTTTGACCATATCCTTTCTGATCCGGTTAATTATTACAGTAGGATCATTCAACCCTTCGGCTTCCAGCATACCGATAATTCGATCCGCATCTCTAACCGCTGAAACTTCTGGTGTTGTAACAATTACAGCTTCCTGGGCACCTGCAATAGCGTTTTTAAAGCCCTGTTCAATTCCTGCAGGGGAATCAATCAGGACATAATCAAATTCATCTCGCAAACCTTCAACGAGTTTGGTAATCTGCTCCTGGTTAACCGCTGTTTTATCCCGGGTCTGGGCAGCTGGTAAAAGCATTAAATTCCGGTACCTTTTATCCTTAATCAGGGCCTGATCCAGTCGGCACCTATCTTCCACAACGTCAACCAGGTCATAAACTATTCTGTTCTCCAGACCCATCACAACGTCAAGATTCCGCAATCCAATATCCGCGTCAATCAAAACCACGCTCCGTCCCAGGATAGCCAGTGCCATGCCAATATTGGCTGTTGTTGTGGTTTTCCCGACTCCCCCTTTTCCGGAAGTTATAACAATTGATTTACCCATTAACGTCTTCCCTCCCCTCGAGCTAAGTAGTTTTCTATGATTATGCGACCATTTTTAACCCGGGCAACTTCAGGCCCGATTCCTCGCCTGCTCCTGTCATCAGGAGCCCGACCAAGAATTTTTCCAATTCTCATTTGAGTCGGGGCCAGTTCAAGAGCAAAAATACTTGCTTCTTCATTTCCTTCCACTCCGGCATGAACAAGCCCTCCCACTACCTTGCCAAAAACAATAATATCTCCACCAGCTACAACTTCAGCCCCGGGATTTATATCCCCGATTACAATAAGGTCCCCCAGGACTGCAACTCTCTGGCCAGAGCGGAAACTTCTCTTTATTATTTCGGGTGCTTTTTTCATTTTCGGTATATCCTTGGGAGCAATTTCGTCTTCCGGCCGGATAAACCTGATTTCAATTAATTCGTTGTTTCCCTTAATTGTCTCTCTAATTTCATCTTTTTCTCTAACATCCCAGCCATTATCAATTATATCGAGTTTGCATTTTACTCCCTGGAAAAACCCGGAGGAGTTAAACTTGCGGCTAAAAAAAGCCTTTAGCTCCGACAAAGTTACATCAGGAGGGGGATGGACTCTGAGTTTATCAAGGGTTCCCTTTATTTCTATCTCTTTGTTGGCCATTTACTCCTCGGCAACCTCCTCTTCCTGTGGATAATAATATTCAAGGAAGGCTCGCCCTACATCAACGGCAAACCCACTGTCACTCCCATGTTCCAAAAAAACCACAAAAGAAATTTCCGGGTTGTCGGCAGGAACATAGCCGGCATACCAGCCATGGTTGGCCTGCCCCGGTACCGTCTGGGCAGTACCTGTTTTACCTGCAACCCTGGGAACAAAATCTCCGAAACCTCTCAACCCAGTCCCATATTCAGTAACCTCCTGCAGGGCGGTTTGTATCGTCTCAATTATCTCTCTGGATACATCGGGGGTTCTGATTACCTCGGGTTTTCCCTCAAAAATTTTTTCCCCATTATTGTCGATAATTCGTTCCACGATAAATGGCTGCATTAAATAACCACCATTAGCCACAGTATTGATCATATTCACAAGCTGCAATGGGGTAGCCTGTAAATCTCCCTGCCCAATCGCCATATTAACTGAATCTCCCGGGACCCAGGGCCCTTTTAGATGGTTCATTTTCCAGTCCCGGTCAGGAACAATACCCGCCTTTTCATTGGGCAGATCGATTCCCGTTAGAAATCCAAATCCAAATTCCCGGGCGATTTTCTGAATAGTATCATTGCCCTGATGGTGGAGTTCGTGTCCCCAGCGGTAAAAAGCAACGTTGCAGGAATGGGCAAGAGCTTCAAAAAAAGTAAGTTGCCCGTGACCCCCATCTCTCCAGCATTTCCACTCCTGGGGTCCAAGAGTAAATGTTCCAGTGCATTGGGCGGTTTTTCGGTTCAAGGATAGGTTTAAGTCTTTTAAAACCGCCATCCCGGTAATTACTTTAAATGTAGAACCAGGCGCAGGGGTAATCTGGATGTTTCTATCCAAAAAAGGCCGGTGAAAATTATTCTGCAATTTTTCCAGTTCTGACCGTTCAATTCCCCCCGCAAAGAGGTTCAGGTCAAAGGTAGGATAACTGGCCATTGCCAGGATCTTTCCGGTATTTGGTTCCATGGCAATAAAAGAACCGCCGGTAGGTCCTCCCATTAGATCTTCGTCTTCCTTAGCCATTTCCTGTAATTCCAGTATTTTTTCTTTTAAAACCTGCTCGGCTATCATTTGCAGGTCGAGATCAATACTGATATAAAGATCTGCCCCCGGTTGAGGGTCTCTAATGCCCAGGGTAGCTATTTCCATCCGGTGTGCATTGACTTCAATCTGGCGAATCCCATCAACACCACGCAAAAAAGGTTCGTAAGACCTTTCAAGACCACTCTTCCCAATTAAATCACCGGATCTGTACCCTTCGAAGAAAGAAATCTCGGAAAGGGATACTTCCCCTACATAGCCCAGGAGATGAGCTGCAGTCGATCCATAAACATTATCTCTGATGGGAATCTTTTCAATAATTACCCCCGGTAATTCTCTCAGGTTTTCTTCAAGGATCAATAATTGCTGTGGGGTAAGATTTCTCTTAATTCGGACAGGGAGAGCTCGCTGGGAACTCTGGATCCTTTCAATTATCCGGTATGGTTCCATGCCCAGGATGCGCCCCAGCTCATCACAAATATTGTCCATCTCTCCGGGAGGGATATTAGCAGGTATCACAGAGGCGGAATAGGCAAGGCGGTTGGAAACAGCAATAACCGGTTCCCCCTCCCTCTGCATAAAAACTCTTCCCCGCGGGGCAGGAATCGGCCTGTTTTCTATTCGGTTTCCATCAGCAAGGCGCGAGTATTGCTCACCATGAATAATCTGTAATTGCCCCAGTCTGAGAATAAGGAGGGCAAATATTATAATACAGATTAATCCTCCAATCTTTATTCTCCGTTCCATTACCTGTATACACCCCCGGGCCGTTCCTCCATTTTTCTTTCAAGCCAAAATAATAGGGGATAACCACCAATGGCTACTGCCGCATTGACAATCCCGCCGGGAATAATTATTTCCCACATAGCATAACCAAAAGAAAGATTGAAAAGAAATTCTTCGTGGACCAAATAAGTAATAATCCCACTAAATAAACTTGCCCCGAAAACAATCATGGGAGGAAAGGCAATGCTTTCTTTATAAATTTTCCCTTCGAAGCGGCCGGAGAGATAACCTATTGCCGGTTTGATAAAAATGTTGCTTCCGGTTCCATATAAATCCTGCAATAATCCAGCTGCAAAACCAGATCCCAATCCAATTCTTGACCCACTTATTAAGCCCCAGCAGCAGGCTGCAATAAGAAAAAGGTCCGGTTGCAGATTCCCCAGGGGCAACCTGGGCAGAATGGATACCTGAGTTAGAGTAATCAGCAACAGGACTAAACCTTTTCCTATAATTGCCCTCATTCCTCTTCTCCCCACTTGCCAAGAATAATTAAGACTTCTTCGATGGTGCACCCATAAATAAAGGGCTCAATCCCCGCTCTCTGAGTTAGTCCGTAATCCCCTATCTCAAGGGTCTTAACTGTACCTATTGCCAGCCCCTTGGGGAAGAATTCGCTCATACCAGAAGTAATAATTATATCATCGATACGAACATCGGCATCCCAGGAAAAATTATCCATAAGATAGAGTCCTTCTTCAAGGGGAACACCTCTGGCCATGCCAAGAGCTCTGGAATCCTGTCTCTGAACTATCCCGCCGACAACAAAACCGGGATTGGTCAGCATTGTTACCCGAGCAGTATTTGAATAAACTTCTTCCACCTGCCCCACCAGGTAACCATTACCGGTTATAACCGGTTGCCGGGGGAGGAGTCCATCCCTTCTTCCCCGGCTAATTATCAGTGTATGACCCCAGGTATCTGAGCCAAAACCAATTACTCGAGCTCCGAGAGTTACAAAATTTACCCGCTGTTCAAAATTCAAGAGGTCCCTTAACCTCTCATTTTCCAGGTAAACTTCGTTGGAGATCCTTAATTCTCTTTCCAACTCGGCAATCCGGGTTTCGTAATACCGCCTATCTTCATGAAAATCCCTGTATTCAGTGAAAAATGATCTGATGTTGCCAATCCTGCCTCCCACCCAGGTAACAGACCTGTGCAGGGGAGCAGTAACAGTGTGGAGGAAATTAAAGGGTCGGGGTATCGAAATTTCCAGATAATTGGCTCCCCAGGAAACAAGCAAAACCAGAACAATTGCAAGAATTCCCAGATGCCAATATTGAAGCTTGTAACGCCGCACGCGCTCCCCTCCCGATTAAGAAAGTTTCTTTCCAGTTAATAAAATCTTTTTTAAAGATTCCAATTCTTCCAACACCTTACCTGTCCCTTCAGCAATACAATCAAGAGGGTTTTCCGCTATATGAACGGGCATACCGGTTTCTTCACGGATTAACTCATCCAAGCCCCGCAGAAGAGCACCTCCACCTGCAAGGATTATTCCCCTATCCATAATATCACTGGAAAGTTCCGGAGGAGATTTCTCAAGGGTTAACTTAATTGCGTTGAGAATGGAGTTGATAGGCTCTAATAAGGCAAGGCGGATCTCATTGGAATTAAGGGTAAGAGTTTTGGGCAAACCACTAACCAAGTCACGACCTCTAATCTGTCTTTCTTTCTCTTCTCCACTATTTAAGGCAGTCCCAATTTCAATCTTGATATCCTCTGCTGTCCTCAAACCGATCAAAATTTTATACTCGTTTTTCACATACTGGGCAATGGCTTCATCCATTTCATCTCCAGCAACTCTAATTGACTGACTTGCAACAATACCACCCAGTGAAATCAAAGCAACTTCGGTGGTCCCTCCACCGATATCAACAACCAAATTCCCAATGGGTTCATTTACGGGCAGGCCAGCACCAATTGCTGCCGCCATGGGTTCTTCTATAAGAAAAGCTTCCCGAGCTCCTGCCTGCAGGGCAGCGTCAATAACTGCCCTTTTTTCCACAGCGGTTATCCCGGTAGGTACACAAATGACAACTCGTGGCCTTACTAAGCGGTTCCTTTTATGACCTTTCTGGATAAAATGCCGAAGCATCATTTCTGTAACATCAAAATCTGCAATTACTCCATCTTTCATGGGTCGGACAGCAATTATATTTCCCGGTGTCCTCCCAATCATTTTTTTTGCATCCTGACCAACCGCCAGGATGGCACCAGTTTTTTCCTGCAGGGCCACTACAGATGGTTCACGTAGAATTACTCCCCGGCCGCGCATATAAACTAGTGAATTTGCTGTTCCCAGGTCAATTCCCATGTCCCGGGAAAAAGGCGCACTCAACAGTCTCAGCAACATTCCCTTTGCTCCTTTCTAAATTGCTCCTTCTTGTTTTAAACTTAAAAAGCGGCCATCACCGATAATAATATGGTCAAGAACTTTAATACCAACCAGGTCCCCAACCTCTATCAAACGATGAGTAACCCTGATATCCTCTCTGCTGGGATGGGGATCTCCGCTGGGGTGATTATGGGCCAGAATTATTGCAGCACTGCTCCTTCTGATCGCTGGCTTGAAAACCTCTCGGGGGTGAACAAGGGAAGAATTCAACCCTCCGGTGGTAACCTCCTCCACCGCTATTAACATATTCTTGGTATTCAGCAGGACTATACAGAACTTTTCCTGCTGTAAATAGCGCAATCTGGGCATTAAAACCTCTGCAGCAGAAGCAGGGGATTTAATGATTTCTTCTGGTCCGCCAGTAAGGGGAAGCCGCCGGCTGATTTCTGCAACTGCCTTAAGCTGAGCAGCTTTGGCCAGACCGATCCCCTCAATTTCCATCATTTCTTCAAGGCTCGCCTCAAAAAGTCCTCTTAAACCGTCAACTTCTCCCAGCAATCTCTGGCAGAGGGTAAGAGCAGTTTCATTTCTCCGCCCCGTTCTCAGGATTAAGGCCAGCAGTTCGGCATTGGAGAGTCGACCTGGACCATAATGAAGTAATTTTTCCCGGGGTCTTTCCTCTGCCGGCATTTCCTTAATCGTCTGTCGATACTTCTCCCTTCCTTCCATCTGCTTCCTCCTTGGAAAATATATCAACACCGAAGGAGGCCAACATCTGGCTCAGGCGAAAAAGGGGCAGCCCCACAACATTAAAATAACAACCCTCAATTCCTGAAACAAAAATACTTCCCAGGCCCTGTATGGCATAGGCACCAGCTTTATCCATTGGTTCTCCTGTTGCAATATACTCTAGCAGTTCATCCCTTTTTGCAGTTCTAAAAAAAACCCGGGTTTCCTCGTATTGGATGGCCTCCTTACCGGTGGGAGGGTCCCAAATTGCCACCCCGGTTAAAACTCGATGGGTGGTTCCGGCAAGTTTTTCAAGCATTTCCAGGGCATCTTTTTCATCAACTGGTTTTCCCAGAATCTCCTCCCCAAGGCAGACAACAGTGTCCGCTGCCAGGATTAAACCTTGCTTGCGGTTACCAACTTCCTGCGCTTTTTTCCGAGCAGTTGCACAAACAAACTCTTCAGCTGAAGTTTTTACGATATTGTCTTCTTTAAATTTGCTGGGGCACACCTCATATTTAAGCCCCAAAACTGATAAGAGTTCTTTTCTCCTCGGAGAACCTGAAGCAAGGATTAATTTTCTCATTTTATCCTCCCGGTTTGAGGTAAAGCATTCAGGGAATATTTTGCTCCCATCCCAACAACAAATCCAGTTGGAATGGCCAGAAGTGCCAAATAAGGCAGGTAATAAAAAACCCCTAGGTTGCCAATAATAATGGCAACAGCCCCCAATTGCCCCAGATTATGGGAAAGCGCTCCCAGAATACTTACCCCCACAAGACTGAATCGATCTCTTCCCAAATAGAGGCCAGTACTCATCCCAAGAAAGGCCATAACTCCTCCGGAAAGACTAAGGTAGAAAGGAAGGGTCAAAAAAGTCCCGGCCATAAGGGATCCCAAAAAAATCCTTAAAAAGAGGACCTGTCCGCCCCCCTTAATCCCCAAAACTACCAGTGCCATAAGGGTAATTATATTGGCCAATCCCAGTTTGGCTCCGGGAACAGGCGCAATTGCGGGTAAAAGAGATTCAACAAAATGCAGAATGATGCCCATTGCTGCCAGAATTCCAACTAGGACAAGCTTTCTAATCCCCGCTGAACGGGGGTTGTTAGCAGCAACAATTTTGCTTTCCTGCATTGTAATTACTCCTCTCTATCTCAATTCTCCTGCTATTGTTAATTTCCTGCTTATTAAAAATTGGATGTTGTTAAAATTTCTCCGTTCTCATCAACGATTAACCCTTCGTACCCTGGATAATTTTCCAGAAAATCCAGGGCTTGATCTCCCATCATAAATGCTGCAGTAGATAAAACATCGGCGGTAACACAGGATTCTCCAGTTACCGAAACACTCTGCAAACCCCAGGCCGGGTATCCTGTCCTGGGGTCAAGTATATGGTGATATCGCTCGCCATCTTCGGTAAAATATCTTTCGTAATTCCCGGAAGTTACAACACTCCCGGAATCTGCTTCTACTACATGCTCAGTTAGATGTCCCCGGTCCTCTCTGCGGGGATCTCTTATCCCTATTCGCCAGGGAGTCCCATCTTCTTTGACCCCGTGAACTCTAATGTCCCCTCCGGCATTGATAAAAGCTGCTTCAACTCCCAGGGAAAGTAAAATTTCCATACCATGATCAACAACTGCACCCTTGGCAATCCCCCCCAGGTCAATTTCCATTCCCCTGGCAATCTCGACCGCATTTTCTTCGGGATAAATTGTAATCCCTTCCAGAGCCGTAAGGGGCAAGATCCTTTTGATTTCTTCTTCCTCGGGAACCGAAGGTTGCATTCCCTTGCCAAACCCCCATAAGTCCATCAGGGGCGCAATAGCAATGGTAAAAAGACCCCCTGTTTCTTCTCCAAGTCTTTTCCCCTTTTCAATTATCGCAAAAACTTCTTCATCTATCTCAACAGGTCCCTGCCCTGCATTCTGGTTAATCCTACTAACCTCGCTATCCGGATTAAAACGATCTGCTTTATCGGCAAGTTCCTGCATTGCTGCAAAAGCTTTATCTGCTTTTTCTTCAGGGTTTTCTGCTAAAACCTGCATGGTTACAACTGTGTCCATGAAATAACGGGTTTCCTGGATTCTTTCCCCGGAGGGTGTATCAACCCCAAACCCCCTAATCCAGAGAGCAGCAATTATTACGATTACCGCAATTGTTCCGCCGATAATACGTTTTTTATCAAAGGTTTTCTTTTCTCCGTAAATTACCATCCCAAGATCCTCCTATTCCGAAATTCCATCAAGCCCTGTTTCATCTCTTCCCTCCAGCCAAATAGCGAGCTGATTGGGAACACAAACAATTGTTGCCCCTGGTCTTCTAATCCAACCCGTTTTTTCGCAAATTTTTAGAGGGTCATCTTCAGGGGCAATAACTCTAACTCCCTCAGGATATATTAGCACCAGGTGGTCTCCGATTGGTCCCGGTACAATTAGCCCTTTTCCTTCTTCAGGAATATCCCCCAGGGAAATTTTCTGCCGTTCAGCCCCGACGGGATTAATTACTACTTGAAGGTCACCAGGATCTCCCCCCAGCCACTCCCACAGAAGAGGATATAACACGCCGGCAAGGGCTAATATTAAAACAAGGCCGACAATCACCTTATCACCCGTACGGATATCCTTCCAGCGTTCTAACAAACTTTTCACCAAAATTTCTCCTCTCAAAACCCTTTAAGAAATCAGTCCTCGTATCATTATAACACAAGGCTTTTTGTCCGCCAACTAAAACAAAAAGAAGGCCCCCAGTAAACTGGAGGCCGGTTTTTTATTCTTTTACCCATTCATTTTCAGGGATAAATTGAATTGTGTTCATCGGGCACACCGGAGCACATTCGTTTTGATGGGTACACTTATCATATTGCATTTTGGCAAGTTTCCCATCCATAACAATAGCTTCTTCCGGGCAGGCTTTTACACACTGCCGGCAACCAATGCAGCCCACTTTACAAACCTTCCTTATCTCTTTAGCAGGAAGTTGAGCAGAACAACGGATATGATTTCTCCGGCTTACTCCTGTTAAAACCACTATATCTCTTGGACAGGCCTCAACACACTTGCCACAGCCAGTACAGCGGGCAGGGTTAAACCTGGGAATTCCATCTTCATCCATTTCTGCAGCATCAAAGGGACAGGCCCGCACACAATCCCCCAGGCCAAGGCAGCCATAGGAGCACGCCTTATGCCCTCCTCCAACGTTCTGTGCGCCAACACAGGTGGGGATTCCTTCATATCTTGATAATTCTACCGCATTTTCTCTGGTTCCATTGCAGAGAACATGGGCAACCTGCCTTTCCGAATTACCCAGCATCGAGGTTTCTCCCATTATCTCGGCCAGTTTTTCTACCAGAGCAGCTCCTCCAACAGGGCAGCCATCAAGGGGAACCCGACCTTCTACAACTCCTACAGCAAAACTTGAACAGCCCGCTTCACCACAGGCCCCGCAATTGGCTCCCGGAAGAGCTTCTTCCACCTGTTCCACACGGGGATCAGTTTCAACAGCGAAAACTCGCGACACGATGACCAGTATGGCTGCGAATATTGCGCCCAAAGCTCCCATTGTCACTGTTCCGTATAGATAAATATTTACATCCATTTTTTATTCACCTTCCTCTCGGCCATCGTTAAACCACCCCGGCCAGGCCACTGAATGCAAGGGCCATTAAGCCGGCGATAATTAGAGTAATGGCACCACCGCGAAGGGCATAAGGAATATCTGCAATATCAAGCTGCTCCCGGATACCCGCGATGAGCACTATTGCCAGGGTAAAACCAACCCCCGCTCCAAGGGCAAAGACCAGGGCTTCGAGGAACTGATAACCTTCCTGGATAATCAGTAGAGCCAGACCCATGATTGCACAGTTTGTGGTAATCAGGGGCAGAAAAATTCCCAGAGCCCTGTATAAACTGGGGCTCATTTTCTGCATAAATAATTCCACAACCTGAACCAGTGAAGATATAACAAGGATAAAGGCTACTATCTGGAGATACTCCAGCCCAAACGGAATCAGGAGCAGGTGATAAATCAGATAAGTAAACACTGAAGCGATTACCATAACAAAAGTTGTAGCCAGACCCATACCAAAAGCAGTATCTACCTGTCTGGAAACTCCCAGGTAGGGGCAAACACCAAGGAAGCGGGCCAGGACAAAGTTATTGATTAAAACCGTTCCAGCAAAAAGAAGCAAAAGATTTTCCATAGTACTAGCTCACCTCCTTGGTTCGATTATGTTTAAATCTAATTATCTGGTTAATTACTGCAAGGATAATTCCCAGAGAAATAAATGCGCCTGCCGGCAGCCCCATAATTCCCCAGGTGGGGAACCCTTCCCCGAGAACCTGAACTCCAAATATTGCTCCCTGACCCAGAAGTTCTCTGACAGCGGCTAAAAGAACCAAACCCCAGGTAAAGCCAACACCCTGCCCCAGGGCATCGGCAATGGCCCTTTTGACAGGAACCTTAGAAGCAAAAGCTTCAACCCGGGCCATAATCAAACAGTTAGTAACGATCAGAGGAATAAAGATACTGAGAGCTTCAGCGATATCAGGTAAAAAAGCCGCCATTGTATAGTCAACAATTGTAACAAAGGTTGCTATTATTATTATGAAACTTGGTATGCGGACTTTTTTTGGAATTAGGTTCCTGATAAGAGAAATAACAATCTCTGCGCAAACTACAACGAAAAGTGTTGCGAGTCCCATTGCCAGTCCGTAAACTGCGGTTGTTGTAACCGCGAGTAAAGGACACATTCCCAACAGGAGTCTGAATATCGGGTGTTCATTCCAGAGTCCATTTTTAAAATCTCTTAGGAGGGACACTAGAATTCACCTCCTGCTTCCATATTTCTTAACACTGCAAAAGCCGCATTTACGAGATCCACAACGGCTTCGGTAGAAATTGTTGCGTTGGAGAGTATTTCTATCTCTCCTGCTTCAGGTGCTTCTTTCACCACTCTGAAGTCTTCATTGTAACTCTGGCCGA
>SKTZ01000140.1 GCA_007122335.1 Bacillota bacterium
GATAAAACCTCCATGGCTGCGGGCAGTGCATTGAATTTATCCCCGGCAAGTAGGAAATATGGTGGAGTTAAGTCCTGTAGATTATCTAGGATTTGCTTTTCCGTTCCACCTGATTGTACCAATACCAGTGCTGGTTCAGGGGAAGAAATATCTTCCCCTCTGGCTTGGATAATTTCTGGTCCCCCATTATTTTTAATCCCCTGCAAAAAGGAGCAGGTTTCCCGTTCAATTTGATCGTAATTCTGCCCGGGTATTGCAAAAAACAATGCCTTTAATTGCATGGGCTCATCTCCCTTTTTATCTCCGAAAAATAATTTATTCCTCCCCCAGTACCCCTCTAATATTAAATCCGCAGGCCTGGAGTTTCGATAAAATTTCCTCTTCGTCCTTAAGCCACTGGCCCCATTTGCGGGAAATATGTTCTGTCCAGCTGTAATTCTCGTAGGTGAATGTTTCCTCCCGGTCAATCTCCAGGTCAATAATTCCGGTCCTCCGCTCGTAGTACCCTTCCTCCAGGTAGCCCTGGTCCATGGCCCGCATGGCCTCTTTAATTTCCCCATCGGAAAAGTCGGGGTACTTCTCCTCAAACAAAGTAAACTCCAGCGGGTAGCGGGGCCTGGGAGGAGGATTTTCAGCAGGGAATCCCATTACCAGTTGAACAATGGGAAAAACCCGCGGAGGAAGATTATAATCCTCAATTATTTTTTCTGCCTGGTAGGGGGCCCCTCCCAGAAAACAGCTTCCCAGTCCCAAACTTTCGGCTGCTGTAACCATCTGCCCTGCAGCCAGAACAGCATCCTGAATGGCGAATAAAAGCAGGGAAAGGTCGTTGGTTACAACCTCCCAGTTTCTTTTGGCCATTATCTTTTCCAGTTTATGCAGATCCGCGCAAAAGGTAAAAAGAAGCGGCGCTCCGAATTGATGCCTCCCCTTGCGGGAAAGAAGTACACTGTAAAGCTGGGCAGTAAAGGGCGCCTGCTGTCCCGCCCGGACAATTTTTTCAATTGTTTCCCGGGAAGGTTCTTTTTTTTCATAGCGGCGAACCGATTTACGCTGCATGAGGTTATCTAACAATTTAATTCCTCCTCTCCCCAAAATAATTCGCCTGCAGTGATTTAATCCCTGCAAACAGGTAAATTATTGGTTTTTCCTTGCCCCAGGCAAGAAAGGGTTATCTCTCCCGCGGAGAAAACCCGTTTTTCTTACCTGGGAAAACAAAAAACTATTTGTTTGGGGGATTCGGAAGAAAATTTGCTTCCCGAAAAATCTCCCAGCCTATCTTCAATTTCCCACCCACTGCAATCTAGAAGAGCCTTTAATTCCTGGGGATAGTACATCCGCATTAAAATATCATCTTCGAATTCTTGGCCATCATCACAAGAATAGTGCAGGGTTACCCTGTTTATTTGACTGGCAGAATCATAACAGGTCTTTTCTTTTACCACCACTTTCTGCCCCTGGTCATCGGTATATTCTGCTGAGGGGTACCAGTCCTCCGGATCCCTGCTCAATATTTTCAGGCTGGGATTTAAATAATCAAAAACAAATCTGCCCCTCGGCGCTAAATGTGCAGCTACAGATTGCAGCATTTTCCCCAGGTCTTCGTAACTCAAAAGATGGGCCAGACTGTTGAAGGGAAGGATAATTAGGGGGAATTTTTTTCCCAGGTTAAAACCCCGCATATCTCCCTGAACCAGGTTAATATCCAGGTTCTCCTCCTCAACCCTTTTCCTGGCCCTTTTTAACATTGTTTCCCGCAGCTCCAGGCCAAAGATTGAATATCCTTCCCGGGCCAGGGCCAGGCCGACTCTCCCGGTGCCAAAAGCCAGTTCTAAAATGGGATCTCCAAAACGCTGGGCCTGTTCTCTCCAGAAACCCAGGTCAGCGTCATAATCCTGGAACCTTCCATCGTAAATCGCACCGTCATAATTCTTTCCCACATGTTTTCCTCCCTACCACTCGATCTTAAAAAAGTTCCCTTTCTTTTCCATCAGGGCCGTCTTTTCTTCGATCAAACGCATTTTTTCTTCCTCAAATCCCAAAAAATCCCGGCAAAAAGAGAGGTTCATTTCCATCTCTTCCAGGGTGGAAGTTCCAATAATTACCGTACTCACTGGATATGTCAGAACAAAGCCCAGAGCCTCTTCGTAAGATGCCGGCCCTCCATTTTCAACAAGCCTTCCTTTGGCAAAAACCTTCATTGCAACAATGCCCATTTTTTTCTCCATCGCTAAATCAAGAACTCCATCCCTAAAAGACTGCCGGTGGGGATCCGCAGCATTCAGAGCCAAAAGCACACAATCGAAGTCATAATTTTCGATGGCCTGGCGCAAAACCAAGGGATCCTTGTGACCCGTAACCCCGATATGGTTTATTACACCCTGGTTTTTTAGGCTCTCCAGGGCTTTCACAGCACCATTATTCCCAAAAATTTCTCCAACCTCTTCGGGTAACCTCAGATTATGAATCTGGTAAAGATCTAAATAATCGGTCTGCAAGCGGTGAAGGCTTTTTTCGATAAGGCGCATGGTTCCATCATAACTTCGCTCGTGGGTCTTGGAAGCAAGGAAAACTTCTTCCCGCCGGTAAGCCATCACCCGGCCAATATTCTGTTCGCTGCCCCCGGTCCCATAAACCGGAGCGGTATCGACATAATTAACCCCTCCGTCCAGGGCCTGGTTAATTATTTCTTCTGCCCTTTCCGGATTATTGCCATCCTCTACAGAAGCCTCTCCTCCCAGACCCAGGATACTAACCTTTTTCCCTGTTTTTCCCAGTTCTCGGTATTGCATAACTCAATCCTCCCTGGTTCAAGTTTTTTTTGCAATCACCAGCATCTCAAAATCATCCGCAGTAAGTGGATTTTCCCTCGAAAACCTCTCCAGTCGACCTCCAAATATTCCTATGTTTGCAAAGCCAAGTTTTTCCAGACGCCATATTATTTCACTGGGCATATAAAACCTTTGATTGCCATTTAAAACCTTTTCCCGCCCAGCATCATCCTTTACCTTTAAATCAAATCTTTCCCGGAGAGTAAGGAGGTTAAAATCCCCTACTTCATCCCGGTGAAAGAGGGGGTAGAGAGCATTAGGGTTGGTCATTATAAACTTCCCTTTTTCCTTTAAAGATCGGGCGACATTTTCCAGGATTTTAAAATCCATTTCATCGCTTTCCATCAGGGAAAAGGCTCCCTCACAGATGATAAGTACGACGTCAAATTCCCTGGAAAAATCAAGTTCTCTGGCATCTCCTTCCATGAATTCAATTTCCAGACCTTCTGCTTCTGCTTTTCTCCGGGCCTTATCCAGCATGCAGCGGGAAAGGTCCACACCTACCAGGTTCTTATAACCCCTGCGAGCCAGTTCAAGGAGATGCCTCCCGGTACCACAGCCCACGTCCAGAATCCGGAGGTTTTTGTTACCCCCAATTTCTTTTTCTATAAAATCCACTTCACCAACGGTTCCCTGGACATAGGGCTCTTCTTCATATTTTTCTCCGTAATTGGAATAAAGTTCTTCATACCACTTTTTGGAGCTCAAAGCAACCTCCCCCTTTTTCTTTCTTCCCGTATTTTAACCCCTACCTTCCTGGGGTGGTCCTGAATCAGAGTCCTCCCGGACAAATCACGTATCAGAAAAAAAATCAGCAGATCTCCCCCCCCAGCAGAAATAAATATTGCTCCCCAGATTGTTAATTCAATAATCCCACTGCAAAGACCCCATCCCCAGGGAAGCAGGCCCAGAAGGATAAAAGGAAAAAGCAAAACCAGGCGATAAGCACTTACGGAGATGGGTTCGGTGCAGTGGCAATAAGGGGTCATCCAGTTCAAAAAACCGAACTTCACCGCCCGCCAGCCCGAAGGCGCAGCCAGGGATATTATCAGGGCGTGTAATAATTCGTGGAAAACCATCCCTGCTACCAAAAATAAGGGAAGTAAAACAAGGGAATAGGGGAAAAACCTGACTAAAAGGCTTAAAGAGCTGATTTTGCCCCACCAGAGAATTAAGTGCAGGACCAAACCAACTGCCAGAAATCCGAAAAAAAGGTATAAGGCTAAAAATGCCGCTTTTTCAATTGAAGTAGTTACTTCTCCCCTTTTCATAAAACACCCCTGGCTTAAGTTACAATTTTTTCTTAACAGCCCTGTTTTCACAAAAAATTTTGATGTTCTCATCCAGGAGCCTATTTCCTACGAAATCATCTTCAAAAAATCCCGTAATTATTAATCCCGCTTCCATCTGTCACCCGATTTGTCTTCAAGAGTGTGGCTGAATTCTACGGGCTCCTCTTCCTCAATAGCATAATGGTTATCATAAAGGATTTAATTAACAACAATCAGCTTTCTCCTCTCTTCCTCCTCAGAAAAAAGGTACAGTAAAGAATTAACAAAACCCGCCAAAAGAACACCACCGGGTTTTAATACCCGGGCCGTTTCATTCCAGACAGGCTGAATAGAAGAAACAAAAGTATTGGCAACAGGTTGCACAATAAAGTCAAAACTCCCCTCCGGGAAACAGCTAAATCTAACATATCCCTCTGGACCAGCCTTAGCGCCAGGCCTTGTCTCTCAGCCACTTTTCGGTCCTAATCCAGCTGACCAGGAAAATTATCAAAAACGGTAACCTCAGCACCTGCTGCAGCGAGGATGGGCCCCTGCTGCCCACCGGCCCCCGCCAGGCAGAGAACTCTACAATCTTTCAGGGAAGGAAAACATTCCCCGCGAACAGGGCGGGTCGGGGTGATGTAAATCTTCCAATTACCACTGGGGGCTTTTGCTATTGTTTCTCCGTCAACTGCAATGGTATTTTCTTTCCCTTTTTCCCCCCTATCCCATGCTTTTTGATTGTGCCGGGAAAAATCCATTTCGGCCCCCCTATTTTTTTGCAACTACTACCACTGTCTCCGAATCGGGTGAAAAAGCCTTCCCGGTTATATCTCGGAAAAATTCCCAGCCTGCAAAACCTGTTCTTTCCATTAAGAGATTTAAGGTTTCCCTTGTATAAACATGGTCCCAGATCCGAAATGTTTTTATTCCGCCCTTTTCTTCGATGACCAGGTGCTGGTCCAGGAATGTATCCTCTTCTGGATAAAAAAAGGTTTCACTTAGAACCAGGTGGGGTAGTGGGCTCCAAAAACTTTCTCGGGCTACCTCCCAGCTTTTTCCCTCGGCTTCTTTTCCTCTCCTTTTAGGGGTAAAAACATCAAACACAAAAAGCCCACCAGGGCGCAGGGCCTGATATATTTTTCCCAGGACAAGGTCCCGGTCAGAATTTACCAGAGCTCCCAGGTCACAATAAATCAGTAATACCAAGTCAAAATAATTGTTGAAATCAAGTCCCCGGTAGTCCAACTCCCGGTACTCCAGCTGAAGATTTTTGCCCTGAGCCTGCTCCCGTGCATAATTTATGGAACGGGAAGAAATATCAACACCAAGAACTTCATACCCTGCATGGGCCAGGGGGAGTGAGTAAAGACCGGGGCCACAGCCCAGGTCAAGAATGCGGGCAGGAGGCGGCGGTATAATCTCCCCCAAAAGCCATTTAATTGATGCTGAAATAGTTTCCTGCCGGCGACTGGCAGCTTCCCAATCAGGGTCCAGGTGAGCCTCCAGCATAAACCGGGAAATATGAGGGTCAGACCACATCTGATTGGTCCCGGAGGTAAAAACCGGGGGCCGGCGGGCCAGTTTTTCAACCTTTGCCAGGTCCATTTCCTCAACTCCTGTTCTGTAAAAAATTAGTAGATCTCACCAGTCTGGAAAGGCTTCTTTTACTTGAAAAAGGAGAAAAAAACTCCGCTTATCCAAAATTTATTTCCCACCAAACTCCATTCGGAGTATTTTTTCCAGGTTTTCGGCGAGCAATTTAACAAAAATCTTTCCCTCTTCAGGAACACCAAAGGCATCCTCTGCTAACCTCAAAAATTGGGGTGTCTCTATGTGGTAGGCTCGCCAGACAGGTTTTTTTATGGTAGCAGCCCCGGTAGCCCGGAAATAAATTCGGTCAAAGCGAGCTTCTATTTTTAATTCTTTTAATTTGGGGGGCATATGGTCTGCTTTCAATCGCTCCTTCAATTGATCCATTAACTGAACTGCATAAATCTCTTCTTTTTTTGACCCACAGGAAATTTCTACGTCATTATCTGTATTGCGATGGCCATGGCCGTGAACTTCCACCAGAACTTTAGGATTACTGCGAATAATTGCCCTGGAATAATCGGTATCCAGGCTTTTATTGGGATCAAGGAAGTAATTGCAGGCACAAACAAAAGAAGCCTGAAGTTTTTCGGCTAAAAGTTTGCCCAGAAAACCTGCGTTTTCATCCCCCGGTCGTTTCCTCGGGGTAGGCATAAAAGACCTGCCACCGGGAGTATGGTGGGGAACTCCTACTGTTAGCCGGCTTGATTTCTTTAAGTCCACAATCAAAAGGGTCAAATCACCGGTCATTAATCGATCCAAGGGGTTTAACTCCTTCCTCAATCAGATTTCAATAGAATAGTCATAGAAAATCTGGGCCTCCGCCTCCAGGTACTGGCGGTTCATGGCCTCGGTTTCCAAGTAAGACATGAAAATCTTTCCTACCGGAACAGTCAGCTTAACCAGGTAAAACTGCCTGTAATTTTCCTCTTTTCCCAGCCCACAAAAAGACTTGCCCACTTCCAGGTTGAAGGTGCAGGACAGAAAAGACCTGTCTTTTATCATCCAATCCCCTTCAGTTGCCATGCCCCGGTAAAGGGAAACCTCTTCCCGGCCGGTTAGGTTAAAAAAAGCCCTGATAAAACCGTTCCTCTCCCTCAGATAATCTTCCCTATTTTCTTTTTCTCCAATTCCAGAAAAAATCTCTGGAGTCCTGGGAATCTTGCCCCGGAAACGGGTTAAACCCATTTCAGCGGCTACAATACTCATCCCTTTTATCCACTCCCCCGAAAAGGGATTTAAGACCATATTTTCAGCAGTTTTTTCTTCTGCTTCGGCAAAACCTTTTTCCTGCATAAATTGTTGCAGGTCCCGGGCCAGGGCCTGGGGGCCCTTCCGGGCGGATAGGTCTAACTGGTTTTCTCTAGAGAAAAATCCAGAATGATTTTCCAGCCATTTTTCAGTTCTTTTCTGCCGGGTAGAAATTTCTTTTTGTTCTTTTTCCCTGCGAACAGGATCAATATCCCTGATTAAGGGCCGGGAAAAACACCTGACTTTTTCTTTAATTTCTTCGAGTTCTCTTTCTTCCATTTCCACAGCTTTGGGTTCGAATTGTAATCTCTCCACGTATTCAGCAGGTAGATCCCAATAGCTGCCTGCATCCTCAAATTTAGTTATGTGCCAGCGGAACATTGCCCTCTCGGGCCAAACCTTTTCCACATAACCCGGGGTCCGGCGTCCGTCTAAAAGTCGCCCTTTATTTCCCGGAACCAGGTAAGCAAGTTTTCCGGGGCAAAAAAAGGAATCCGGTTTGCGTTCCGGGTCAGACTGGTGAATACTCATCAAACCGACCTCCGTTTAACTATTTCAATAACCTGGGTCAGGCTATCAATCTTCCAGTAATCGCCTTCTTCTCCCCCTTCAGGGGACAGCCAGGCCGCCTGCATTCCAATTCGCCTCGCGGGAATTATATCCTTTTCCAGGTTATCACCCACCATCAGGCACTGCCCGGGAGGGGTCCTGATTTTTTTGCATAGTCTGCGGTAAAAATCCAGATGGGGTTTTTTGCTTTCCAGTTCAGTTCCCGTAAAAATGGATTTGAAATAACGGGCAATGCCCACTCTTTGCAGCGCTTTTTCCACCAGTTCTGCATCGGAAGAACCGGCATTGGAGGCCACAAAAAGGTTGAAACCCCGGCTTAAATCCTGCAGGGTTTTTTCCACTCCCGGCATAAGTTCTACTTCCGGCCACTCGGCCATTGGTCCCTCATACTGGAGAAAATCCCGCATGAGGGTGTCCCCCCAGTCAAAAATTATGGATTCGATCCTCAGCAACATTACCCCTCCTTGCAAACATTACTCTTCTGCTTCCGGAGTAAACAATTTTAGTTTCTGGAAAACCAGTGGGGCAAAAAGGGTTACCCAAAATCCCATGATTGTATACCTGATCCAGGTCATAATCGGAAAAATTATACTCTGCTCTTCTGTTACCCCCGGCCAGTTGATAAATACAGCCCGGGTAACCTCCCGGAGGGCGAAAAATACAAAAATACCCAGGATAACTTTAAACAAATTCTGGACCAGGCTTGCTTTTTCTTTCCAGCCAATAAAATCTTTTTCCAACCGGTAACCCCACAAAGAGCCGAATAAAAATCCGGTTACCATGGGACCGTCTCCCTGGGTATGCAGCAGGAAAAGTAGAAATACTGCTCCCGCGCTGATCAGGAGATAACGACCCAGGTCTGAAACAACGGGCCGGCGAGCCCAGGCAATTTGATAAAGTCCGATTGCAATTACCCCGATGGAAATTCCGAAGATAACGTCTATCGGGTAATGCACGCCCAGATAGAGTCGGGAAAAGGATACCAAAAGGATCAAAATTACTGCGGCGGCATAGGCCCATGTTTTTTTGATTTGATGGGCCAAAAATCCCCAGAAAACAGTATTCCCCTGGGCGTGGCCGCTGGGAAAGGCATAACCACCCTGTTCAATTAACCGCAGGTCCTGGGGCGGCCGTTCGGTGATAAAATTAAACTTGGAAGCAGAATTAAAATAAGCGGAAAAAAGAAAAATAAGGGCAAAGCGAAAAGCAAATTTTTTACTGTAAAGCCAGTAGATAAGAGGAATAACCAGCATATAATATTCCATGTCTCCCAGAAAGGTTATCCCCCGCCAGAAAGAATCCCAAAAAGACGTTGACCACTGTTGGACCCAAATAATAAAACCAGTATCGGCCATTACACAACCCTCCCCTGTAAAATATCTGGAAGCTGGGTTATTTCTTCAATAATATAAGTAGGATTTATTTCTGGGGGTTTTTCCTGTCCCTCACCCCTCAACCAGCAGGTATCAAGTCCGAACCCCATCCCGCCTTTAATATCCGATTCCAGGCTATCTCCTACCATGAGCACCTCTTCCAGGGGAGGCCTGCCGGAAGCCTCCCAGGCTTTTTCAAAAATTCCTGGAGCGGGCTTGGCCACTCCAATTTCCTCGGAAATTATCAGTTTCCGGAAATAGTCTTCCACTTCTGCAAGGCGAACCCGGTTCCGCTGAACTCCAGAAAGCCCATTGGTTAGAAGAATCATTGTATAATTATTTTTTAACTGGTCCAGAACTCCCCGCGCTCCGGACAAAAGAAAGGTTGCCTGGCTCAAATACTCAAGGTAAATCCGACTGAAATTAAGGGGATCAAATTCCACCCCGAGTTCAGTAGCAAAACGCCGAAATCGTTCAATTTTTAAATCTTCGGCGGAAATTTTGCCCTGCTCAAAGTCCCTCCAGATACTTTTGTTTATTTCTCGATAGAGCTCCAGAAGGTTCCCGCTGTTACCTGCAATAGAAAAATGCTGCAGACTTTTTTCCATTGCAAACCTTTCACCCCGATCATAGTCAAAAATGGTCCCATCAGCATCCAGAAATAAGGTGGTATAACCGGTCAATTTTCTTCCCCCTTTTCAATGGCAAAAAGCCCCCTTTCGGGGGCCTGCTTTAGTCTTTTTTCTTTTGCATTTTGGCCCAGGTATCGCGCAGGGGAACAATCCGGTTAAAAACCAGATTTCCCTTTTTCGCTTCAACCGGGTCCCTGTTGAAATATCCCTTGCGCAGGAACTGAAAGCGATCCCCCGGACCACTCTTTTTTAAACCCGGTTCAACCATACAACCTGAAACAATTTCCAGGGAATCCGGATTTAGATCTTCCAGGAAATCCCCTTCTTCTTCGGGATTTTCACTATTAAAAAGGTGATTATAAATTCTAATCTCGGCCGAAACAGCCTGAGGAGCTGAAACCCAGTGGGCAGTGCCCCTTACCTTGCGGCCGTCCTCGGACCACCCGCCCTTTGTTTCAGGATCGTAAGTGCAGCGCAGTTCGGTAATTTCACCTGTTTCGGGATCTTTTTTATAATCAACACATTTAATATAATAGGCATCCTTAAGTCGGATTTCCCGTCCCGGACCAAGCCGGAAAAATTTCTTGGGCGGATCCTCCCGGAAGTCGTCTTTTTCAATATATAATTCGCGAGAAAAGGGTAGCTTTCTCTTGCCCAGTTCTGGCTGTTCAGGGTTAATTTCACTGTCAAGGTATTCGGTTTCGCCTTCGGGATAATTTTCAATAATAACCTTCAGGGGATCGAGTACAGCCATAACCCGGGGGGCCCTGATGTTTAAGTCCTCCCGGATGCAGTGTTCCAGCTGGGCTATGGAAACCAGGCTGTTGCTTTTGGCCACACCGCTCCTGTCGCAGAAATCCCAGATTGCTTCGGGTGTATACCCCCGCCGGCGCAGTCCGCAGATGGTAGGCATACGGGGATCATCCCAGCCATTAACATGCCCTCCTTCAACCAGCCGGCGCAATTTGCGCTTGCTCATTACCGTATGGCTTATGTTCAGGCGAGCAAATTCAATCTGCTGGGGTGGTTCGGGGAAATCCAGGTTTTCCAAAAACCAGTTGTAAAGGGGTCGGTTATCTTCAAATTCCAGGCTGCACAGGGAGTGGGTTATCCCCTCGAAGGCGTCAGAAAGAGGATGAGCATAATCATACATGGGATAAATGCACCACTTATCGCCAGTCCGGAAATGGGGATTGTGCTGGATCCGGTAAATAACCGGGTCCCGCATGTTCATGTTGGGGGAGGCCATATCAATCTTGGCCCGCAAAACCCGGTTCCCTGTTGGAAATTCCCCCGCCTTCATCCGTTCGAAGAGATCAAGATTTTCTACAATGGATCTTTCCCGGTAGGGACTTTCCTTGCCGGGTTTGGTTAGAGTGCCCCGGTATTCCCTGATTTCTTCCTGGCTTAAATCACAAACAAAAGCCTTGCCATCCTTTATCAACTGCACCGCACATTCATACATTTTATCAAAGTAATCCGAGGCAAAAAAGAGCCGGTCTTCCCAGTCCGCTCCCAGCCATTTGATATCTTCAATAATGCTTTCCACAAATTCTTCCTCTTCCTTGGTGGGGTCAGTATCGTCAAAGCGGAGGTTGAATTTCCCCCCGTTGGCCTGGGCAAGCCCGTAATTAATCAAAATAGCCTTGGCGCTACCAATGTGGATATAACCGTTGGGTTCCGGGGGAAAACGGGTATGGACCTGGCCGCCATATTTTTTTTCCTCGCGGTCCTGGTCAATTACTTTCTGGATAAAATTTTCAGTTAGGGCAGAATAATCCTTGCTCATTAAATCATCCTCCTTGCATATTACCTATATTTCCTTCGTTATTTAGGCCGGTTAATCCTGCTTAAAGTCGCAAAAACCAGAGACCTATTCGCTGATAAATGTCAATAAAATACATCATCACTCTTCCGGGGGTGCTTATCTCATAATCCGTTCCTTGTTGATCAAGCCAGTAATTGGTAAGGTCCCGGAAAAAGGGCATTCCCCGGTCACTGTTGGTTAAAATTACAATCCCCGCACCATCTTCAGGAATTAAAAGCATGTTGGCCTTCCAACCCCGGTTGGAGCCACCGTGACCAACAAGGGTTCTGCCATCCGGTAGTTCGATGACCTGCAAACCAAGGCCGTAACCATCTCCAACTGGAGTAAAAATTTCCTTCAGGTCAGGATCTTTTCTCTGCTCGTATATATCCAGGAGATACTGCAGGAAAATTGCCAGATCCCCTGCTGTAGAGTAGAGCCCCGCAGCAGCCCTTTCAGTAAAGAGGTAATTTGGTAGAACTCCTTCATAAACAGAATATGGAGTAGCCAGTTGTTGAGCAATCTTTTCATCCCAGTCATAGGTGCTGTTTTTCATCCCCAGGGACTCCAGAATCTCGGTTTTCATGAATTCACCAAAATCCCGCCCTGTTGCATCCTGCAGAGCCATTTCCAATACCGTGTATCCCCCTCCAGCGTACCGGAATTCCTCTCCGGGGTTACCAACAATCTTTACTCCCCTGCTTCCCTTTGCCGTTCCCTGGAGGGCTTCAATAAGGTCAGGTTTTTCCTGTATAGAGCGATAGCCAATATAGCCTACTGGACCCAGGCCAGCAGTATGGCTTAAAACCCTCCTCAGTGTTATCCCTGCATGCCCATATTCGCTTTGGGGTAATTCCCAGCTCTGCAGATAATTTTGGACAGGATCGTCCAGAGACCACTTTCCCTCCTGGACCAGACGCAAAAACCCAATAGCAGCTATCGGTTTGGATATGGAAGCAACCTGGAAAATGGTATCGGCAGTAACCGGTTTTTCAGCCTGGAGATCTTTGTAACCAAAACCCTGGAGAAAA
>SKTZ01000117.1 GCA_007122335.1 Bacillota bacterium
AAAGGAAGGAAGGAAATTTCTCTGGCCATGGGTTCCTGGCTGGCCAAGCGCAATCTTTCGATCAGGTAGATCTTTTCACCCGGGTGAAGGTTTAGCTCTTCCTGGACCTGGGGTTCGGGAGCTTCGATGGAAAAAGAGAGGAGAAGGGTAGCCGGTTTTAGTCCCCGACTTATCATATCCTCGGTAAAACTTGTTAAATGGAAGAGGCCCTGGTTGAGCTTGGCCTGGGCGACGAAGGTTCCCAGTCCCCGCTTGCGGACCAGCACCCCTTTGTTAACAAGGGCGTTGGTTGCCTGACGAACTGTTAACCGGTTGATATCATAGGTTTTTGCCAGTTCCCGTTCCGAAGGAAGTTTTTCCCCCGGCTGGAGAAGGCCCTCATCTATTCCTTTTTGAATTATTTTCTGCAGTTGGTAATAAAGAGGTGTTGGCAATCTGGGATCCAACTGGTTTTTTAGCTGTGAACTGGATAATACCATGGGTAGCTCCTCCCGTGGAATAGTGGTATAGACCACCAGCAATTATTAAAATGATTCGTCAACAGGAAAAAAAATCCTGCAACTAAAAAGGCAAATTTTATAAAATCCTTGTCCTGTATGTTATAATATATCTTGAGAATTCTCTTTCTGAGCATAGCAGCAGAGTTGTTTTTGCAAAATGGAAAACCAGACAAGAAACTATCTAACAAGGGGAGCAGATACTTGTGAAAAAAAACCAGATTAAAGCAATTGCCATAGATCTTGATGGAACTCTTCTTAATTCCAGACAGAAAATCAGTTCTTATACAAGGCAGGTCCTTGATGAATGCCGTAAAAGGGACATTAAGTTGATCATTGCTACCGGGAGAAATCAGCACTCTGCCGCGGAACTGGTCCGGGGCATAGGGCCCGTTTCTTTTATCAGCAATAACGGAAGCCAGATTGTTGATGAGGAAGGAAAAGTGCTTCGGGAAAGGGAAATTTCTCGAACCACAACCAGGGAAATTATTAATTTCAGCCGGGAGATTGGAAAACTGTATTTCTTCCTTGTTTCTCCAGATGCTTTGCTGATGCCCCCACCCCGGAATAGCCTTTGTAAACCTTTGCTTCGCCACCTTTTTTCCTGGAAGGGGTTGATGGAGTACCTGGACAACAGAAATCTGGTTCCGCGAATCAGAACAAAGGATGTTGAAGGTTACCTTGAGAATAATCCTTTTAAAATTCAGAAGATCAATTTTATTGGCGAAGCTTTCCGGATCGAGGCACTGGAAAAGAGGATCGAGATTTTAAACCTTGCCATAACCAGGGGCCACGAGTGGAGCATTGATATCAACCCAACGGGTGTAACAAAAGGGGAGGCCCTGAGTTTTTTAACCGAACAATGGGGAATTTCTCAGGAAAATTTACTGGCTTTTGGGGATGGACATAATGACCTGGATATGCTCTGTTTTGCCGGAACCGGGGTAGTAATGGATAACTCTGTTCTTGGAATTTTAAAGGAAAATGCTGATCTGGTTGCTCCGAGTAATAACGAAGACGGAGTGGCCCGAATAATTGAAAAATTGGTTTTTGCCGAAGCTTGATCTGAAAAAAGGCCCTTCGAAGGGCCTTTTCTTGTTTGGAGTTATTCGATTTCCAGAGTTGCGAGAAATAAGTCTATTTCTAAACCAAGAGCAGAACCAAGAGCTGCCTTGGCCAGTTCGAATTCGTATATTTTATTTGTTAGCTCGTTTTCGGCCCGAACCTTCCCAAGGTGGGCCATTTCTTCTTCCGCCGGAGTTGCAATCCCCTGTTCAACCATTATTTCGGTTTCCCGCAGACGCTGTCCCGCGAAATCGTAAGCCAGGGAAGCCTGATGCATTGAGTTGAAAGCATCTTCCAGGTCGGAATAAAGGGCTATGATTTCCAGTTCAATTCCCTCCAGGGCTTCCTGGTGGGTTTTTTCAGCTTTTTCAAGGGCTATTTCTTTTTCTTCAATTTGGGCCTTGCGTAGGTGAGAATCAAAGATATTTATGCTAATTCTGGCCTCGATCTGCCACTGGTCTTCCCTTTCTGTTTCAAAGCTCATTAATTCTTCCAGATCTTCTTTTTCGGGGAACCATTCGGGTGGGGTTTCCCAGGGCCAGGCTTCTTTAAAATCTTCCCATTCGTCATCATCAATTTGAATTCTATCCACCTCGGGCAGGGTGTCATTAAAATGAGTCAGGGTCCCAGTAACCCGGTAGTCAGAACCCATCTCAAGACCCAAACCTACCTGATTTTCAAAGGAGGTATAGCTTCCGCCAATTCGGAAGTCAAAGCGGTTGCTTTTTGCTTCTTTTAACTCAATTGATGTAAGTTCAATTCCGAGTAGGCTTCTTTGCAATTCTGGCCGGTTTTCCAGGGCCATTTTTTGCATTTGCTCCAAATTCCAGGGCCAGGGGTTGGCCTGTCCCAGTTCTTTTATCTCTGGCAAACCAGGACTGGGTATTTCTGTTATCTGGTCCGGAGAAAGGCCGGTAACTCGGCTCAGATTTTCCTGGACCAGGTCAAGGAGCCGATGTGCTGTTTGCAGGGTATTTTTTGCTTTTTCAACATCCAACTCTGCTTCCCGCACATCCCTTTCCACTGCTGTTCCTTCTTCTTTTTCCCTGCGAACCCTTTCCAGGGAAGCCTCCCTATTGAGCAAAGCTAATTGGGCTAATTCAATCCCATTACGAGCCTGAAAAACGTCGAAGGCCGCCTCCAGAGTTTGTTTGGTAACAGAAAAACGGGTCTGCTGGAGAGAGGAAAGGGCTTCTTTTTCTGCAAGGCGTGCTTTTTGCACGGGGGCCTTGGTGTCAAGGGTATCCCGAATTACTGTGCTTAGCGCTATCGTTCCACTATACGAGGAATAGGATTTTCCAACTTCCTCTCCGGTAAAAGAATAAAGTGTTTCCAGGTATGAAGGGGTTTTCTGCCGATCAAGGTCAAAAATAAAGTCACTGTGAAAACCCCGGCCAGCCTGGGCCTGTTGAATAAGGGTCTGAGCTTCTTTTATTTCCAGCCTGGCTTTGTGCACCTCCCGGCTATTTTCCAGGGCATACTGAATCAATTCTTCAACATTAACTGGCTTATCCTGCGCTTTAGCCAGGGAAAAAGGGTTAATGGACAAAAAAAGGACAAAAAAGGAAATTAGGTAGGGTAATAAACGGTGGGACATTTGCACTCTCCTTTCAAAACTAATTTTTTTCCATTTGAGGTGCAGTTTTTTTAAACAGGGCTTTGAAAAACCCGACGGTGTCCTCGAGAAAGGTTAATACGAGGGGCATAAAAACAAGGGTGGAAAAAGAGGCAACTAAAAGCCCCCCTATAACGGAAATAGCGATTGGGGCCTGAAGTTCCGCGCCCTCTCCGTAACCCAGCGCAAGAGGAGTCATGGCAAGAATTGTGGTTAAGGTGGTCATTAAAATCGGACGGAGCCGGATTTTCCCTGCTTCAACTATGGCCTGATTTCTCTTCATGCCTTTTCTACGCAACTGGTTGATGTAATCAAGAAAGACAATTGAATTGTTTACAACAATACCTACCAGCATTATCAAACCGATAAAGGATGCAATGTTCAAAGTCCAGCCGGTTAGAAGCAGTGCTGCAGCAACCCCAACAAAACCAAAGGGAACGCTGAAGAGAATAACAAACGGTTGCCAGAGAGATTCGAATTGACTTGCCAGGACCATGAATACTAGAATCAGCCCAATAAATAGAACATAATAAAGGTCAGAAAAAGCATCTTCCATCCACTCTGTTTCACTTCCGAAGGAATAAGAAATTCCACCGGGGAAAGCCATTTCTTCGAGTTTAATTTCCAGTTCTTCAACTACCGTGCCCAGGTCTGTACCGTGGATCTGGGCATAAACAGGAATCATCCTGGATTGGTCCAGGCGGCGGATTTCAATAGGGCTTAAACCCTCCTGAATTGAGGCCACCTCCTGCAGAGGGATGATTCCCCCTGCAGGTGTTTTGATTGGCAGTCTTTCCAGGATATTTCGGTCATCCCTGTCCTGGGGATTAAGCCGAACCAGGATGTTTACTTCGCTTGCTTCTTCACCCCGGTAGCGGGAAGCGGTTTGGCCGGAAAAAGCAGTCTGCAGGGTTGAGGCAATTTGGGCAGAGGTTAAACCATAACTACCTGCTTTGCGTCGGTCCACTCGGACCTGCAATTCAGGTCGACCTTCTTCAACTCCAACACGAACTTCTCTGGTACCCTGTATCGCCTCGATTGCTGCAACAACTTCTTCGGAAAATTCTTCAATTTCTTCCAGATTGTCTCCGGTAAGGTTAACCTGAAGGGGGGCATCACCCATTTCTGCACCACCCATTAAAGTAGAAACAGCTGTAACCTCGATGTCGGCTTCCTCGAAATTTGCCGCGAGGGACCGAATATCCTCCATGATATCCCGGGTAGTTCTATCTCTCTGGGCCAGGTCTACAAGGCTAATGCTGATCCGCGAAACATCTCCCATCCGCCCTTCTCCTACCCGGGTCTGATAAGTAGAAACTTCAGGTATTTCTGCAATTTTTTCTTCCAGGGATTGAGTTAACCTGTCAGTTGGTTCATGGGGAGTCCCCCGGGGCATTTTAATGTTCACCCTGATCTGTCCCTCGTCGAGGGTGGGGAGGAATTCGGTCCCGATGATGGGAACCATTAAAAGGCTGAGTGCTAAAATAAAAACTCCGGCTGGAAGAATAAACCAGCGCAGGGGTAGTGTCTTGGCCAGAAGGTGGCCGTAGAAGGCTGATATTTTCTGGAGGATCCGGGAGACAAAATTTTCTTGTTGTCTTTTCTGCAGTTGGGCCGGTTCAATTCCCGCGAGCAGTCGGGAAGAAAGCATGGGAATTACAGTGATTGAAACCATTAAAGAAACCAGAAGAGAGAAAGCAACGGTAATTGAAAGGTCCTGAAAAATCTGGCTTGCGATCCCCTCAATAAAGACTACCGGGATAAAAACCATCAATGTGGTCAGGGTTGAAGTGGTTATCGCGGCCATTATTTCCCGGGTTCCACCTACAGCGGAATCTGTTGCCGAGGCTCCTTCGGTCCGATGGCGGAAGATATTTTCCAGGACAACAATTGCATTATCAACCAGCATGCCAATCCCCAGGGCCAGGCCTCCCAGGGACATGATATTCAGGGTCATATCGATGTTGTAGAGCAAAAAGAAGGTGGTGACAATTGAAACGGGGATAGCCACAGCAATAATAATTGTCGGGGCCAGACTTGCCAGAAATATTAAGAGGACAATGATTGCCAGTATTCCCCCGGCGATGGCATTAACCGTTACTGTATTAATGGACATGACAACAAACTCGGACTGATCAGAAATAGCGGAGAAGTTAAGCTGATTGCCCAGTTCGGTCTGCAGTGTTTCAAGCTCTTCTTTTACTGTTTCTGCAGCTTCTACAGTATTGGCATCAGCTTCTTTATATACGGCTATGCTAACGCTGTCCAGGCCATCAATTCGGGTGTACTCTGTAAGCTCTTTGTAGTCATCATTTATTTCTGCGATATCCTGGAGGCGGTACACACCATCTCTTCCGGGGACAATAACCTGGTGAAGATCGTTTAGTTCTTCAAAAGCTCCCAGAGTCCTCAACAAAAACTGGGTCTGATTATCAACAGTTATGTCTCCTGCAGGCAGATCAAGGTTTGCTGCATAGATACTTTCAACAACATCTCCCATGGAAATACCATATGCTTGCAGCATTGTAGGGTCGAGGTCGACCTGGATTTCTCTCACCAGCCCCCCGCTTACTTCAATAGAAGCAACACCTGGTAAACGCTCCAGGGCAGGCTGAATATCATCCTCAACCAAGTCTCGTAACCCAGCAAGGTCCAAATCCCCGGTTATCCCATATTCCAGGATGGGAAACTGGGTGGGGTCGTATTCAATTGTAAAGGGGTCTTCGGCGCCGTCGGGTAGGATCCCACGGGCCAGATCGAGTTGCTGGCGGACATTTTGGACGGCGTAGTTTAGGTTGGTTCCCCAGTTAAACTGGATCAGAATCATTGATTCTCCTTCCCGGGAAAAGGAGGTTAATGTATCTACATTGCTTACAGTCTGCAGGGCTTCTTCCAGGGGCCTCGTAACCAAATTTTCAATTTCCTCAGGGCCGGCTCCCTCATAATTAGTTATAACCACTGCAACGGGAAGGTCGATATCCGGTAAAAGTTCAATGGGGAGCTGACTCAAAGCAATTCCACCCAGAAGGACAGCAATTAAGATCAACATTATAACCGTAACCGGTCGGTTTACCGCTAATTTTGGAAGGTTCACTGTGAACCACGCTCCTGAACTTCAACTTCTTTTCCGGGGACAATTTCTCCGTCAGCCTGAATGATAACTTCTTCATTCTGTTGGAGGCCGGAAATTATGGCCAGTTTGCCATTTTCTTCGGCACCTATTTCTACTGGTCGGGGGCTTGCTTCTCCTCCGGAAATAGTGTAGACGTAGGGGTTACCATTTTGAAAATGAACTGCTTCTTTAGGGACAACCGGGTAAGCAGGTCCGGGGTCAATAAAAACTGTTGCCTCGGCGTACATTCCGGGGCGAATGTTATGGTCGGGATTTGCAATTTCAATTGTTGCTGTGAAAAGGCGACTATCAGGGTCTGCTACCGGTGAAACTCGAATTACTTCCCCAGTGATTTTAGAATCCGGGAGGGCTCTAAGGAAAATTTCCGCCTTTTGGCCCGGTTCAAGTTTTCCGATGTCCCGTTCTCCAACATTGATCTGTAAGTGAAGGGGATTCAAATTACCGAGGACAAGGGGAGGTTGAGCTTCCCCAACCAATTCTCCAGGCTCTACTTCCCGGTTGATTATTACCCCATCTCGAGGAGCGGTTATCCTGGCATCTTCCCGAGCCATTTCGGCAAGTTCCAGTTGGATTTCTGCCTGCCTGAGCTGAGCTCTTGCTGCCTGGATTTCTAGGTCCCGAGCCCCACTTTTGGCCAGGTCCAGGTTGATTTGGGCGCTTACCAGATTTGATTGGGCAAGGTTTTTTTCAGTCCGGGCCTTTTCATATTCCTGTTGGGACACGATTCCATCTTCATGAAGAGCTTTTACCCTTTCGTAGGAAGATTGAGCCAGTTCCAGCTGAGTTTCTGCCTGAGTTACCGCTTCTCTGATCTGGTTGATTTCTTCTTCCCGCAGCCCTTCTTTGGCCATTTCCAGTTGGGCTCGGGCTGCGTCAACACCTGCCTGAGCCTGTTCTAAATTTTTATCGATTTCCCTGGTTTCCATTTCCAGGAGGAGATCTCCCTGCTTAACACGCTCTCCCTCCTTAACAAGGACTTGTTTGACCTCGCCAGGCCTTTTGGGGAATATATAGGTTGTCCGGCTGGGTTGGATAATTCCATCATAGTTAATTGTTTCTTCTCTGTCGGGTGTTTCAGCGAGGGCGGTATAAACCAAAAGAGGGGTCCTTTCGTTCGGTTCGTAGGAGGGAGGAGTTCTTTCCTGGTCGTTAGGTCTGTCTTGAGAAATTTTTGTTTCAAGTTCTGCAATCTGTTTTTCCAGCTCATCTATAATTTGGACATCTTCCTGAATTTGGAAAAAGCGAAGCCAACCCCAGCCTCCGAGGAGGACAAGGGTGATAAAAACTAATATTATAAATGGGATTTTAAGTTTATTCATGGGTTAAGCCCCCGTTCAAATTAATCTCCCAAGAGGTTTTTGAATAAAAGATCTTCAATGGTCTGGTAGATTTTTTCGATAGGGAATTCATCAGAAAACATAAACCAGTAAAAAGCTGCCGAAAAAACAGCTCCGGTAAGGCCAGAAGAAAGGGTGTCAAGGTGTTCAAATTCGAACAAACCCTGTTCTTTACCTTGTTGAAGTATTTTGCCAAAAACCGTATTATAACGGGAATGAAATTTTTCCGCCTGTTCCTTAATGCTTTGATTATAGCTGAAGTGTTCCCGGACCAGGAAAATACAGAACTCCCTGTGTTTAGAAAAAAAATCAAGGATAGAATATATGGATTGTTTTAACTGCTGCCGGGGGTTATCCTCTGGATTTCTGGTTTCTTCAACAACCCGGGCCATTTCATTAATACCTTCGTTAATGATTGCAAGGAATAAAGCTTCTTTGTTTTGGAAATAAGTATAAACAGTTCCTTTCCCAACCCCGGCTTCCCGGGCAACTTCCTCTACTGTGGCCTTGTGGAAGCCTTTCCGAGTGAATACATTAACCCCTGCTTCAATAATCCGCGTATATTTCTCGCTGGTTTTTGTTTTCATCCTTCCACCCCTTTTTTCTTATCATAGAACTGACCAGTCAGTTCTATGATAACAAGGGTAGTAAATAGTGTCAAATAGCCTTTATATTGAAAAATCCGGGTGTTCGGGGAAATAAGGGTCTGAAGGAAAGGGTGGGTAAAATACTCTGCAAATGGTCCAGCTAACTAGGGAAACAAAAAAACCGGCTCCTTTTGGAACCGGTTTTCTCACAAATTTACTTATAAAGCCCCTCTTCTTCGTAGCGGGCTACCTGGGCCACGTCCTTGTCACCTCTTCCCGAAAGATTTACTACTATTGTTTTCTCAGGTGTTAGTGTTTTTGCAAGACGAATGGCATAGGCCACAGCATGGGCGCTTTCCAGGGCGGGAATTATCCCTTCTTCCTTGCTCAAAAGCCGGAAGGTTTCCAGTGCTTCGCGATCGGTTATGCTCTCGTAACTGATTCTTCCGGTATCTCTTAAGTAGGAGTGTTCGGGTCCCACGCCCGGGTAATCTAAACCGGGGGCGATGGAATGAACGGGGAGGGGCTGGCCTTTCTCATCCTGGAGGGTGTAGCATTTAAAACCATGAATTATACCTGGAGAACCGCGACTGATGGAAGCGGCGTGTTGATTGGTACCCAGGCCTTCTCCGGCAGGTTCAACTCCAATTATCGCAACTCCATCGTCCTCGAGGAAAGGATGGAAGAGTCCGATTGCGTTGCTGCCACCTCCTACACAGGCAACAAGATAATCGGGGAGTTTTCCGGTGGCTTCAATAATTTGCTCCCGGGCTTCTCTTCCAATTATACTCTGGAAGTCCCGGACAATTGTTGGATAGGGGTGAGGCCCTACAGCTGACCCCAGGAGGTAGAAACTGTTTTCAAAGTCCCCGGCATATGTTTCCAGGGCTTTATCAACAGCATCTTTAAGAGTCCTTGTTCCAGTTTCTACAGAAACCACTTCCGCACCCAGTAGCTCCATTCGGAAAACGTTCATCTGCTGACGGATTACATCTTCAGCTCCCATGAATACGGTGCATTCCAGGTCAAAGAAGCTGGCTACAGTTGCAGTAGCAACTCCGTGCTGACCGGCTCCTGTTTCGGCTATCAATCTTTTTTTACCCAATTCCCGGGCCAGGAGTGCCTGGCCCATTGCATTGTTGATTTTGTGGGAACCGGTGTGGTTTAAATCTTCTCGCTTGAGAAAAATTTTAGCACCACCGGCATAATCAGTTAATCTCTCGGCTAAATACAGGGGGTTGGGGCGGCCCACAAAATGTTTAAGATGAAAAGCCAGTTCTTCCTGGAAAGATGGTTGTTCCCGCAACCTCTGGAAAGCATCGGTTAATTCCTGCAGGGGTTTTTCCAGGGGAGGAGGGACAAACCTGCCTCCGTAGTCTCCAAAGAAACCTTCTCTTAAAAGCTCTTCCTTTTTAGTTGCCATTATAGTTCCTCCTTTTTAAGTTGAAAATAAAAAAACTCCGGCGAAAACCGGAGTTAAAACCAATAAAACAAATATAAAATTCCCGGATTCCTTCCCTTTTAATTACCCAGATGAAATTAGACGTGGTTTTTCGCCACGCCAGGACCAGGTATTAAAAAGGATAAGACCGGAACCATTAGCCATTTTTCTGCCCTCACTTAATTTGTAATAAAAATAATTATATACTCTTGTTAAAGCGTTGTCAAGGTAAAGAGTTTAATTTTTTCCCAGAATTCCATTGATCCGCAAAAAGGATTTTATGGGAAAGGAAAACCTGTCTAATAAACTGTCCTCGCTGGCGTCGCAAAGGTAAAAGGCTCCGGCAGTCTCTAAACCTAAAAAATTAAGCCCTTCAACTGAAGCTGCAAGGGAATTTCCTGTTTCAACCAGGTCGTCAATAATTAATACTTTTTTCCCTTTACAACTATTGTCCCGGAAAATGAAAAGAGATTCTTCCTGGCCTTTCCAGGAGATGAAGTCCGTTTTTATGCCTGGGAAATCGGCATAGAATTTTTTATATTTGCGGATTGGGAGTAAGGGTAACCTCCAGTTTGCCGCAAGAATCCCTCCGAGAATAAAACCCCTGGCTTCAACTGGTGCCAGGACCTCAAAATTTAATTCTTTGGTTAAATTTTTGGCATCACGGGCCAGTTCTGAAAAAAGTTCGGGAAATTCCCAGAAGCAGACGTCTTCTAAAAGACCCTTCTGCCAGCGGAAAAATTGCAGGTATTTAAAGTGAAGGCAAACTTTGTTTATGATTTCAGGAGGGAGGTTTTTCTCCTCTAAGATTAAATATAGTCCTTCATCGGTGTGCTCAATATGGATTGATAAGTTGGGGTTTTTTAAAATAAAGTTTCGGGCAATCTGGAGATATTTTGTATCGATTTCAATCCTGATTTTAATAACCTCCTATTCAAACCTTTGATCCAGAATATTCCTTAGTATTCCTGGAAAGTCGGTAATAATTCCATGAACCCCTGCTTCCAGGAACCGTTCCATTCTATCCGGTTCATTTATAGTCCAGAGAAAAATGGGATAACCCCCTGCCCTTGCTCCTGCCAGGAAAGGGGCGGTAAGAATGGGGAAGCGGTTTATCTGGGGAGGAACAAAAAGTCCTTCAAAATCCCAGTTCATAAACCAGGCCATCCCAACATGGGCTGAGTAGAAAAACCGGCGGATCTCTTTTAAAGAAGCGGCAGTTGGGACCTCGGGCATAATTCGCCGAAAATGCTCAATTGTATAGTTGTTCATGGTCCCAACGAAAACCCGGTTTTCGGCATTGGCTTCTTCGATAACCCGGGCGACAATCTCTGCACTTGCAATCCCCGGTCTTTTTATTTCTATCATTACAGGTATGTCCGGAAAGGTTTCCAGAACTTCATCCAGCATGGGAACCTTAAGCCCCATTCCCCGGAAAGGATAATCTCCTTCCGGAGTTGAAAAGCGGTAACCGGCATCCAGTTTTTGGATCTCTTCCCTGGTAAAAGAAGAAACAAAACCCTGCCCGTCAGTTGTTCGATTAACAGTCCTGTCGTGGATTACTGCAGGGTGGAAATCTTCGGTCAGCCAGATATCAAGCTCAAGGGTATCTGCTCCTTTTTCTATTGCCCGGGCAAAGGCCATCAGAGTATTTTCGGGATAGTTTCCAGAGGCTCCCCTGTGAGCAATGTTTAAGGGAGGTTCGAAAAGGGAAAAGGTTTCCAGGTCAGTATAGGGTTCTGGGAAATAAACGCTTTTAACCATCTGGAAAGTGTTGACTAAAACCAGTATTCCAACTATGGATATAATCACCTTAAAAATTTTTCCAAACCTTCGCAAGTTTTTTTACCTCCTCAAAAAGCAGGTGTAAATATGTTCTACAAAAAAGTCTGGATTCCTATTTTAAAGGATATAATTTGGTTGAAAAAGAAGGATAATAATAGAATTAATTGAATAGAAAATTTATAGAAAAACAAGGAGGGGATACGTTGAAATATTTCCGTAATGTTGACGAGATCCTTGATTTTGCAATTAAGGAAGAAGAAAAGGCTCGGGATTTTTACCTTTACCTCGCGAAACGAGTTGAAAGGCCAGCAATGCAGGAATCCTTTAAAGAATTTGCTGGAGAAGAACAAAAGCACAAGGAACGGCTGCTGGAGGTAAAAGAAGGGAAAAGATCTGCAAAAAAAGTTGAAGAGGTTCCCGATATGAAAATGAGTGATTACCTGGTTGATGTTACTCCCAAAAAAGACATGGATTATGGTGACGCTTTGATCCTGGCAATGAAAAGGGAAAAAGCGGCCTATCGTCTTTATACCAGACTTGCAGAAGTTGTCGATGATGAGAACCTGAGTAAGGTTTTCAAAAGCCTTGCTTCAGAAGAAGCGAAACATAAAATGGCTTTTGAAGTTGAATATGATGAACATTATATGTCAGAAAACTAAATGCCAATATTGCCCCTTTCTCCAGAAAGGGGTTTTTTATATTAAAAACCAGATTAGGAAAAGGATGCCCACCAGAATTTTCCTGAAAAGCCCTTTGTATCCATAAAAATCACCCCTTTGGGTAATGAAAAAAAGTCTAAAAAAAGAAGGTTTTATAATTAAGCAAATTTCAAGTTTAAAAACCCTTTAAACATCAAACTTTTCAGCTAATATAAAAAGACTTCACCCCTCTTTGTCGA
>SKTZ01000001.1 GCA_007122335.1 Bacillota bacterium
CTTGCGGAAGAATTAATTAAACGAGAAGAAGTATATATAATTGGCATCAATGACTGCGAGGGACTGGAAGAGAACGATGCCTGTGCTGAATGTGGAGTTCGCAATCCTGTTGTTGCAGATGAAGAGATTGGGGATCCCCGGTCAGAAGAAATTGAGGTTACAATAGAGGATGAACTGGAAGGAATGACCAGCGAGGAAAGGTTTGAATATTTCCAGAAAGAATTTGCCCGCTGTATTCGCTGTTATGCCTGCCGGGAAGCCTGTTTTGTCTGCACATGCGATGAATGTTTTGTCGACTGCAACCAGCCCCAGTGGGTTGGCGGCAGTATTGGGAAACGTGACAATTTTACCTTTCACCTGATGAGGGCCATGCATATGGCCGGGCGATGTATTAATTGCGGGGCCTGTGAACAGGCCTGTCCCGAGGGGATAAATATGAGGGCTCTAACCAAGCATCTGTACCGGGTTGCAAAAGAAGTTTACCAGTTTGAACCGGGTCTCGATCCTGAAGAAAAAACTTTGTTCGCTACCTATAAGCTTAATGACAGCGAACAGGGATTTCTGGATTAGGAGGGGGTGAATGGCAGTGTTAAAAGTATTGCAAAAAGATGAACTGGGAAAATTACTTGAAGAGCTGAAGCGTGAGTTCCAAATAGTGGCACCGGTAATCCGTAAGTACGGCAAAAAGGAGCGGGTGGAGTACCATCAGGTTGAGGATTTTAGTGAAATCCACCTTAACCGGCAGCCAGATACCCCCCCAAAAAAGTATTTTCTACCCCAGAACGAGAGGCTCGGGGAAGAAAAAAGTGGTGAACCGGTTGTTGAACCTGGAGACCGGAAAACCCTGATTTTCGGGGTCCGCTCCTGTGATTTGAAGGCAATTGATATTCTCAAACCCGTTTTTCTGGATGATGATTTTACCGACACTTTCTTTCAAAAACGCCTTGAAAATACGGTAATGTTTGGTCTTGGTTGTAGTGAAAGGCAGGATAATTGTTTTTGCGACTCCCTGGGGATCAATCCCCTGGAAGATGAAAATGTTCCTGTTTATATGTACGATGACGGAGAAAAGATCTGGTTTCATGTTACTGACAGTGAATTAGAGAAATTTTTTACCGATTTTCCCGATGGAGATCCAGAAGAACTGGAAAAAATGAAAAAAGTCTGGCAGGAAGAATTTGAGAAATCGGCGATTGAAATAGGTGTTCCCATCCCCTTCCCTGAGCTGGTAGCTTTTAATGCTCCTTTCTGGAAGGAAGTTGCTGCCAACTGCCTGGGGTGCGGGATCTGCACTTATTATTGCCCGACCTGCTTTTGTTTCGGTTTTTTCTGGGAGAAAAGGGAAGAAGAAATTGATAAGTGGAGAACCTGGGATTCCTGCATGTTCCCTCTCTTTACCAAGCATGGTTCGGGGCATAATCCACGCGAAACCCAGGAACAGAGGACAAGGCAGCGAATAATGCATAAATTCTCCTATCACCCCAATAATTTTGATGGGGTTCCGGCCTGCTCGGCCTGTGGTCGATGCATCAGCCATTGTCCGGTGAATATTGATTTGCGGGTTATTTTAAAAACCGCTGAAAAATATCTAAAAGACGAAGAGGGGGTGAAGAGTAGTGGATAAATACCTTTTACCCCACAAGGGAGAGATAGTAAAAATAACACAGGAAACCGGGTCCAATCTGAATATTAAAACCTTCCGCGTCCGCCTGATCGAGGAGGAGGCAAGGAAAAAGTTTAAATTTCTCCCAGGGCAATTTGTTGAACTGACGGTTTTTGGAGTTGGAGAGGCGCCTTTTGGTTTTGCTTCATCTCCAACCCAGGAGGAATATTTCGATATTTCAATAAAAGAAACCGGCCTGGTGACTGAGGCTATCCACAATATGGAAGAAGGAGATCAGATTGGGGTTCGAGGACCCTTTGGCAATAATTTTCCCTATGAGGAAATCAAGGGGAAAAACCTTGTATTTCTGGCCGGAGGGATTGGGCTGGCTCCACTGAGATCTTTAATTAATTTTGTTCTGGATGAGAAAAACCGTGATCAGTATGGGCGAGTCCAGATGCTGCTGGCCTTCCGCTCGCCGGAAGACATGCTTTATAAGTACGATTTTTCCAATTGGGAAAATTCTCCCAATACTACAGTAAAATATACCATTGACGAAGAATGTGAGGGTTGGGTTCATTGTGTAGGCTACCCCCACGAATTATTGAACGAAGAACTGGATTTGAAGGAACCGGATACTGTTTTCTTCACCTGCGGACCACCCATCATGATCCGGTTTATTACAGAAGAGCTGAGAAATTCGGGGATCGATCCTGCGAATATTATTACTACCCTGGAAATGAAGATGTCCTGCGGCCTTGGCAAGTGTGGGCGCTGTAATATTGGACGGCATTATGTTTGTAAGGATGGACCGGTGTTTGACCTAAAGCAAATGGAACAAATGCCGGCTGAGTTTTGATTAACTTTGCCAGGTTATTGAAAAGAGGGTTCCCGCTAGGGAACCCTCTCCACAAAAAAAGATGAAAATCAGTGAGGGGGATTAACCTTTGATAATCCGCGATCTTGGTCCGTTGGACGTAATGGGTAGGGAGGAAATAGCAAAGATCCATGAAATTTCCCTGGAGGTTTTACAAAAAGAGGGAGTGGATTTTCATAACGAGGAAGCCCGCAACCTTTTTAAAGAAAATGGAGCCCGGGTTGAAGGAAAAACTGTCTATATTCCGGCCAGGATGATCGAAGAGCAGCTTAAACTTGCTCCAGCAAGTTTTAATATGTATTCCCGCAACCCTGATAGGAAGGTTACTATCGGAGGCAAACATACTGTTTTGGCTCCCGGTTATGGATCCCCTTTTGTTATGAATATGGAGACCGGTAAAAGAAGGGGTTCTACCTTCCAGGATTATATTGATTTTACCAAGCTGGCAGGGAATAGTACTAACATTGACGTGGTAGGAGGAGTCCTGGTTGAACCCGATGATATTCCCGATAATATCCGGCATGCCAAAATGATTTACACCGGTGTAAAATATACTGACAAGGCTCTGATGGGAAGTGCAATGGGTGCAAAGAAGGCTCTGGACAGCGTTAAAATGGCTGCCATTATTTACGGGGGAGAAGATTATGTGAAAAATCACCCCGTCCTTGTTTCTTTAATTAATACCAACAGTCCCCTGCAGTTTGATAACAGGATGACCGAAGCTCTCATGGTATATGCACGCTACAATCAACCAACTATAATATCCTCACTGAGCATGACCGGAACTACAGCACCATCAACCATTGCTGCCGCTCTGGTTCAACAGAATACAGAAATTATTTCAGGTATAACCCTGGCCCAGCTTGTTAATCCCGGGGCACCGGTAATTTACGGATCTGCTTCCAGTGTCGTGGATTTAAAAACCGGAAATCTGGCAATAGGAAGCCCGGAAACTGCCAAGATGTTTGGCGGAACAGCCCAGTTAGCCCGTTTTTATGACATACCTTCCCGGGGCGGTGGTTGTTTAACGGATTCTCTGATTCCTGATGCCCAGAGCGGTTATGAATCGATGATGGTTTTCCTGACAAGTGTTTGCAGTGGCTTCAATTTTATCCTGCACTCGGCAGGACTTCTGGAAAATTATATGACCATGTGTTTTGAAAAATTTGTTATGGACGATGAAATTTGTGGCATGGCCAGGGAATATGTAGGTGGGATCAAAATAGATAATGAATATTTGGGGAAAGAAACAATTCTCGATGTCGGTAGCGGCGGACATTTTTTGTCCACTGACCATACCTACCGCCACATGAAAGAATTGCGCCAACCCAATGTAAGCATGCGGGACAGGTACATGAGTGATTGCCCATTACCGGATATTATCAAGCGGGCCCGGAACAGATATCAAAAAATCCTTGAAGAATATGAAGCTCCCCCCCTGGATAAAGAAATCGATAAAAAACTTCTGGATTTTATCAACAACCTGGCCTGATTTTTAAATGAAAATGATTATTAATTTTTGCATTTATAGTAAATTTGATGTAAACTGATAATCAGAAACTGTAACAAAATTAATTTACCAGGCAGAGTAGGTGCCATGCGTAGTAGTGCTTGGGGATGGGACGTTGCCCCAGGACGAAATGCCATCTGGGAATGGCTGCGGTATGGTTACCGCGTCCGCTAGCCAAAGAGTCCTTCTCTTTGGTGATTATATCTGCTTGGCCAAAGAGAGGGGATTTTAAAATGAAAGAATTTCCGACGAAAAAACTGGTTTACCTGGCTTTTCTAATTGCTCTGACAATTGTTTTGCAGAGGTTTCTGAGTATTCAAATCCCCATGGCAGGGGTGGCTGGAGTTAGAATTGGCTTTGGAGGTCTGCCCATTATTATCGCCGGCGTGACCATGGGACCTCTTGCGGGAGGTGCTGTGGGAGCAATTGGGGACGTAGTTGGCTACTTCATGAACCCTCAGGGAGCCTACATGCCCCATTTCACAATGACAGCCGCCTTAACGGGAATAATTCCCGGATGGATTATTTTCACCCTTCTGGGTGGGAAAAGAAAAATCTGGATGCTTCTTCTCGCAATTGGAGTAGGGCAATTGACAACCAATGTAATTCTGGTTCCGGTATTTTTGCAGATGTTGTTTGGTATTCCTATCCAGGCAACCATGGTTCCGAATTTTTTCAGCCAGTTTATCAGCGTTCCCATTTATGCTTACCTGATTAGAATATTGTACAACTACAAGGCATTTCGGGCCCTGGAGGGAGAAATGGGTAGAAGCCGATAACTTGGGAAATTAGGAGGGTTCACCGCTGGAGTACAAAGTAGAAGTAACCTCTAAAGGAAAAAAAACAAAAATTAAGGGTGAAAAGGGAAGCAACCTGATGAATTTACTTGTAGATGAAGGGTTTGATATTAATCCTTTTTGTGGGGGGCGAGGTGTCTGTGGAAAATGTCGGGTGAAAATTAAGAATAATCCCCCCGAACCTTCCCGTTCCGATACCAAGATCCTCGACCCCCGCGAATTGGAGGAAGGTTATCGGCTTTCCTGTCAGTTCAATGTTGAATCAGAACTGGAAGTTGTCCTGGATGAAGATGGTGAAATTACCGGGCTCACAACTGGGGTTGTAACGGAAACTGAACTCGCCCCCGAATTTAAAAAGGCCTGTATTCATCTGGAAAAACCGGTTCTAGAAGATCCCCGGGATTTTGTCCGAAGGGTTCATGACGAACTGGATACGGTTGATATATCTCTGATGGGCCTTAAGGAACTTGACCATGTAAATAAAAAGAAACCCTTTACCGTTTTGTCCCGGGAAGGGGTTATAGTTGGCGTTGAAGCAGGTGACACAACAAAAGAATTGTTTGGGCTGGCCGTGGATATTGGGACCACGGTTGTTGTGGTTTACCTGATGGATTTGAAAACCGGAGAAGAAGTTGATGTCAAAACTTTTTATAATCCCCAACGCCGTTATGGTGCCGACGTAATTTCCCGGGTCAACCACAGCATTCAGCATAAAAGTGGGTTAGGTGAACTCCAGAATGTCCTTTTGGAGGGCATTAATAGGTCTATTTCTGAAATTTGCTCAAGAAATGGAATTGAAAATGAGAGTATTGTTAAAACCGTAGTGGTTGGTAATACCATAATGCTGCATACCCTTGCTGGGATTAATGCGGATTCCATCGCCCGGATACCCTACATCCCTGTATTCAGTGATGCATTAAGGTTTAGTCCTGCAGAGCTAAAACTCGAAGCAAATCCCCGGGGAGAGGTTCACCTGCTGCCTTCAATTTCTGGCTATATCGGCGCTGATGTTATTGCCGATATGCTGGCCGTTAAATTTCATACCCTGAAAAGTGTTTCTAACATGCTGATTGATATTGGCACCAATGGGGAAATTGTTCTGGGAAATAAAAAGGGAATTGTAGCCTGCTCAACTGCAGCAGGGCCTGCCTTTGAGGGTGCCAATATAACCTTTGGCATGGCAGGAACAACCGGAGCAGTATCGGAACTCAACCTTGAAAATGAAGGAAAGGCCTATTACAAAACTGTTGAGGATAAACCAGCCAGAGGGATCTGTGGATCCGGACTGCTGGATATTGTGGCCGAGTTATGCCGATTAAACTTTATTAAACCGACTGGAGCATTTTATCCCCTGGAGGAGATGACTTCCTGGCAAAAAAGTTTAATGACCGAAAACAATGGGAATCCCGCTTTTCGGGTTGTGGGATCTGAAGAAAGCGCTTCAGGAAAAGATATTATCCTTACGCAAAAAGATATCCGCGAAGTTCAACTGGCCAAAGGCGCTATTGCTGCAGGGATTAGCATCCTGGTTGAAGAAGTTGGACTTGATTACGAACAAATTGGAACTGTTTTTCTGGCAGGTGGTTTTGGTAATTATCTGAATCCAAGCAGTGCTGCTGAAATTAAAATGATTCCTGCTGAACTGGAAGAAAAAGTCCTCCGGATCGGGAATGCTGCTGGAGCGGGAGCCAAGCTTGCTTTGCTTAATAAAAACCTGGAAAGACAGGCCAAAAAAATCAAGGAATTGACCCGATATGTTGAGTTATCGGTAAAACCTGAATTCCAGGAAAGATTTGTTTCGGCCATGGAGTTCTAAAACCCGGTATCCTACGGAACCCTTGACATTTAAACTTAATTGTGCCAAACTATATAAAGAGTAAGGTGCCCTTGTAGCTCAGTGGATAGAGCACTGGACTCCGGATCCAGGTGCGCAGGTTCGATTCCTGCCAAGGGTACCAAAAATTCAAATGTAGGGCCCTATTAGGGGCCTTTTTTAGTAAAGGGGGTTAACCTGATGGAAGGTATTTATCTAGATGCTGCCGCAACCACCCCCGTTAAGCCGGAAGTAGCGGAAGCAGTAAAAAAGATGATGACCGCAGAATTTGGTAATCCCTCTTCACTCCATGGCCTTGGCGTAAAGGCTGAAAAAGAGGTGAAAAAAGCCCGAACCCGGGTTGCTAAAAGTATTAAAGCAAGAGAAAATCAAATTATTTTTGCTTCGGGAGGAACTGAAGCTAATAACCTTGCTTTATCCGGTCTAAATAAACCTGGAGGGCACTCCGTTACAGCTCAAATTGAACATCCCTCCGTTCTGGAAGTCTTTCGGGAACTTGAAAGACAAGGCCAGGAAGTAGATTACCTTGGAGTCGATTCCTGCGGATATATAAATTTGACTGAGTTAGAGAAAAAATTAACTCTGGATACCAGGCTTATCAGTATTGCCATGGTAAATAATGAAATAGGGACAATTCAAAAACTGGAAGAGATTATTAAAATAACCCGGGAAAAAGCACCCCAGGCTTTAATCCATACCGATGCAGTTCAGGCCTGGGGAAGAATCCCCCTTGATGTTCAGAAACTTAGGGTTGACGCTCTCACCCTGAGTGCCCATAAAATGGGTGGCCCCAAAGGTGTGGGAGCCCTTTTTATCAGGAGACCTGAATTATTGAAGCCTTTGCTCCAGGGTGGCGGGCAGGAAGATGGGTTGCGCTCGGGAACTGAAAATACTCCTGGGATTGTGGGAATGGGAATCGCAGTAACTCTGCTACCCCCCCGGGGGAAAATGAGTTCGTTGGAGAAAGTTAAGGAAAGTTTCTATAAAGAATTAAAAAAACAATTGCCGAAGTTAAAAAGGGTTGGCCCTGAGGAGGGAGAGGGAGTTCCCCATATTTTGAACCTATCCTTCCCGGGATTTCCAGCCCAGGTTTTAGTCCAGGCTCTTTCTGAAGAAGGCGTTTTTGTTTCTGCAGGTTCGGCCTGTTCCACTAGGAAGGAAGAAGTGAGTTATGTTTTAAAGGCCCTCGGTCTCCAAGAAAAGGTTCTCCGGGGTGCGGTTCGGTTCAGTTTTCCCGAAGATTTTTCTGACGAAGGAATCCAAGAAGCATCAAGAAGGGTAATCAATGTTTTTAAAAGAATGGAGAAGGTGATGGGCAATGTCTGATTTAATCCTGCTAAGATACGGGGAACTTGGTCTAAAGGGACACAATCGTTCTTTTTTTATAAAAAAATTGAAGGAAAATATTCGCAGAATCTTAGATGGCAAGGGTCAGTTAACTTCAGCCCATGGTCGGCTTTTTTTCCACCCTGATGGAAATGAAAGAGAAGCAGTAGAAAAATTGCAGCGGGTTTTTGGTCTAGTTGGAATTTCACCTGCCCGAGAAGTTCATCTGGACATGGAAGAAATTGCTGCAGCCGCAGAAAATTTGATTTCCGGGATGAACATGGGAACTCAAACTACCTTTAAGGTTGAAACCAGGCGGTCAAACAAGTCATTTTATTTGAACTCAATGGAAATAAATAGGGATCTTGGTGCGAAATTATTAAAAACCTTTCCGCACTTAAAGGTAGATGTTCACAAGCCAAAGTTAAAGGTAAGAGTAGAAATTCGCAGTAAAGCTTTTGTTTACATCGATGATAAACCGGGTCCGGGGGGTTTGCCAGTTGGAACCGGGGGTAGGGGAATTTTAATGTTATCCGGGGGAATTGACAGCCCTGTTGCAGGCTGGATGATGCTTAAGAGGGGCATCGATGTTTTGCCAATGCATTTTTCCAGCCATCCATATACCAATGAACGCAGCCTGGAGAAGGTAAAAGAACTGGTTAAAATCCTGCAAAAATGGGGTTTAAAAAGACCTCTTTATAACGTTAACTTTACCCCCATCCAGGAAGAATTGATCCGAGAAGCGCCAGGAGATTATTTGACAATCCTGATGCGAAGGATGATGATCCGCCTGGCTAATATTCAGGCCAAAAAAAGCGGAGAAAAAAGCATTATTACCGGTGAGAGCCTGGGCCAGGTTGCGAGTCAGACCATTGAAAGTCTCCATAGCACGGGTGTTTTAGCAGAAAGTCCGATACTCCGGCCTTTAATAGGGCTCGATAAGCAGGAAATTATTAACCGGGCCCAGGAAATAGGGACATACGATATCTCGATCCAGCCTTTTGAGGACTGCTGCCAGGTTTTTGTCCCAACTCACCCTGTAACCCGCCCGGAACTAACTGATATTGAAAAAATAGAAGAAAAACTGGATCTTGATCAGAAACTCCTGGAAGCAATAGAAAATGCAGAAAAAATTTAAGTTAATATTGACAAGTTAAAGGAAAAGTAATAACCTTATTGTGGGAGCAGTTGGAGGACTGGTGTCTCCCTTGGACTTCAAATCCAATGGCGGGCTAGTTGGTCCGCGGTGGGTTCGATTCCCACATGCTCCCGCCAACAAGTTTATTTGCTCTCGGTTTTCCGAGGGCTTTTTTGTTTTTCGGCCTAAATTTTCCAGAAAAATTACAGGGGAGATGTAAAATAATGTAGAATTTTATCGAAGAAGGCAAAAAAATTAGAGGAGGGAAAAAGTAATGAAGCGAATCAGCATATTTTTACTTGGTTTTCTACTCCTCACTCTTGTTTTTTCTGTGGAACTTTTTGCTGAAAAACTTTTTGTTCATTTTATTGATGTTGGCCAGGGAGATGCAATTTTAATTGAAAGCCAGGAGGCTTTTGTTTTGATTGATGGTGGGGATAGGTGGAACTCGGTTGGGGAAACCCTGGTATCATATTTAGAGGACCAGGAAGTGAGCACCCTGGATGCAATTTTTTCAACCCATCCCCATGCGGACCACATCGGGGGACTCCCTGCGGTAATGAAAAATTTTAATGTTCAAAAAATTTATGATAGTGGGAGAGTTCATACGACCCAAACTTATGAGAACTACTTGGAATTGATTTATGAACTGGAGATACCCTATGCAACACCCAGGAGAGGTGATGAAATAACAATTGGAGACCTTGATTTCCTGGTTTTACATCCCGGAGAAAATGTTGAAGAGTATAGTATCAACAATGCTTCAATAGTTTTGCGCCTGGAATATGGTGAGGTTTCTTTTCTTTTTACAGGTGATGCCGAAAAAGAGGCAGAGAGAGAAATGATAGAATCGGGGCTTCCCTTGGAAACAACTATCCTGAAAGTTGGTCATCACGGGAGCAGGACCTCCACAAATCCTTTTTTTCTGGAGGAAGTGTCTCCGGAAGTGGGAGTAGTCCAGGTTGGTGAGGATAATCGATTTGGGCACCCTCACCCCGAGGTGAAAGAAGGGTTGGCAGAGGAGGGTACGGAAATATTTAGAAATGACCTGCATGGGAATATTGTAATCAAAACTGACGGTGAGGAATACTGGGTAGAAAAGGAAACGGAAAGGGCAAAAGAAACAGAAAAAGAAGACCTAATCAATATTAACGAGAGCTCTCCTGCAGAACTGAAAGATTTACCGGGAATTGGGGAAGTCCTCGCAGAAAGGATTGTTGAGTATAGAGAGATCCATGGTTCTTTTTCCAGTTATGAAGAAATTAAAAAAGTTAGAGGAATTGGGCCTGGAACGCTTGAGAGAATTAAGGACTTTATTGTCCTTGAATAATAGGGACGTAGAAATTTCAGGAGGGCAACTTCTGTGGCAAAAATAAAATGGGTCTTTTTCGACTGCATGGAAACCATAATTGAGGTAAAAAAGGTTCCTGACCAGAGGCTATATGCATTATGGGCTTTTTGGGGTTCAAAAATCGAAAATTTCTGGAACGGGTTTTCTGAATTTTTCGATGAGTATATGATTGCCACTCGAATGCTGGAAGAAAAATATGGACCATACAAGGAATATGGGCTGGAAGAGCGTTTTGACTTAATTGTAAGCAGGCTTCCTGGAGTTGAAACGGTCCAACAAGTAAAAATCCTTTCCAGAAAACTTCAGGGAAATTACTGGGTAAATTACAAAAAGAACTGCTATGTAAAAAAAGAATTGCCCCGGGTCCTCAGATTCATTCAAGAAAATTTTTCCCTGGGTATAGTTTCTAATTTTAAAAAGCCGGGGGGCGTCAGAGAACTTTTGGAAACACATGAATTAATCAGTTTCTTTTCCTTTCTAGTGACATCTATCGGGATGGGCTGGAAAAAGCCTCATCCCAAAATTTATGAAGAAGCTTTGAAAAAAGCAGGGGCGAAACCGGATGAAGTGGTTTTTGTCGGGGATAACTTTTCCTGCGATTATTCTGGACCCAAAGAATTGGGGATGAAATCCATTTTACTTGACAGGGAAAACAGATACGAAAATATGCAGTCCAGAATTTCCTGTATTGAGGAATTGTCGGGGATTTTTTCCCAAGTTATAGGAGAAAATAAAAAGGGTTAGATCCTTTCTAAAGGGAAATTAGAAAGAGTAGGCGCTAGAAAAATTTTTGCCACTATTTTTCGAACGAGGAGGAATTCGATGGAATTGATTTCCTGGAACGTAAACGGGGTTCGGGCTGTTGAAAGGAAGGGGTACTGGGACTGGGTTTATAAAAATAAGGCGGATATTATTTGTCTGCAGGAAACAAAGGCCTGGGAAGAACAGCTCTCGGAAAAAATTAAAAATATCCCGGGCTTTCATTCATATTTTTCCAAGGCGGAAAGAAAAGGATATAGCGGAGTGGCTTTATACTCCCGGCAGGAACCTATTAAAGTAGAATATTCTTTTGGGGATAATAGTTTTGACGACGAGGGCAGAATAATTTTTGCCCGCTATCCTGACTTTGTTCTTTTTAATATATATTTTCCCAATGGGAAAGCTTCCCGGGAAAGGCTTCGTTATAAAATGGATTTCTATGAATCTTTCCTGGGAAAAGTAGGGAAAATGAAGAAAAACGGAGAAAAGATTATTATTTGTGGGGATGTAAATACAGCCCATAAGGAAATAGATCTGGCCAGGCCCAGGGAAAATGAAAAAACTTCGGGGTTTCTTCCTGAAGAAAGAGAATGGATAGATGAGCTATTAGAAACTGGATTTATAGATACCTTTCGGGTTTTCAACCAGGAAGGAGAAAATTATTCCTGGTGGGACCTCAAAACAAGAGCCCGGGAAAGGAATGTTGGCTGGCGTATTGATTATTTTATTGTTAGTGAAAACCTAAAGAATAGATTAAAAGATGCCTATATCCTTCCGGAAGTTTACGGCTCTGATCATTGCCCGATTGGGCTCATTCTTTCTTAAAGTCGGTAATAATATTGGGCCTGAGTTTTCAACGAATTTAGGGCAGAAGAATATTGAGGTTTACAACTAATAAGCAAAAAATTCTTTTAAACAAATTATTTGCTTTTTGGGATACCGGATTTTTGGTTAAAAAAACTTCAAGTGAAGATAAAAGAAAAAACCGTGGAGTTTACTAAACTCAACGGTTTTTTGTGTGCCCGGCATGTCTGCTAAGCCGGAGGGTTGAAAGAAATCCTCATCACCTAACCAGCAGGAAGATAACCCGTAGGCAAGGGCATCACCGGCAACGGTGGTGTCTAAAGGAAGCCGAGAGGGGAACTTGGAACA